>CAUJII010000105.1 GCA_963205035.1 Spirochaetota bacterium
CGCCGCGCTCAAGATGATGTTCTATCCGTTGCGCTTTATCGGTCTCTTTCCTCCTTATTTAGGCTGGCAGGGGATTGTCCCTCGCAAGGCGACGGGCTTGGCGCTCAAGGTCGTCAACATCTTGAGCGAGAAGCTCATCAAGGTCGAAGATTTTTTCGACAAAATCCCGGCAGATAAACTCGCCGAATCGTATAAACCTATCTTGAGAGAGCACGTCCCATCGATGTTACACAAGATTGTTGAAACGCTACCACAAGATTTACAGAAGAAGGCTCTTGCGAATGATAGCGCAGTCGTCGCAAAAGCGGTTAGCCAATCCGAAGAACGTCTGGTCGAGATTACGAGCCAGCTCAAAAACGATGTCGGTAAGGTATTCAATTTCAAAGCCATGGTTCTGCGCAACCTCACCGGCGATCGCACCCATTTGCTGGTCGATCTTTTTCAAGAAATCGGACGCAAGGAGTTCAAATTCATCGGCCGCTCGGGCTGGTATTTTGGCAGCCTTTTCGGCTTGGTGCAGATGCTCATCTGGTGGCTTTATCCGGGAAAGTGGACGCTCCCCGTGCAAGGGATTATCGTGGGCTATGTCACCAACTGGTTGGCGCTCCTCATGATTTTTAGGCCGATGGTCGAAAAAACTTATTTCTTCTTTTTTAAATACCAAGGACTTTTCCATAGAAGACAGCAAGAAGTCTCCGAAAAATTTTCCGCAATGTTCGCAGACCACGTCTTGAACGGCAAGAACATCTTAGACGAAGTGCTTTATCGCCGCATTAGCCGCACCGTCGTTGAGACGCTGACCCAGGGCATCGTGCAAGAACTAAAGTCTGTGGGAGCAACATCGGAAAACGTCGCAGTGTTCGAGAGGGCGAGTGACGAAAGCCGCAAGCAAATGACTTCTGAGTTGGCGGCAAATCTTTCGCAGGCATCCGAAACGATGGAGAAGCTCATCAACCGCTCGATGAATGTTAAAGCGACCATCTATGGCCGCATGAAGGATTTACCCGGTCCAGATTTCGAATCGCTCTTGCGCTCGGCATTCCAAGAAGACGAGTGGATTTTGATTGTGATGGGCGCCGTCTTGGGAGCGATTGTCGGCTTAGGCCAGATGTTCTACATGATGGCGTTTAGCGTTTAGCAAGGCGATTGCCGCGAAGGCTGCCTGCCGCAATTTGAGTATTTAGAGGGGAGGGTTACCCTGCGAGCACCGGTGGCGGGTCGCCTGGGTTTTCTACCGCCCAAAAAGTGATGCTTTCCTCCAAAAAGCCGGCGGAAGTATCCCACCCTTCTGAATCTGCGGAATAGTTAATCGAAAAGAAGCGACGGATGGCACGCCGTGACGGCTTTTGCCACAGCAGAATGAGCCCATAGATAAGTAGCGACACACTCACCCTCAGCGCGGCCGCCACAAAATGCAGCGTATCGTACTCCGTCGGTGCAAACCGCGTCGTCACAATCGCAAACTCCCCATCGACCCGGTTATACTTCCGCGTTACGGCACGCCGAATCTGGTTCCGCATCTTGATTCTCAAATACCGCTCAGAAAACTGCATAATCTCCGCCCGATTTGCCCGCCACAACCCGGCCTCTGCCTCTGGCAAGCTCACACTTGTGACTAACTGTTTCTCTTTCATATTTTCTCCTTAGGGGGGTATCGATCCCACTTGTGGGATTACTCCCCCTCTATATATTAAATACCAAGAAACCGTGTTTTTTTCTCACTTTTCAGAAAAAAAATGTGAATTTCGGACTAACTATTACAAAAAAGTGGATTTTGAGAGAAAGCGGGGCTTTGTAATAGTTATTACATTTTTTCGACGAAATCAGCGGATGCGGGGGCGCGTAATAGTTACTCCACCCCACGATTCGACCTGGTCAGAGATGAGGGAAAAGAGCTTGCATCTGTATATCGGCAAGGCTCTCTCGGTCATGCGCGGCCTATCAGCAAAAACTCCTAATTCCCGCATGCGGAGCGTAACCGCCGCTGCCACTGCATTTATCTTAACAGCAATATTATCTTGCAACGGCAATCCGTTGGGCGAGACGCCTCAGTCGATAGAGGGCTTCACTATCTACACAACCGACTTCAACGCGCAGACCGACGGCGGAATGAAGGCCGGACTTCTCGAAGTGATACGCGGCTCAAAGGAATCGCTCCACTGCGCGTTCTCGGCGCTCGCTGCAACCGATGTCACGCAAGCACTGATCGAACGCTCGCGTGCGCAAGTCGATGTCAAGGTGGCGTTCGACGCGAACGTGGCAGATACCGATGCGGGTTCGGTGACGCTCAAAGCGAGCGGTGCATTCACCGTCGTCACAACCCCTGGGCAAACCGGGAAAGGCCAACTGCTTTACGGCAACTTGGGCACGGGTGTCATGCGGCATAACTATTGCCTCGCAGATGAAAGATACATTTGGATTTCCACCTCTGCTGTCGACGACACGCAGATGACGAAGACACCAGCTGTTGCTTTTAAGATTGGCAGCCCGCAGTTTGGGTTGGCGCGCGATTTCTTGCGCGAGTCGAGTATGTTCTCGCAGCTTCTTTTTGGTTACGGTAAAGCGCGCACCGATTTCAATACGAAGTTTACGGCGCTCGATCAAGTCATCGGCGCTTTCTGGGGACCGCAAGAAAAACCGCTCGATGTGCTCAGTACGAATCTTTCCGAGGCTACGCAAGCCATCGAATTTTATTCGACGGGTTTCGAGACGACAAACTCGAAGAAGGCGGATTTAGACGTAGCGAAAACGCTCTCGCGCTTAGAGACTGCGTATGGCGTCAGTATCAAGAGTTATTTTTCGACGACTGCGTTATTTGGTGTCGGCTCGAAAGCATACACCCTCACTGGCCCACACCAATACCTCAACAACAATGTCCGTGCGAGTGCTAACATTTTCGTTGTCGATAGAGGCTCTGCGGCGGCAAAGGTCTTCATCTACACGGGTTCTTTGCGTTCGCAGGCAAATTCCGCCGACGACAGTCTCCTCATCGAGCTTAGAGGACGCAGAGCCGCCGAAATTGTGGGGGCGTACCTCGACCGCATTGGCGCGGCTTCGACGGTGGTCAGTAATGTCGGCGACACTGCGGCGCCAGGCGAGGTGGTTATCAGTGAAATTATGTGGATGGGGAGTTACGCAAATAGCTTAACGAACGATTCTGGCGACGAGTTTGTGGAGTTCTATAATACGACGTCTTCGCCGATTAACATGAGTGGTTGGAAGTTTGCATGCACTAAGGATGGGACTGCTTATACCCTCCCAGACCCGCCAACTGACGATGGTACTCCGAATGCCGCGGTCACTTTACCGCCAGGCGCATTGATTGCCGCAAATGGATATTTTGTCATAGCATCAAAATCGACCGGAGCATTCGGTAGTTCTGCAAACCATATCGACTCGAAATTAAAACTTTCGAATGATTCCCACGAATGCCAGCTTGGTAATGGCAAAAATACACGTACCGTTTATGGTGATACAAATTTTGGTGCAGAAATCGATAGAATTGGTGATAAAACGACAGATTTTGATGCCAACCAAACAAGCGGAAATTTAGGGCACAATATC
>CAUJII010000106.1 GCA_963205035.1 Spirochaetota bacterium
ATTGTTTTCTAAAATAAAGCGGTGTTCTGTCGTTCTGTTCTCAAAGTGCGGGTATAAGAAACCTTTGATTTGCATCGTTGTCTAAACCAAGCACTTAGAACGATAACGGGATTAAGTGAAAAGCGAGCCTACCTGCCATACAGCCATTGCCATAAGATAAGCAATCGATGTTAAGACAATAAAAACTGTAATCGCCCACCGCGTGCTTCTGAGTTCGCGCCGAATCGCCGCGAGTGTGCTCATGCACTGCGCACAGAGGGCGAAAAAGATCATGACAGTGACGGCTAAGAGAACGCTATAAAGCGGCGAGCCGTCTTTCTTTTTTTCATTGAGGAGCTTCTTGCTGAGTGCTTCCGGCTCTGCATCGGTGTCGGCAACGCTATAGATAATTCCCAAAGTCGAAATGAAGACCTCGCGCGCGGGAAACGCAGCCAAAATCGCGACAGAGATTTTCCAGTCAAAGCCCAGAGGTGCGAAAACCGGTTGCACCCAACGGCCAAAGTGGCCCAAGTAGCTTTCACGCAGGTGCGCGGCGCGTAACGCATTGTCTAAATCCGATTTCAGCGCTTGCGCTTTTTCAGAAAGTTTTGTCTCGGTTGCAAGCGAGTGCACTTCTTTGACGGGCATCTTCTTCTCTTGCGAAAACGCAGTATAAACACTGTCGGTGGTTTTCTGTGCGTGAGGAAAATACGCAAGCGCCCAGATGGTTATCGAGAGGGCAAAAATAATTCCGGCAACGCCGCGCAAGAAATCCATCGCCGCATCGTACACGCGCCGCCAGACGTTCGGCCAATGCGGCATGCGGTACTCGGGTAACTCCAAGATGAAAGGGCTCTGGCCCGTCTTTAAGACTTTGCGGTTTAAGAGCCACGCCAAAGGCATCGCGACGACAATCCCCACGAGGTGCATGCCGAAGAGAGTGACTGCCGCCCACAGCGCACCGTAGCGCGGTTCGATAAAAGACCCGATGAAGAGAATGTAAACGGGTAGTCTTGCCGAACACGACATGAGCGGAGTAATGAGAATCGTCGCCATGCGCGTGCGGTCGGATGGCATAACGCGCGCCGACATAATTGCTGGCACTGCGCATGCAAAGCTCGACAGAAGAGGAATGAACGCCCGGCCGTTGAGTCCCGTCCAATGCAAGAGTTTATCCATGAGGAATGCGGCGCGCGCCAAGTATCCTGTTTCTTCGAAGACTGCAATAAAGAAGAAGAGAATCATGATTTGCGGCAAGAAGACAAAGACAGACCCCGCACCCGCAATCGCTCCGTCAGAGATGAGAGATGCCGTGAGAGGGTAAGCCGTAAGCGAAGTGCGAGCCCATCCCGCAACGGTCTTCATCGTATAATCGATCGCGTCCATCATCGGCTGCGCGCCCGCGTAGATACTCAGAAACATCGAGCCGATCAAAACAGAGAATGCTACAAGGCCGAAAATCCGGTGTGTGAGGAAGCTATCGATTCTTGCCGAGGTCGTGTCTTGCCGAAGATTTTTCGTTACGGCTTTTCGTACCACAGCGTTGATTGCAGCGTAGCGTTCGTCGATTGTGGGATTGATTTTAGTCTTGCGGGGGGCCTTCTTTTTTGTGGTATTGAGCGCATCCAAGATTGCTTGATTCAAATTTTCGATATGGTCTTTTGCTCCACGGGTGACTTCGACGACGCGCACACCCATCGCCTTTTCTAACGCTGCGCTATCGACGGTAAACCCGCGCCGCTCCGCAACGTCACGCATCGTGAGGACTGCGAGAACGGGGGCTCCCTTTTCTCGAAGCTCTTCGGCGATATAAAGTGAACGCTTGAGGTTACTCGCGTCGAGCACCAACAGATTCAAATCGGGAACACGCTCTCTACCCGCATGCCCCAAGATGACGCGCTCGGTTATTTCTTCGTCTGCCGATTTAGGTTTGAGACTATAAGCACCCGGTAGGTCGATGACCTCGATGTTGCGTTCGGCGCGCAACCGCCCGACTTTCTTTTCAACGGTTACTCCCGCATAGTTACCCGTTTTCTGCGCAGCACCGCAAAGCGCGTTAAAAACAGTCGTCTTGCCTGCGTTGGGGTTGCCGACTAAGGCAATGCGGGTGGGGGTCATGTGACTTCGATGCCCGCTAAGTCTGCGCGCCGCACGATAATAGGCGCCCCCAGAACTTCCAAGATGACGGGGTCGCCGAAGGGTGCCACTTTGAGAAGAACGACCTCTTCGCCTCGGACGAGGCCCATTTCAGCGAGCCTTTCGTTTTCTATGGGAGTTCTCAAGATAACGCCGCTTTCTCCAGGCACAAGGCTTGAAAGCTGTCGAGTTGGCGCGAGTGGCTTCTTTTTTGTCGCCATGACTAACTATGCTTGGGCGCGTGGGTGCATTTGGCGCAGCCGTCTTTACGCCGAGCGTATGCAAAGCGATACACAAGGTAGGCTGCCGCAACGGCAACCGCGCCGCCAGCCAGAATATAATCGACCATGCGTCTCAATAGGTGCGAAATTCGCCGCGTCAAGCTAATTGAGAATCATTTTCAATGAAGTCCTGAATAGACTTATGCTTTTCCTGATTGACTAACTGTTCCATTATCGATAGTGTCCGAAACTTGACTAAAAGTTCCCGTCTGACGCAGAAAAAATGAAACGTAACAACGTATCCATCCGCGCGTGCTTGGCCTGCATAGTTACTCTATGCCTCGCCAGCTTTTTCTCACCCTTGGCTGCGGCTCGCTTACAGCGCGTGATGATTCTGGATTTCAAGAATCTCGACAAGAACCCCGATTACAACTACCTCGAAGACTCGATCTCTGAGGCGGTCAGAAACAACCTCAAAGCGAAATTCGATTTTCGCGAGATGCCGCACGAAGACTGGCAGAAATTGGCGAACAAAAATTTATTTCTCTGGCCCGACGACAATTACACGCGCAGTTTTGGCCTGAATCTCGGCGCGGTGGCCCGGCAAGACGTGGTAATCGGCGGCTATTACCAAGCAATCATTGAGAAAAAAGCGCGGCGCGGCTTTCACGCGGGCAGTTATGTCATTCGCGCACACGTCTTCGTGCTCGATGTCGGCAAGAAGAGCGTCGTGAGCGAGTTCGATATGATTATGAAGACCGATGCTTCGCTTTTCACAAAAGTCGAAGAGCTCGCCGCGCGCGTGGTGGCTGAGGCGAAGGCAGTACTCCCCAACAAGGGTGAATTGGGCCAAGATGTGATCGACGCGGGCGACATCTCGCCGCATGAGATAGGTCTGTTGGGGGCGATTTCTCCTGTTTCGGTACCTGCTGTTTTTAGCGGAATCTTTAGCACAGACCAGAAGCTACACAATAAAGATGTGCCGCAGACGATCGGCGTCTATGCCACATACCGCTACCACGATTTTATTTGGCAGCGCCTCACGCTCGATTTGACGGGCGGCGCGCTCTTTGGTTCGACGTCCCTTGCGGTCGCGAACGACACAAAAAAAATGAAAGCCGAAGCGAAAGACTTTTCTCTCGCCGCGCACTTGGGTTATGGGTTCGATTTCTGGCGCTTTAATATTATGCCGCTTGTCGGCGGGGGATTTTCTTTGGCAAGCCTCAAGCTCGATTATTCGACGCTTTCGAGCTTGCCCGTGGATGCGGCGGGAAACCCTCTGGCGACGGACACGATCAACACGAGTGCGCCCTTTGCCGAAGGGGGACTCAAGCTCAACTTTCGCATCACGCCGAGGCTCGGCTTCACGATTCAAGGTATGTATCGCCAGTATTTTTATATCGGTTCATCAGCGGGCATCCTCATCACCACGGGGGGCCTAACGTTTAGATTATGAGGTACACCATGAAACTACAAAATGCTTTTTGCCTATCATGTGTCGCCATTGCGTTAACGATTTCTTGTAACAAACTACCAGGGCCCACACAGGTAGAATTTCGCGGAGAGATCGGGCCGCCGACACCGGTTTCGGCAGAGACGATGGATACCGACCAAGATGGTAAGATCGATCACTATAAAATCACGTTCGACCGCGCGCTTGCCGACAGTAGCTTCCCCGGCTATGTTGACGCGAGTACGCAGGGCAATACGACGATTCGCTGGCTCGTCGCCGGCTACAACAATGTGTACATTGATCCGACGGTCGCGGGCGACACCAAAGACGATAAGGTCATCTACCTCGCGTTCGACGAGAGTAGCGCACTCGACACCGGCGCGACACCCGATCTCACCACGACGAGCGAACCATTGCTCAAGGGCTTGAACGGCGAGGCGGCGGTCGTAATAGCAACGGCAACCATTATCGAAACCGACAAGGTTGCCCCGATTATCGTCGATGCAATATCTCCCTTAAACGCGAGCCTCTATGTGCGCTTCTCGGAGCGCGTTTACACAAGTACATCTGGCGGAAACATCTTTGCAGCGAGCGCATTCACCTATACCAACGTGGCCGCCGGTGGCGCAACGGCACTGACTGTCATCGGCGAAGCCGACGGCACGGATGGCGGTATCCGGTTGATGCTCGACAATGCAACCGTCGCGGGCGATCTGAACCAGGATCAGATAGGTGTGGCTGCAAATTCTGTATTTGATGCAGCGGGCAACACCGCTTCCGGTTCCAGGGCGCTGTCTAATTTGCCCCGCTTTTTGCCCAACGGCAGTGTCAACGCGATTGTTGAATCATCGGGCACCATCTATATAGGCGGTACCTTCACGCGTCTTGGTGTCTATACCGGTACAGGGGTGATTCTGAACAATACAGACGGCTTGCCTGCTGTTCTGTCCAGCGACCGTATTCACGGCACAGTTCATGTCGCTGTTTCCGACGGGGTTGGCGGCTATTTCATCGGTGGGAGTTTTACAAGAATCGGCACCATCACCCGAAACAGACTCGCCCGCATCAATGCGAACGGTAGCTTGCATCCCTGGAACCCCGACGCCGATGGGAGCGTATTAACTATGGCCGTTTCGGGTAGCACTCTTTATATCGGGGGTAGCTTCACGACGGTGGACGGGCAGACGCGCAATCGCATCGCTGCGCTCGATGCAGCGAGCGGCACAGTGAGCACATGGGACCCGAATGCTGGCAGTACGGTGCGAGCGCTGGTGGTTTCGGGGAGTACCGTCTATGCTGGCGGCAACTTCATGACTATCGGTGGGCAGACGCGCAACCGCATCGCCGCGCTCGATTCAACGGCAGGCACGGCGACGAGTTGGAATCCCAATGCGGATGGTACCGTTTATGCTTTGGCCTTATCGGGCACGACTCTTTATGTCGGGGGACAATTCGCCAATGTCGGCGGTGCCGCACGTAGTCGCATTGCCGCGCTCGATACCGCAACCGGCAACGCAATCAGTTGGAATCCGAACGCAAATACCACAGTATACACACTCGCCGTTTCGGGCACAACGATCTACGCTGGCGGTGCATTCACTACGATTGGTGGGCAAACGCGCAGCTACATCGCTGCGCTAGACAGCACGACTGGTCTCGCGTCGTCGTGGAATGCGAACGCAACGGGTTCGCCTGTGTATAGTATCGCCATTTCGGGTTCAACTGTCTATGTGGCAGGCGATTTTACGAATATCGGCGGCGCGGCGCGCAGCCGCTTGGCCGCACTCGATGCGGCGACGGCCAACGCCACATCGTGGAACCCTGATGCGGGGGGCACCGCGCGTGCACTCGCTATTTCAGGTAATACCGTTTTTGCGGGCGGTGATTTTGGCACGGTTTCTGGACTGACCAGAAATAGGATCGCTGCCCTCAGTGCTGCGACCGGTTTGCCGACGCCGTGGAATCCCGACGTTAACGGTGACGTCAATACGATCGGAGTTTCAGGCAGTGCTGTTTATATCGGTGGCAGTTTTACCAATGTCGGTGGTCAAAATCGGAATCGATTGGCAGCGCTGGATACTTCTACTGCGAGTGCGACGGCTTGGAATCCCGATGTGGATGGCACAGTACGGGCTGTGAGCCTCTCGGGCTCATTGGCCTATGCGGGGGGTGATTTTGGCTTCGTTAACGCTCAGCCCCGCAATCGCGTTGTGGCAATAAATACGTCGACTGGTGTGCCATCGAGCTGGAATCCTAACTCAAACGGGATTGTGCGCACGCTGATCGTTTCTGGTTCAACGATCTATGCCGGCGGTGAATTTACGAATATCGGCGGACAATCGAGATCAAGGCTAGCCTCTCTGAACAACTCTGATGGCGCAGCAAATACTTGGAATCCCTATGTTGACAGCACGGTATACCGAATCACAGTTGATGGTTCAAGCATATTTGCTGGCGGCTCGTTCCTCAATGCTAACGGTGCTTCTTCATCTTGTTCGCCAACATCTTACTTCAGGGCAAGGATTGCGTCTTTTGATAACACCGGTTGCACGGGTGGCTGGACACCGAATGCTGACGCCGCCGTAACCGCGCTGACAGTAGCAGGGACTACCATTTACGTTGGTGGCTCATACACGACAATCGCCAGCCAAACACGAAATTACCTCTCAGCGATTTCCACATTGTCGGGTGCTGCATCGAGTTGGGATCCTAACATGAACGGCAATGTGGGAGTTATACATATTTCTGGTTCTACAGTGTATGCTGGCGGTGCTTTCACTACGGTTGGCGGACTGCCCATACATCAACTCGCCGCAATCGATAGTACTACGGGGCTGCCCGTGGGGTATTGAGTCCATTCCCTAAAGTGATGAAACCAACTCCGTGGGGCTGTCCAATGGGCGCAAATTCTGGCGTTTCGGCTGCGCTCTGTAAGCAGAGACCTGCGCAGGCTTTGCCTGCTTGGTCGCAACGACCGGAATTTGGCCCAAAATTAAGATTTGCGCGACCTCGCACGCGCCTTTTTACACGAAATGGATTATCTCGACGGCAAGGTCTTTGTCGACCAACTCGAACGCAAGCTGCACAAAGAGCTCGTGGGTGATATTGACCGTATCAAGCCCGGCTTACCTGTCGAGCATCCGGCAGAGCCAAAATACCGGCGTAAGAAAGCGTCGTAATTCTCCTAACGTAATTTGTTCGCTGCAAGGCGTGCACCGTTGGCGATTTGCGCATAAAGCGCTTTGAAATCGTCGTTCGGCACGCGCCCGTCGCCGCCCAATGAGCTCGCGTTCTTTGGGTACCGCCGTTTTAAGCAGTTGTGCGCTCAGAGCCAACGCAGCGAAGAGCAGCGCATTGATGAGAATCAGCGCGGTGGTACTCTGTTCCCATTGGCGCAAGATCGTATCACTGCTCCGGGTCGAACCATAAGAGGTAAGTCGGCTGTAGAGTTGGAGCAATTTCTGCGTCATGGAGATCCCGCAATGGCAAGCTGAGGTTTTATAGACATTTGTACACTAAAAAAGCGGTGGCTTGCCACTAACGCTGCTATTTCCGAGCGAGCTGTTTCGCCAAGCATGCCGAATTCAATATCGGGGGTATGTAACTTTGTTCGTGCTATAATCAATCATCGGCTAAAATAGCGAATTATGTCACATCTTCTTACCCCCTAACAAACCCCGGCGCCCCCTAACCTCGTAAGTGCTCGACGCTCTATCGATGCGCGCTCGAAAAGATACATGCTCCGTAAGACAGTGCTACTCCTCCTCCTCGCGACTTGTGTTCTTGCAGCAAAACGGACGCGTGGAGTCATTCTCGCAGACATCAAAAATTTAACGCCGACGCAAGAGAACTCCGACTACGACCGTCGGCTCAAGTGGGTGTTGGGTAATTTTAGAGTCTTCGTCATTAAAGCGCATAAAAATAAACGGCCGCTCACGAAAGAAAGTTTCAGAGCGCTTTGGGAGAAAGCTTCAAGCGAGAAAAAAAACGAGAAGGCGCTTCAAGAAGTCATCCTGAAAATTTTAGAAATTCCGATGGATGCGCTTCTTAAAGAAGCTACACAG
>CAUJII010000107.1 GCA_963205035.1 Spirochaetota bacterium
ACTGGTTTTGATTAAGCAAGTGCCCGACACCGAGGCGAAAATTAACGTCTCTGGCGGAAAAATTTCAGAAGCGGGCATTAAATGGACAATCTCGCCTTACGACGAGATAGCGCTCGAAGAAGCGATTCGTATGAAAGAAAAATCGGGTGGCACCGTTACGGCGCTTGCCGTGGGCGACGACTCGGTGCAAAACGCTCTCCGCTCTGCATTTGCAATGGGCGCAGACACAGCAGTCCACGTTAAAGTCGACGGCTACCAAATGCTCGACAGCTATGGGATTGCAAAAGCGATCGCAGGCGCCATCGAAGGCGCAGACTACAAAGTCGTTCTCGCAGGCCGCCAAGGCGCCGACTCCGACAACGGGCAAGTACCCCTCATCTTAGCCACACTCAAAGGTTGGGGTTGCGTTTCGTTCGCGAAGAAAGTAGAAATCGCCGGCGACAAAGCGACGATTGAATGCGAAGCTGACGGCGGCGAAGCGGTCTACGAAGCCTCGCTTCCGGTAGTCATTACTGCAAACGCAGGACTCAACGAACCGCGTTATCCCTCCCTCAAAGGAATTATGGCTTCTAAGAAAAAACCCATCGAGAGCAAGAGTGCAACGATTTCGGGCGACACAAAAATCGAAGTTGTCGCATTTGAACCGCCCCCTGCGCGCCCTGCCGGCCGCACGATCGAGGGCGCAGACGCCGCAGCGAAAGCGAAAGAGCTTGTGAAAGCTCTGCGCGAAGAAATCAAAGCGATTTAAGCGAAGGATACAAGGAGAAATTTATGGCAAAGATATTAGCAGTAGGCGAAATCGCAGGCGGAGTTCTCAAGAAAGCTTCGCGCGAAACAACGAGCGTAGCAAAGGCACTCGGCGGATCCGTTTCCAGCGTGCTGATTGGTTCGGGAGCGGCATCGGGCGCACCCGAAGTTGCTAAGCATGGCGCGGACATAGTCTATGTCGGTGAGATTGCGACCTATAACGGCGAAGCGTATTCAAAAGCGATTGCTGATTTAGTAAAAAGCAAAGGGTATGAAATTGTGATCCTTCCGCATTCGTGGATTGGACGCGACATCTCTGCGCGCATCGCGACGCTTCTCGATACAGGCGTTATTTCTGACGCAACAGAAATTTCAATGGACGGCGACCGTGTGAAGATCCGGAAGCCGGTCTACTCAGGCAAAGCGTTTGTAACGCTCAAGGTAAAGACAAACCCACAAGTCGTGACGATTCGCCCGAACGCGCACCCGATTTCTGAAAACGCGGGCGCAGGCAAGGTCGAGAACATCACGGTCGATGCGGCGGCTTCCAAAGCAAAACAAACCAAGTTTGAAGCGACGGGCGGCACACGCGTATCTCTCACCGAAGCAGATATTGTCGTCTCGGCAGGCCGTGGCATTAAAGGCCCGGAAAACTTCCCTCTCATCGAGCAACTTGCAGACCTCTTGGGTGCAGGTGTGGGAGCGACACGCGCCGTCGTCGATGCGGGCTGGTGCGACCACACATTGCAGATTGGTCAAACGGGACAAACTGTCTCCCCCAACCTCTACATTGCGGTCGGTATTTCAGGAGCCATCCAACACATGGCGGGGATGGGTTCGTCGAAATTCATCGTCGCGATTAACAAAGACCCCGATGCGCCCATCTTCAAGGTTTCGACATACGGTGTGGTGGACGACCTTTTCAATGTGCTTCCACCGCTCAAAGAAGAACTGAAGGCGGCGTTGGGGAAATAGCGGGGGTTTCGGCTGCGCTCAGCGACCGCGCTTCGACTGCGCTCAGCGACCACGCTTCGACTGCGCTCAGCGACCAATAACATAAAAGCGTGCCCTGAGCGCAGTCGAAGGGCACGCGACAGCAAAGGAGTAAATTATGGCAAAGCAAATTAAATTCGATAGAGCCGGTGACGCAATCGTCATCGCGGGTGCGGTACGTACGCCGATAGGCCAAGCGGGATCCGCACTCTCGAAAATGCATTCGTTCGAGCTGGGCTCGATGGTTGTCGAAGAAGTCCTCAAGAGAGCAAAACTCGACAAGAGCAAAGTCGACGGCGTCGTCGCCGGCGAAATTGGGCAGTCATCCAAAGCCCCCAACGCAGCACGCGTTATTTCTGTAAAGAACGAACTCCCACTTTCAGCGCCCGCTGTCACCGTGGCGAATAACTGTGTTTCAGGGTTTGAAGCAGTCTTCGAGGCGGCGCGTCGCATCATCCTGGGCGAGAACGATGTCGTCGTCGTCATCGGCGAAGAGTCGATGTCGAACTTTCCTATCTACCTCGACGGCGCGAAACACAATTCAAAAACAGCGACCGTTGAAAAACTCAAAACTAACTGGGCGCTGGTGCCCGAGATGCAAGACATCAAGATCATCGACGGCGTAGCAGAAGGATTGAACGATCCCATACGCGATGCGATGATGTTTGCGACGGCAGAAATTGTCGCGCAGAAACTCAATCTCACGCGCGAGGAACTCGACAAGTACGCGCACGGGTCGTATAAAAAGGCGCACGACGCACTCGTCGCCGGTAAGTACGATAAGTATTTGCTTCCCGTGAAGTATGGCGAAAAAGACGACGAAGTCTTAGACAAAGACGAATTCGTCATGTCGAAGACAGGCTTTATCGAAAAGCCCGAGCGCTTTGCGAAGTCGCCGGTTATTTACGAGAAAATGCCGGGTGGCCTTAAGGGTCTCTACGACAAATTTGAAAAATGGATCGGCAAGAAATACCAAGAAAGTATGAAAGCGGTCGTTACCCTCTTCAACGCATGCCCTCAATCCGACGGTGCGGGTGCTGTCATTCTGACGACCGAATCGAAAGCGAAAGAATTGGGCTTACCCATCCTTGCGAAAATTAAGGGTTGGGGCTATGCAGGCGTCGACCCGGCGGTCATGGGCTTAGGCATCGCTTATGCCATGAAGCAGGCGCTCGAGAATACCGGCCTCAAGTGGGATGACATCAACAAGTATGAAATCCACGAGGCGTTTGCGGCGACAGCTTTAGGTTCGATGGTTGTTGCGCGCGACGAGTTCAAGTACGACCTCGTCTCTCGCTTAGAGAAAGGCGACGTCAATCCGAACGGCGGTACGCTGGCAATGGGGCACCCACTCGGGGCAACGGGCATCCGCGTTGTCGTCAACCAGCTCTTAGACCTCGAAGCGGGGGCTAAATACGCGATGGGCGCAATTTGTGCTGGCGGCGGTGTGGGCGGCGCCTTGATTCTGGAAAAGGCATAAGCCGCGTCTACCCATCTTAACAAAAAAAAAAGACGTGCAGAGCACGTCTTTTTTTTTGTAGATAATGGGATCGGTTGCACTTCGTCGCCCACCATCGGGCAGCCGGGCACCGACACGACCACGAAAGGATTTCCTGTAACCGGCACTTTCTTCTTGCACTACAACCATGTCGGCTCGTTGAACTATGCCACGAACACTGCGGGTGAGGTGGTGAGCGAATACAACTATTTGCCGTATGGCACAATCGATCTGGCGCATTCATCGGGGCCCGACATCGCGCGCTACAAATTCGCAACTTATGAGAGAGACGAGGAAACAGGGCTTGACAATGCGAATGCGCGGGTGTACAATGCAGCCAGCGGCATGTTTTTGAGCGCAGACACGGTGATTCCTGGGTATCCTGTTGAAAAGTCTCCGGAAAAGCGGAAAGCCTCGGCATTCGCTGCGCGAACGCCTGCTAAAGCGCTTCGCTGCTTTCCGCGTTTCCGGTCAACAGGCTCCCCAACTGGGGATGGCGAGCGCAGCCAAGGCTTCAATCGGTACGCATATACAGAGGGCATGCCCACCAAGTATAATGATCCGAGTGGGCATGACCACAGGGGAATTTTCAACACCTTTCCGCCTTGGCATAATTATACGGGCCCACATAATAAAGAAAACTATGACAATAGAGGCAAAGACTTAGAACCAGTCACAGAATTGGATGAAATTTCTAAAGAACACGACGCAGCAGGCGCAGAACTATTGCCGATTTTTGGTACCAGTATCGAAGAAAAAAAGAATAATATAAATGCTGATGCAAAATTTATCGGAAAAGTCTTTGAAAAATTAGCGACTCTCAAATTCTGGACGGGAAACATCAAAAAAGCGCACGAACAACTAAGAGAAAAAGGTTGGGGAGAAGTGGGCAGTTGGGTGGGCGGAGTTGTTTTAGGGACATTTTATGCACTAACCGATATTATGTATGGTATAATCGGAACTGCGCTATTTACGTTAAATATCGTTGTTACGGGAGCAGTGCTTCTTTGGGAGAAAGCAGGGCAAGGTATAGAAAAACTGTTTAGTGGAAAAGTTAAGGAGTTTTTCGACGATCTTTATGACTGGTGAATAATTGCTTAAAATGATTGCCCATCGCATCAAACTTTGTGTATTTTTATTGGCAGCATTCACGCAAGCTCTTCGTCCCGAAGACGCGCCCCGAAACGTCGTCGCTGCTAATGTAGGAGTAATTACCTTTCAAATCGATACCGGGCTAGTTTATGAACGACTACTGATGCCCCATTGGTCTTTAGATGCAGAAATTGGATTTCGATCGGAATTCAAAGATAATTTCGATGGTATGCAAACTCGATATATCGATGACACAGCGATGCTCATTGTCTGCAATAAACATC
>CAUJII010000108.1 GCA_963205035.1 Spirochaetota bacterium
TAGTGATATTAAAGAAGAAACAGTCGCTGAAACGGCGAAACTTTGCGAACGCTTCACCCGCGACGTGCTGGTGACTCAGCTCGATGTCGCCGATAAAGCCGCAATGCAAGCGTACCCGCAGAAGGTCATCCAGCGCTTCGGCGCCGTGCATGCCATCATCAACAACGCGGGTGTTGCCGTTGCCGCGACCGTCGAAGAAACTTCTATCGAAGACTTCGAATGGCTCATGGGCATCAACTGGTGGGGGGTTCTTTACGGCACTAAATTCTTCCTGCCGCACCTGCGCACAGTCGACGAAGCCCACATTGTCAATATATCGAGCGTCTTTGGATTTATCGGAGTGCCGACCGTATCGGCGTACAATGCTGCAAAGTTCGCCGTGCGCGGCTTTACAGAGTCGCTCCGTCAGGAGCTTGCAGGGTCTTCGATTGCAGTAAGCTGCGTGCACCCGGGAGGTATTCGGACCAACATTGCGGCGTCTGCGCGGTATAAGACCGGCCCCACGAACGACAACCACAAGAGCGCGACTGAAAAATTCGCGCAAATTGCGCGCACCACGCCCGAAGAAGCTGCGGCGACAATTATTCGAGGCATGCTGAGGAATTCACCGCGCATCCTGATTGGCGCGGATTCCGTAGCGATTGATTTACTTGCGCGTACTTTCCCGGAAAGCTACCCGACGATTGTGGAGCAAACACTCAAACTCGGAAGCTTCTTATAGTCTACGGGGTTAATCCACCGCTTTTCCGTGGCGGTCGATTTTTCCCCACTTGCCGGTCTTTGGGTCGACGTAGGAGTGCTCGCCATCGCGGCGCGTTACGCAACCCTGGCAGACTCGCGCTTGGGATTTCTCAAAAGGAAACGCCATCGTGAATTGCGCGGGGATGACAACCTTTCCCGCCTCGTCGACAAAACCGACTTTGTCCTTTTCAATGTAACGCATGAGCCCTTCGGAATACGCGTCCGGCCCATTGTCGACGACATAAGGCGTGTAGAGAATTTTCTTATTTCTATCGATGGCGACCCAGCCCTTGGGGGTCACGATGTGCGCGACACCCGCCGTGTTGTAGTTAATCGAGCCAAAGGTTTCGAGGTGGTATTTAGTGATGTCCGTGCTGCAGGCGGCAGACGCCAGAGCAACCAGCAAAAACAGATGACGCATAGCGTATAGCGTGAAGACTTGCTGGTTTGTCAATGCGAAACGGGCGCCTTGAGGACTGGTGGTGGGTCGCCGGGGTTTTCTACAGCCCAAAAAAAGAGACTTCCCTCCAAAAATCCGGCCGAAGAGTCCCACCCCTCTGAATCTGCCGAATAGTTAATCGAAAAGAAGCGACGGATGGGGCATCTGAATCCGCAAATACCGCTCCGAAAAGAGCATGATTTCGGCACGGTGTGCCCGCCACAGCCCCGCCTCTGCTTCGGTTAAGCTCACGCTTGTGACTAACTATTGCAAAAAACTGGCGATAAGTAGTGTTTCCACAAATCCGAAGCGTCGAGACCTTCGATGGGCCTCCGACAAGTTTTTGTAATAGTTATTACATTTCAAAAATCCGCTATCTTTTCGACCCACTCCGGGTGGTCGATGAACGGATTGCGATTTCCTTGTACACGCTCTATCCAGTTATTGCGTGTGCGCTCCTCTGCGCTGACCGGGTCATCCGAGTGCCACTGCCTTAGCAGATTTTCGAGCCATGTATTAATGTTCGCCCGAGTGACGGCGTTATTACTCTGCCAACAAGTGTCTTCAGAATAGTACCGGGTTGCCATATAAAAGTAATTGCGCGCAAAATCACCTCTGAGTTCGGGTGGCGGTGTAAAAACCTTCGCTGTATTTCCCGTCGCACCGGGAAAACCAGGCATCGCCCCGGCATTGGGCAGGCCGAAAGCAAAACCGCTGGTACGTGGAAAGTTTGCGCTATCGGTTGTACCGACAATGCCCGGCGCAAAATTCAATCGCGCTCCGTTTACGGCTGCTCTCGCGGGCACCAGGTGGTGCAGGTCAGTGTATGCGCGAAAGTCCGGATTTGTCGAACTTGGCCAGAATTCCTCGCTGTTGCCATTGTAGCAATAGCTGCCGTTTCCCGGGTTATTGACGGGAGTTGCCCCCGCCGCAAACCAGCTCTGTGACCAGGTGTGTTCCCGATTATACAGGCCAGCAGTGCCGAAGTTTGCGACCGCTGACCCAATCGGATCACTGCCGGCACCTTGTTGCTGCCCACCCGAATTCTGTGACATAACTTCGCTCGGCACCTGATAACACTGGTAATCATACCAGTCCAGAACTCTGTCGGCAGGGCAATTGGCTCCCGATTCGTATGGATTCGCCCCCTTCGCCGCAAAAATGATATATGCATCCCACACATCGAAGCGAGTCGGAACAACGTACGAAGTATTAACCAGGCTAATAAATGTTTTCGTCATTATCGCGTCATACGGCGCGGTATTTTCCGTATAGCGCAGAACACGGTGTCCTCTAATGCGATTGTGGAGTTCGAGCTTAAAATCTGCCGCACACGTGTTGACTCCCAGCCAAAAACCGTTATGCGTATCGGTCGCATCGTGGCAGCCGTCGTTGAATTGTGCAGGAAAAAGCTCTGTGCCTTGATAGCCTTCGGTGAGATTGACGCAACCGGCGAATAAGAAAAGCAAGGAGAAAAATGTTGTAATTAACAGAAATGTTCTCTTACACAATTTCATTTTAGCCTCGTGAGTTATTCACCATATCGTACTTTTCATCCAATCCACAATTTTCAAACACGCGCTGCAATTAGAGCACCGCCAACGATACAAGTACAAGATTACCTTGTCAACGAGAATTCGTTTATTAAAAAACTTGACTTCCTAATTTTGTCTATATAAGTTGTCTATATGAAAGAATTGTCTGTTAGCGAATTTAAGCAGAAGTGCCTGCGACTATTAACTAATGAAACCTTGAAAGAAAACTCATTATCTATTTCAAGAAGAGGTAAGATAGTTGCTATCGTTTCATCGCCTTCGTCAAGTAACGAGGAGACCACCCTCAAGGGTTCGGTTCAATTCTTAAAAAAAGACTGGGAGAGCGCAAAATTTACTGACGAGTGGGCGCTATAGTGAAAGTATTGCTCGACACGCATTGCCTCATTAAGTTAACGGCGGGCGAGAAACTGGCAAAAAAAACTCTAAAGCTCATCGACGAAAGTGAGGAGCTTTTAGTGTCTGCAATTACAGCATGGGAAACTGCAATGTTAGTAAAGCGTGGTTTTATCTCTTTAGATCGCTCCGTTCTCAATTGGTATAAGAGCGCCCTCTTAGCAAGGGAAATCCGGCAAGTTGACCTGACCGCAAATATATTAATTCAATCGACGTTTTTAGAATGGGAACATCGCGATCCTGCTGATAGAATAATTGTCGCCTCCGCGCTCGAAGAAGAATCCGAAATTGCTACCGAAGACGCTTTGATGCTGAAATTCTTAAAACTTAAATAACTCTTTTTCTTTTCCATAAAACTTCCTCAAGGCAAGGTCTCCACCTGCACACGCTGCCCCAACATGAGGCTCAGCGCAGAATCGGCGGCGGCAAACTGCGGCACATACACAGGGCCCGTCATTCTCACTTTGGCTCCCTTGGCGATATTGTAGCTAAACATATCGCCCGTATCGAAACCGGAGAGAGTCCCGGCGCCTAAATACAAACTCATTTGAAATTGGTATTCCGTACCCGTGCAGGTACATTGAACGGACGTACAGCCGCTGATGGTACCAACACACAATTTGCCTATATAACCTTGCTGGTAATTGAACTGGAACTGCCTTGTGCTGCCACTCGTGCACTCGACTTTCGAAG
This sequence comes from Spirochaetota bacterium, assembly GCA_963205035.1. Lineage (GTDB taxonomy): Bacteria > Spirochaetota > Leptospiria > Turneriellales > Turneriellaceae > Turneriella. Next base: position 3,823 of record CAUJII010000108.1, read on the forward strand.
GTGAAGCCGAGACATAACCTTCCAGACGACGCAAACGGTTCAGGTCGGAACCTCGGACAAAGGCACCTGTCTGCTCTGAATAGCTAATCCTATTGTTGCGGGAAACAATGACCGGATTTGAAAAATCCGTGATAACGGGGATAACGTTTGCACCCGAACCATAATTCAAGACCCGCGTAACGGTGAGGCGCAGACGATCCCCAAAAACCGCCATGTTGCCAACCCTTGAGTTATGGATATATTTCATACTCGTTGACTGCGACGGATTCTGTAACGGAGGCTCAAGACCATACGCCACAAGTATGCCCGCGCTGGCGTCTTGTAAGATGAATGACCGCGAAAATACGCCGTTCATGGTTGTGCAGCCATGACTGCCTAATGCTAGTCCGTAATTCGATGGCATGGATACAATACCTTCGATGGTTGCATTAGTGCCGGTATAAGTCCTCTCTACAATCAGCGGGACATTCGTTCCTGCAGCGGTCGCGTTAACAGTCATGGTAATCTGATTTGCACCGACGGTTGCTACAGTTGCTACCGGAAGTTGCGTTCCGGAACCAAAAATCATATGGCCAACCGATAAATCGGAGGTATCAGCAATATTTGTAACCAACGGGTTGTTATTGGTCGTTTCACCAGTCTTTTGAGCAATTGCACCGATGTCGCTGACAAGACCAGCGATATTGCCCATAAAACCGGTTGGTTCTGTTGTGAAGGAGATCGTAGCTGTCGATGACCGTGCCTCATCAAAAACGTCTTTATTGCGCATACTCTCGTCCATGCCACTCGTACAAGACGGAGAACAGAAGACGGAAAACAGAAGGCAGAGAGTAAACGTGCAGAGGTTGAAGTTACGTTGCATTTTGGGCACCCCCTTCGGCAGCCAAGGCTCTGGCTTCTTTAATGTAGTCGCGCATTGCTTCGCGGGCTGTACTGAGTTGCTTGAAATCGATAATCTCTTCGTAATATGCATCTTGATGAAAAATAGACTTTGTAATGGCATAAAGTTTTGCTAATTGTTTAGAGCCATGCTTCGAGTGCATAAAAACCCGCCCGCGTTCGCTGCGTGGAAACTCGTGGGCCAGAACGCCCTTCGCAACCAGTAGACCACGAAACGCCTCGCCTACCGCCAGCCAACCCTTACCGGCGGCCTGGCGGGCTTTTATTTTGTCGTCTGCTTTTTGGGCACAGGCCAACTCGCGCTCGGCAATCGATGCCAACGCCTGTGCTTTGCCGAAATAGTCGTTTTTTGTAATAGTTATTACACTCATGGCAAAGCCGTCCAGCGCGTGTTTATTTCGCCCGGCGTGGCGATGGTATAGTTTTTGTAATCGGTCTTTATATACGTGCCAATACTCGTCGTGCGCGGACCGTTTTTCGTTGCGCTATTCCAGCTCGCGGGATCCGCCCCGTTGCCGAAAGTCGCGTTGCGTTCCATAGACGCCATGTAGAGCAAGTCCCCCCCCATCATATCGCAAACTTTGTCCGAGGCGGCTGTCCCCGACCCCAAAGGAAGCCCTCCCGTCGCAATCGAGGTGCGTGTTGCAACGTCGGTGTCGCTACCGTTGAAAAACCCCCCTTTGAAATACCCCACGTCGGCATCGCTTGCTGGAGCTGCGGAAACTCCCGAAGTGATGGCGGCACCCGCTTGCTGGCGGCTATGGCCTGCAATGTCGACCAAGTTGCCTCGATTGTCGCGTAGCTCAATCCAGAGCGAAGTCAAGTGAGGGTAGCCGGTCTGGTTACCCGCATGCATGTGGTATGGATTGAAGTAGTTGGAACCCGTGAACCGGTCCACAACGACATCCCACGCTGGGCGGCAGCGGCCTGCTTCATAGAACGGGGGAAAGTCAAACGTCAAAACTCCGCCACCCACGGCAACGGTGGTGCGCCCCGTACTACTCGACCTCCGCTCAAAAAGCGAGAAGAAATTCGATAGTCCGTTAGTCGGGTTGTAGTAGGTAACTTTGTTGTTCCAAGTCGAGGGAGCCGCCGGATCGTACAGAACCGAAGCCGGGAAAAGATAACCGTCGGACGTGATGTCGTTGCGTTGGTCTGCTTTCGAGACGACGACAAAACCCTTTGCCGGAATCACAGTGCCTCCTGGAAAACCGATGAGCCCGCGCTTCGCCAACGCCTCGTAACCCGGCCAACCGCTCGTGTAAACGCCGGGGTCGGTGTAGTTATCTACCACGGGAAAATAAAGCGACCAAAAGGAAATATCGAGAGCCTCGTTTGTCGGATTGTAGAGTTCGATAAATTCATTCCCGTCATACGCATAGTATTTACCGCCGATGTTGCGCGTCGTACCCGCATAGTTGACTTCGCTAATCACAATTTTTTGATACGTTCCCACGGGCCGTTTTTGGTATGTCACGATCCCCGCAGCTTTCTCAGCGTTCGTCGGGAGACGTTCGTCCATTGGAACTCCGTCGTCGTAAATTTGTTTCCAAAATTTAAGATAGCGGTCGACTATCGCCGGGGAATGGATAATGACAAGGTTCTCGTCGTTGTTGTTGTT
>CAUJII010000109.1 GCA_963205035.1 Spirochaetota bacterium
TTCGGGCTGACTGGATTTGAACCAGCGACCACACGCCCCCCAGACGTGTGCGCTACCACTGCGCCACAGCCCGCTTTATATCGGTCTTGCCGATGGATTGGATAAACGATTTTTAGACAGGCCGTCAATCAATATGAAGTGCGTATTCCCAGGGATTGATAAATCTTCAGCGTAGCCTTCGACTTGTTCAGCGTATAAAAATGCACACCCGCGACACCGTTGTCGATTAAGTCCATTACCTGCTCTGTCGCCCAATGGATTCCGACGTTCTCAGCGTATTGGTCGTCTGTTGCGCGATCGAGAGCGCGCAAGAGCTTTGCCGGGAAGCGCGACCCCAAGGATAGCTCCGCCATGCGCCGCATTCCCTTGCGTGACGTCACAGGCATGATGCCTGCAACAATCGGAACGCGGATGCCAGCCAGAGCGCAGCGTTCTTGAAAATCGTAAAAGTCATGGTTGTCGAAAAAAAGCTGCGTGCAGATATAATCGGCCCCTTGATCGATTTTCGCCTTGAGGTACTCAATCTCCAAGAGACGGTTGGGTGTCTCAGGGTGGCCTTCGGGAAACCCTGCAACGCCGACCCCCATTTGAGGGAATTGCTTCTTTATATATGCCACAAGCTCGCTTGCATAGTGGAAGCCATCCGGGTGTGGGGTGAACACGCTTTCAGATTTGGGTGGATCGCCGCGCAGCGCGAGTATATTCCCAATGCCGCTGGCATTGTAGCGTTCGAGAATTTGACGGATTTCCTCTTTACTGGCACCGACGCATGTCAGGTGAGACACAATCGTCAACCCCAGTTCTTTTTTGAGGCGCACGACAAGATCGTGGGTGAGTTCGCGGGTAGATCCGCCGGCGCCGTAAGTTACAGAGACGTACGCCGGTTCCAACGATTTGAGTTCGCTAATCGTTTGAAAGAGAGCTTCGGAGCCTTCGGCTGTTTTGGGTGGAAAGAATTCAAAACTGAGCGCTGGTTTGCGTTGGGACAGTACATCCGCAATAGAAATCGAGGGCGGTGAAACGGCCATCGCACCGGCTACGCTCACTCGACGCGCCGTAAAGGAAAAGTCAAAAAAGAGTAGTCGGTATATTTGGGGTGTGTCCATCCATCCCTTCGCAGGGGACCCAATGTACCATCGAATACGCTTTGTCTTCAGTTTGCTACTCTTTTGCGTTTGTGTAAGTCCTACTATAGCACTCCAAAAAGTCGCCATTTTACCAATCATCAACATCGACAAAGATCCGAATTTTGCGTACCTCGAAGCGACGATTACCGATTCTCTCAAAGACCGCTTAAGAGAAAAGCTGGCGTTCGACGAACTTGCCGAAAAAGACTGGACTTTAGTCGCGCAAGAGAACTTCATCTTACGCGACGAGTTTTATACGCGCTCCGCAGCGATGAACTTGGGAATTCTCGCCAACCAAGACATCGTGATCGGCGGCGGGTTTAAGCCCATCAACAAAACGAAAGGCAAGACGATGATTCACGCGACGGCTTTTCTTCTCGATGCAAAACGAAAGAAAACAATTTCGCTTCTCGAATTCGATCTGCCCGCCGATAGCGAGCTCTTTACAGCGGTGGGGCAAGTCGCCGACAAAATGGAAGTCGAGGCGCGTAAAGTAATCCCATCTAAAGAAGAGGCGGCGCATAGCGGATTCAAAACTCCGGGGAAGCCATTTTTTTCCGACTGGAGTTTGGGAGTTGCTGTTGGCGGCGGACTTTATGTCTCGGGGTACGCTCAGTACTTCGCGGCGCAGTTACCGGCGTTGAGCGCACAGGTGCATTTCTCGATGCCAAAACTTTTTCAGCGCATGACAGGTTTTTTGGGATTTACATACCTCAACCATAAATTGAAAGACGGCAACGATTCTGCTCTACAATCTTTGGGCGCATCCGCAACGACGACAAATTATCTTTTTTCTGCGGGGCTTGGGTACCAGTTTGAAATTTCTTCAAAAATTCTTCTCGAACCGTTCGTCGGCGGGGGCTACGCACTACAAACAACGTCTGTGACCGGCATTGGGCTTCAATCGAACTTAACGAATAGCTTTCCTTTAGCGCGGGCGGGCGTTGTGGGATATTATCGCATCAACGCACTCATCGACGTATCGCTGAGCGGTGAAACATTTACCTACATAGAAAGCGGCGTTCTCACTTTCGTGCCTCTTCTGAGCGCGGGCGTGTACTATAAGTTTTGATCGTCTTAGGAGCCTGTGCGGGAACTCGTACCAATGAGTTCCCGCACAGGCCCTTAGATATTGACGCAGCTTAACATTCCTTGACTTTTTGCTTCGTGCTCGTTTTTCGACTCCGGTCCTTATGCGTTATTTTCTACTCTTACTTTTTTTCTTAGGGTTGTCCCTCCTTCTGCGCAAGCGTATTCCTATTCTGGAGCGATACCGCATTCCACCGTCGCTTCTTGCTGGAGTTTTTCTCCTCGTCTATTTCACCCTCGCCGATGCGAAGATGTCGTCTTTTTATCTACACCTAAAATCTCTGCCGGCAGAATTTATCGCGCTTGTCTTCGCGTGTTTCTTTTTGCAGCGTCCTCAAGAAAAGAAACTGGCGGAACGTCGGTTGCCGCAAGTTTTGGGAGAGACTTCGCTTATTTGGGTTTCTGTCATGGGGCAGGTCTTAGTTGGACTCGTTGCAACGCTTCTCATCTACAAGCCGTTTTTTGACTTGCCGCTTTCATTCGCGTCTGTTTTGGAAACGGGGTTTGCAGGCGGGCATGGAACCGCAGTCGCGATGGGGCCGATTTTGGCGCAAAACGGTCTCGCAGCAGGTTTCGAGTACGGTCTCTTCAGCGCGACGGTTGGTCTTGTGTGCGGCATCGTCGGTGGCGTGTGGCTCATCCACCGTGAACACCGCAAGACGCGTATTTTCAAAGAGAAAGACGACAATCTCCGCGTCTCGTGGGATTTACCGACACTCCTCAAGACTTTAACTCTGATTGCCGCAGCGTACTGGGTCGGAGTTTTTTACAAGGGCATTGTCGAGCACGAAATTTTACCGCGTGTCGCAGCGGCATTTCTGCCTCCAAATTTTTCTCTTCCGCTTTTTGCGTACACTCTCATCGGTGGCTTAACAGTCAGGCAGATTTTGGTCTGGTCGCGCTCGTCTCATCTCATCGAGAACGATAGTATTCTCCTTTCGGCCGACGTTTTCTTGGAAGTCGTCATCGCGGCGGGGATTGCCATCATCGACGTTACGCTCTTAGGCAGTGCACTTATTCCACTCCTCAGTCTATTCGCTTTAGGTTTTGCTTGGAACCTTTTTTGCCATCATGTCATCCGCCCGCGTATTTTAACGCACTCCTACAGCTTTGAGTTGGGACTTATCAACTTTGGCATGCTCAACGGAACTGCCGCCACGGGCTTTATGCTTCTCAAAATGGTCGACCCGAAATTTGAAACGCAGGCGGCGCGCACTTTCGCCGAGGCGTCTGCTCTTACGCAACCTTTTATCGCCGGAGGAATTTTGACGTTAGCCACACCTTTTATTTTGATGAGCATAACGCCGTGGGTCTCTGTGACTCTTTTCGCCGGTTTGTTTTCTGTGTGGTTGACGGTAGGGCTAACTATCGGCCGCCGCCACAGAGCGAAGCAGTGAGATTGGATTCCGGCATCTTCGCCAAATAGAACTTAACCCAATATTTTTCTAAAGAATACGTCGACGATATCGAGACCAATGACATAAACCCCCATCGCGAGCATCAAGACCATGCCCACCCGAGTCGCAGCCGCCTGCACCTTGAAAGAAAGTGGCTTATACAAAGCCTCGATGAGATAGAAGAGGATATGCCCGCCGTCTAAAACCGGAATCGGGAGTAAGTTCATCACTCCCAAGATGATGGTGATTTGCGCCATGAGAAGGAAGTACGTCTGCCATCCCATTTCAACGGTCTTTGCGGCAATCGCAACCATCTTGACGGGGCCAGAGACGCTCTTGTTGAACGAGAGCTTGCCTTCGATAATGCGCCAGAGCCCGACGAAAGTCGACTTCGCGATAAAAATTGTTTCGTCGAAACTGAGAGCCACTTTGCCGAAGAACGAAACTTCTTGAAGGTTGCTGAGAGCTCGTTCTGCAGGCCGGATGCCGATTTGATTTCTAAATCCCAAATCGATGTCAGCAGCAATGACCACAGGCCCGACTCGAAGCTCGGCCTTGCTGCGCGCTGCAGCTTCGAGCGCTTTGCGGAAGTTTGCAAACGAAGTAAAGCTCTCGCCGTTGATAAAGATGTTTTGAAAATCGGCACCGCCGTTTTCTTCGACAATGATTTCGGGGAGCTTCTTGCCGGTTTGCAAATCGCGCACTGCTTTGAATGTGACGCGAGGGACTTTCTTGAGAGGCGCTACAAGAGTGAGGACTTTGCCGTCGCGTTGAACGAGCAACTCTGCGCTTGTCGCTTCTTTAGCGTTCAAGACTTGGATTAAATCTTCAATCGAATAGAGAGTAACCCCATTGGCCTTGAGGATTTCGTCGCCCTTTTTGAGATCCGTGCCCTTGGGGCCTGGCTCTACCATCGTCAGACGCGAGAGCGGTCGGGCACCAATCAGCATTCCGGGAGTTCCAGGTTCGCTGCGCGTTATCGGTAGAGTCAGCGCAAGGTTCTTGCCGTCTCGCAAAACATGAGCGTCGATAGTCTCGGATTTTGCAAAACCCGCCTCGTACATGATGCGATCAAAAGAAGGTGTGGGATTTCCATCGAGTCTCTCAATGCGATCGCCGTCGCGCAAACCGGCTGCATAGACAGAAGACTTTTCGTCGACGCGTACTGTGTTGTCCATCGGGCGGTAGCCACCCAGGAGAAGGAAGAGGACGATGAAAAATCCTAAGAGCACAGAAAAGAACGGGCCGCCAAATGCCAAAGCGATCCGACGCCAGGGCCCGACAGAAAAGAAGTCGCCCTTCCGCACCTTGCGGTCTTGCTTCGAAGGATCGTCTCCATAGAATTGAACGTAACCGCCGAGGGGGATGGCGGTGATTTGATAAATCGTTCCTTTGCGTCTTTTGAAGAGCCAACCTCGACCATAACCAATCGAGAAAACGCGGGGCCTTACACCGGAAAGTTTACCGATTAAGAAATGCCCCAGCTCGTGGAAAAAAACGCAGACGCCTAAGAGGAGAATACCTGCAAGTATCGATAGCACGTTTCAAGGTAGAATTTCGAGAGAGGCCGGAAAGGACTTTCTCAAAAGCGTTTCACTCCCGGACGCGGGATAAATCAGGTGGGTATTCTGACGCTTTGCAAAAAACCTTGCCTCAAAGGCTTTGCAAAATCACGAGTAGGTTACATAACGGTTTGCAACCTGCTCGTGATTTTCATGGCTATTCATCCTAAGAGGCGGCAAAATTTTTTGCCGTGGCCCCACCTGATTTATCCCACGCCCGTAACTCCCTGCCCTTCGACAAGGCGGCCCATCACCTGCGCTTCTGCATAGACACCACGTATTTTGGAAAGCTCCGATGGATCGGCGATGAGGATAAGGCCCGTGCCCATGTTAAACGTATGGAAAAGTTTGTCGCGCTCGACAAACTTTTCGAGAACAGACGCAGCCTTCAAGCGGAACGGTTCCGCGTTCTCGATTCGCGCACCCAGACCTTGCCGCACTGCACGCGGTAGGTTTTCGTGAATCCCCCCCCCTGTAATGTGCGCGATACCTTTGATTGCAGCGCTCTGTAGGAGTGCTGGAACTTCTTTATAGATACGCGTGGGATTTAGCCATGTACTCAAAAAATTTTCTCTGTCGGCAACCATCGTTTGAAACTCGGCCGGATTATTTTTTTCCAAGTCTTGAAAAATCTTGCGAACAAGAGAGTACCCGTTCGAGTGCAACCCGCTCGACGGAATGCCTATCACGAGGTCGCCTTCGCGCTGCGCCGCAAAATCGGGCAAAACTCGCTCGCGTGGGATAAATCCCACAGCGAAGCCTGCTAAGTCGAAATCGTCGTCGGGCATGACACCGGGATGTTCGGCAGTTTCTCCGCCCAAGAGCGCCATGGGAGTCAAAGCACACGCATCGGTAATGCTCGAAAGGACGCGGTTGTACCACGACTCGCTGAGTTTTCCGCAAGCGATGTAGTCCAAGAAAAAAGCAGGCGTCGCTCCCGCGCAAAACAGATCGTTGACGCACATGGCGACAAGATCCTGGCCGATGCCTTCGAGATAATTGAACCGACGCAAGAGCTGTGTTTTTGTGCCGACGCCGTCGGTAGCGGCAACGGCGTCGAAACCGGGAATCGCGATAAGTTCAAAGCGTCCGGCGAACCCTCCATACTGCCCGACAACAGAACCGACACCCGGCACGGTGTGCGTCTTGCTGATGCGCTCTTTCAAATTGAGGATTAACTGTTGTGCGTATTCGGTGTTGACCCCTGCGGCTTTGTAATCCATAAGAAAGAAAAAGATTTTGAGATAGGGGGCAAACGATTTTGTGGCACGAGTTCCCGCACAGGCTCTTAGCTAATCTCCCTTTCCAAAATAGTCTTAATGTATCTTTGGTAGGATGAAAACCCAGCGCGCCGCGCTTTGGATTTAATGCGCTGTAGTACTGCGGGCTTAAATCGAATGGACACTAATTTTTCACGCTCACTCTCTTTTTTGGGAGGACGACCAATTTTTCTAATTTCCGTAGGTTTTAACCTATTAAAAGTCGCTTTATCTACCGTTTTGAATGTTTTCAACTGCTCGGTAGTCAACGCAGGCAAATTGTCAGTATCGTAGTTATCCCATGGATTCTTTTTCATGTTGCATCACCTTCCTTGCCGAAATTATTCGAATCGCTTCATCTTCGCCTTGGATGCGATAGCAATGCACAACAAGCAATTCCCGGGCAGACGCAGAAACGCCCAAAGCAAAGTATCGCGGCTCCGCATGAGACTTGCTATCCACTGCCAATTTGTAACCGGGTCTTTCAAAAATTGTGGCCGCTTCTTCAAAAGAAACCCCATGCTTTTTCTGATTCTTGCGGTTCTTTCCCTCATCCCATTCAAAGATCATCTATTTATGTATATACAGTAACAAATAAACGCCTTCGTGCCAAGAAAATTGTGAAAGAATTCGAATGCCACGAAGCCGGTGCGATATAAAAACGACATACCCACTCTTAATTTACGCTTCTCAAAAGGTTTCTGAGTTTCGCAACGGAGACGCAATGAAAATTGACTATGCAAACGAAAAAGTTGTCGAAACAAGTGAAGTCGGCAAGACTCTCTTGCAAATTAGTCTCGCGAACGGCATCAACCACACGCATGAATGCGGAGGCAATGCACGGTGCTCGACCTGCCGCGTATTGGTCTTGGAAGGGTTGGAAAATCTCTGCCCCCGCAATGAAAAAGAAGCGAAGCTCGCCAAGACAAAAGGCTTTGCCGACAATATCCGTTTGGCATGCCAGTCGATCGTTTCTGGCGACGTCAAGGTGCGCCGTTTGGTTATCGACCAAGACGACATCGAAACCGCGTACAGCGAAGCCGGCGTGAACCGAGGCGAAGAACGCAAGGTTGCGATTCTCTTCAGCGACATCCGTGGATTTACAAACTTTTCCGAACGCAACTTGGCGTATGACGTAGTGCACATCTTGAACCGCTATTTTCGCAAAGTCGGCGATACCGTTTTCCAACACAAGGGCTACATCGATAAATATATGGGCGACGGGCTCATGTGCCTTTTCGGGCTCGAAGAAAATGACCCGAGAGAAATTTGTAAACACGCAGTCTCAACCGCCGTCGCGATGCAGCAAGAACTTGCGAAACTCAACGAATATCTCAAGCAGCAATTTTTTGGCGAAGAGTTCAAAATCGGGATCGGCATCCATTTCGGCGATGTGATTGTGGGAGAAATCGGTCACCCCGAAAAACACCAGGTGACTGCGATTGGCGACAACGTCAACGAGGCGAGCCGCATCGAGACGGCGACGAAAAAAGCACAGGCGTCGATTTTAATCTCCGATGCGGTGCGTGAACACGTAGACGACACCTTCTCTTTTGGCCGCCGCTTCAACGCAAGGCTCAAAGGCAAGAGCGGCACGTACCGCTTGCATGAAATACTCTGGATGAACACCCCTTAAGGAGAAGGAACAAATGAAAGTAGATAATTTTTTGAAGGCCACGATTTTCTTCATCGGGTTATACTTACCCGCTGCGCTCAGCGCGAACACTATCCCGCCAGCAGACGACACCCTCGCAAGGCAACCTCCCCCCCTCGAAGTAACCGTCGAAGAAAAAATCGACGCCGACTTGTCGCAATTCACATTCTTCGACGAGAAGGGAAAACCCATCCAACTTAAGGAATTGGCGGATGGCAAGCGGCCGATTATTCTGACGCCCGTCTATTACAACTGCCCGCATCTTTGCACGCTGACGCTGAACGGCTTGTTGGAAGCCATCCAACAAAATAAGAGATACGATCTGGGAAAAGACTACTTGATTGTGTCGTATAGCTTCAACCCCGAAGAGAATTACAACCTTGCCATCGTCAAGCAGCGCAACTATTTGCGCAAGTTGCCAAAGGTAACCGATCAAAATTTACCCGAGTACCAAAACTACTGGCGCTTTTTGACAGGTGATGTTAAAAACATTGCTGGTATCTCTCAAGCGATCGGATTCAAATACCTGAAAGAAGCATCTACTAATCTAAAAAAGAAAGATTCTGAATACGTGCATCCAGCAGTGCTTGTGATACTCACTCCCGATATGAAGATTGCGCGTTATCTTTACGGAGTAAATTATCCAGATGTCGATTATCGCATGGCGTTGCTTGAGGCCGCAGCAGGTAAGTCTTCAAAAACGATCGGTGACAGACTCATGCTGACGTGTTTTAGTTTTGACCCCATAAAAAGAAAATATACGTTGGTCGCCTGGCGCATCATGCGTTTAGGAGCCATCGGCTTGGGCCTCATACTTGCAGGCTTTGTAGCGTATCTTTGGTTCCGCGAAAAACGTAAACGCGCTTAGTTTGTCTATTACACAAAGAGGTATCAATGACAAGTTTCTTCAATGCGGCGCTTGGGTTCATCCACCACGCTCAACCCGCGACAGCGCTCGCGGGCGAGGTCAAGTTCGCCGCAGATCTCATTAACGGCATTAGTCTCATTGCGTTCATTCTCGTCGAAGGCGCGCTCATCTATTTTGTAATCCGCTACCGTCGAAAGAAAGGCGAAGCCGATAGGCAGACTCCATACCTCACGCACAACACAAAAGCGGAAATTATTTGGACAGTGCTTCCCACAATTATTTTGGGAGTCATCTTTTATTACGGCATCGCTTCGTTTGTAAAATTACGCGCAATGCCCAAAGACGCAGAGATAATCGAACTGACAGCCCGCCAATGGGCATGGGATGTAAAATATCCCTATTGTGTGAAGAGTGAAAAAACCAAAGCGGAGCGTTGTATTAAACTCAGCTCCAAGAATGTAAATCCCACAGAGGAGACAATTAAATCGGGTAAACTACAAGACGACCTCATGAAAGACCAAACGCAATTTGTCATCGCGAAGGGCCGCAAGTATGTCATGCAGATGACTTCGACCGACGTCATCCATAGTTTTGCGGTCCCGTCTTTCTATGTCAAACAGGATGTTGTGCCTGGTGTTATTTCGCGGGTTTGGTTCGAGCCGACGGTTGCGGGAGAGTTTGTCATTACGTGTAACGAATACTGTGGCAATAAACACTCGGGAATGCTCGGCAAGATCAAAGTCGTCGAGCAGACGGAGTTCGACGCGTGGAAAACGGCGCAACTTGCAGCACTCCAAAAAGAGCTCGACCAAGACGCAGCGGGCGGGCCGGTCGACGAAACCGCTCTCATCGCGAAGGGAAAGGAAATTTATGGCGCGAAAGGTTGTCTTGCCTGCCATTCTGTCAACGGCAACCCGGGCGCTGTCCCGACTTGGAAAGGTCTTTATGGCCACCAGGTAACTCTCACGACAGGTGCTAAAGTCTTAGCTGACGATGCGTACTTAACCGAGTCGATGCTCAAGCCCGCAGCAAAAGTTGTGAAGGGCTTTGCCGCGATGCCCCCGATGCCTGTCGAAGCGCATGAAGTGAAGCCACTCATCGCATTCATCAAGTCGCTCAAATAAGGAAGGAAAAAATGAGTTCAATAGCACACGCCGCTGATGGAATCCATAGCGACAGTTTTTTAAGCAAAAAAGGTATCATGTCTTGGTTGACGAGCGTCGACCACAAGCGCATCGGTATCCTATACCTCTATACGAGCCTCATTGCGTTTATTGTGGGGGGTGCGTTCGCGCTTTTGCTCCGCACCGAGCTTTTGTTTCCCGGTAGAACGTTCGTCGACGAGCATACGTACAACATTTTCTTCACGTTGCACGGAACGATTATGATTTTTGTCTTTATCGTGCCCGGCATCGGCGCTTCGTTCGGAAATATCTTCATTCCAATTTTGATCGGCGCGCGCGACGTTGCGTTTCCGGTACTCAACCGTTTTAGTTATCAACTCTACATCATTGGAATTTTGGTAATTCTCTACGGTCTTGTGAATCCTTTTGGCGGCGGCCCGGCAGACACAGGTTGGACTTTTTACACGCCCTATAGCACGAAGACTTCAGCCAGCGTTCTCTCGCTCACAGGAGGTGCGTTCATCATGGGGTTCTCTTCTATTTTGACGGGGCTCAACTTCATTGTGACAATCCACAAGATGCGTGCGCCGGGAATGACGTGGAGCCGCATGCCGCTTTTCATTTGGTCGATGTATGCCACCGCGCTCATCCAGGTTTTGGCGACGCCTGTCGTCGGCATTACTCTCCTGTTGCTCATCGTAGAGAAATTCTTTGGAGTCGGTTTCTTCGACCCTGCATTGGGCGGCGACCCCGTTCTCTTCCAGCACTTCTTCTGGTTTTACTCTCACCCGGTTGTATATCTCATGATTCTACCGGCAATGGGGGTCGTCTCGGAAATCTTGCCGGTCTTCTCGCGCAAACCCATCTTTGGTTACAAAGCGATTGCTTACTCTTCTCTTGCGATTGCCGGCGTAAGTTTCTTGGTCTGGGCACATCACCTTTTTGTGAGCACGCTTTCAACATCGGCCGCGATCTTCTTCTCGACGATGACATACTTCGTTGCAATTCCCACAGCGATTAAAGTTTTCAACTGGCTCGCGACACTTTACGGGGGGCAGATCGAACTCAAGGTGCCGATGCTCTATGCGCTGGCGTTTGTTTTCTTGTTTGCGATCGGTGGACTCACCGGTCTTCCGTTGGGTGCTCCGTCTGTCGACATGAGTTACCACGACACGTACTTTGTTGTGGCGCACTTCCACTACACAATCCAAGGAGGCACGGTCATCGCTCTCATGGCGGCACTTTATTACTGGGCGCCAAAACTCACCGGGCGTATGTATAACGAGAAAGTCGGCATCGTCGCCTTCCTCTTAGTCTTCTTCGGATTCAACCTCACGTTTATTCCGCAATTCATGATGGGCACGTTGGGGATGCCGCGCCGCTACTACGATTATGAAGGCGCGTTCCATATCTACCACATGCTCTCGACGTTCGGCGCGTATATGCTCGGCACGGGTTTCGTTACGGGAATTCTAAACGTCTGGGTTTCGAGCTTCAAAGGCAAAGAATGCGGACCGAACCCCTGGAGGGCAAAGACGCTCGAGTGGCAAATCCCGACACCGATGCCAGAACACAACTTCGAGAAAATTCCTACGATTACCGAGTGGCCTTATGAGTACGGGCGCGAAGGCACCCCGCTCGCTAAATAAAAGGAGAATGTATGAGTTCTAATCAAGCAGGTACGACGACTTACCAAGGGCGCACTGTGCGCGACGGCAGCTTGTGGGGCAACCCGGCTCCTCTCGTTTACTCGATGTCGCGCTTCGGGATGTGGCTTTTTCTCGCGACGGAGCTACTCCTCTTCACTGTCCTTTTTACAGCGTATGCGGTTGCATACTACCGCGACTCGGCAGGGTTTCACGCGGCGGCGAAAGAATTGAGCGTTGCGTTCGGCACGGCCAACACACTCATTCTTCTCTTTAGTTCGTTCACGGTGGCGTGCGGCATCGAAGCGGTGAAGCGTGGAAAAAATCGCCTGATGCTTTTTCTTTTCGCAGTCACGATTGTGAGCGGCATCGTCTTTTTGGTGAACAAGAAATTTGAATACGCGCATAAGATGCACGAAGTGGAACTTGCCAAAGCGGCGATTGCACCCGACCTTTACCAAGCCCTCAAAGCAGACAACAAGTGTGAAGAGACGTTTGATAAATACCACGGCGCAGACATCAAAGTCGAAAAATGCAAGGTGATACCTTTTAATACGCAAAACATCGGAAGCACCGATAAGAGCAAGCCCGCGTTTGCGAGCATGTTCTTCTTCCTCTATTTTCTCATGACGGGCATCCACGGCATCCATATCATTATCGGTTTGGTGCTTTTAGGTTGGGTGATGTATAAGGGAATGAAAAATGAATTTCATCCGGGTTGGTACACTCCCGTCGAAGTGGGAGGTCTCTACTGGCACCTTGTCGACCTCATCTGGATTTATCTTTTCCCGCTACTCTACTTGGTATCCTAAGGAGAAATTATGGTGAATACTGAAACACACGCACCGCACTCGCATCTTAAAGATTTGGCGCTGACCTTTGCAGGTCTCGTCGTCTTGACTATCGTGACTGTGAAGGTTGCGCAAATCAATTTTGGCTCGCTTGCCATCAACATATCGATTGCTCTTCTCATCGCAACCTTGAAGGCCACTTTGGTTGCGCTTTACTTCATGCATTTGAAGTGGGAAGAGAAATTGATTATTGGCTTTTCTGTGGTCTCCATCCCGTTCATCATTTTGATGGTCACCACGATTGTCTGGGACATTGCCGAAAAGACAGGCGAGCACGCATACCCGAAATAGCCTGAGTTTCCGCACAGGCTCCTGGGCACGCACACAGGGCCTTGAAATTTTCTGTGCGCACTGCGCGCAGAAAATTTCATAGACTCGATGGCAAAAGCAAAGCGCGAAAAGATTACGTACCTATGCGCCGAATGCGGCGATACATTCCCCAAATGGTCGGGACAGTGCCCTTCGTGCAAAACATGGAATAGCCTCACCGAAAGCCGATTCAGCGAAGAAGGCAACGCGGGCGATCTACCCTTGCGCGAGGTTGTCACGACGCATCAGAAGACGCTGCCGATTATCCCCACAGGCATCAAGCAACTCGACCACATCTTAGGCGGAGGAATTTTACCCGGAGCAGTCATTCTTTTGGGGGGCGAACCGGGAATCGGCAAATCGACGCTCCTTTTAGAAATCATGCGGCATGCACCGGCGGTCTATGTTTCAGGCGAAGAAAGTCTGCAGCAGATCCAAACACGCGCCGAGAGACTGAAGCTTAGCGAAGGCTTAGATATTGTGCAGGGGAACTCTGTCAGTGAAGTGCTGCGTTATGTCGAAGCGAAAAAAGCGAGCCTCGTTTTCATCGATTCGATCCAAACGGCATACACCGATAGCCGCACCGGGTTCGCTGGTTCTCTGGCGCAGATACGCGAAGCGACGCAGCGCATTATCGAGTTTGCGAAAGCAAAGCAAGTCGCGTTTGTTCTTACGGGTCATATCACCAAAGACGGGCAGATTGCGGGCCCGAAGCTCTTGGAGCACGCCGTCGATACGGTTCTTTATTTCGAGCAAAACGCGCTCACGCGTTATCGTTTCTTGCGCGCTGTTAAGAATCGATTTGGCGCAACGGGCGATATCGCCATCTTCGAGATGACTGCGCAGGGGTTTCGCGAAATCGAGAATGCAAACTCGCTTTTGCCTGTGCAAGAAATCGGCGGCATTGGAAGCTGTCTCTTTCCGCAGCTCGAAGGCACCCGCGTTCTGCCGCTTGAAATCCAAGTCTTGGTAACTCCCACAGGTTTTGCGAATGGCCGTCGCATCGGAGAAAACGTCGAGCTCTCGCGCATTCATCTCATCGCTGCGATTCTCGAAAAGTTTTGCGCCTTGAAACTCTCGCAGTGCGACATATTTGTTCGCGTGAACGGCGGCACTGCGCTCGCCGAACCGGCGGGCGATTTGGCACTTCTTTTTTCGATGGCGTCGAGCTATCTGGAAAAACCACTCCCGAAGGGACGCGCAGTCGCGGGGCAAGTGTCGCTGACCGGTGAGGTGAGGACGCCGGGTGCAATAGAAGAAAGACGGCGCGCACTTCTTTCGTGGAAGGTGCAGAGAGCGCTTTGGGGAGGAGTAGTCGACGCCGCGCCCACGGGTCTGAAGGAGAATTCGATCCAGTTCGTGGACAAGAATCTTTCGCTCTTAGATTGGTAAGAGCGCGCGATAAATCAGATGGGTACCCGCGCCCACTCGATTACTAATTCCCATTTGCGGCGTGACTCGACCAACAAAACTGCCTGCGATGCAGATACCGAAGCTGCCCGCGAAACCGACGTATTCACCGTACAAGACGTCGCTCGACTTCTTCGAGCTTTTTCGTCGACTCGAAGCGCAGTGCAAGACGTGCTTCCTTCTCGAATCGATGGGTGAGCAGAGTTACGACTCGCGCTATTCGGTTATCGGATTCGACCCCGACCTCGAATTCGTCGCTCAAAAAGACGCGGTCGCTGTGCACCAAGACGGCAGGCGAGAAGTTATCTCTACCGATAATCCGTATTATTTTCTGCGCGAAGTTTTGCCGCAGGATGTCTTGACGCGGCACTACGCGGGCGGGCTCGTCGGTTACTTGGGTTATGGCGCGGCAAATTTTTTCGAGCCTTCGCTTTCTCTGGCACCTCACAAAGATTTTCCCGCATTCCATTTTGGACTTTTTACCGACGGGTTAATCCACGACAAAATGACGGGAGAGACAACGTATTTCCATTTCTTAAACGATAGAAGCGGCTTTATTTCCGAAGCCGCCGCACGCGGGCGCGTAGAAAGAAATACATCTGTCAAAAGTTTAGGCCAATCGAAATCGTCCGAAGAGCACAAGGCGATGGTCGAAACAGCGAAGAGAGAAATTCTTTCAGGCAATACTTTCCAAGTTCAAATTGGGTTTACAGAGAATTACCGCGTCGAGGGCGATTGGCTCAACATTTATGCGAGCCTCCGCCGCATCAACCCTTCGCCTCACATGTACTTTATGAAATTCCAAACCGAAGAACAAACCCACCGCATCGTCGGGGCAAGTCCAGAGCTCCTTTACCGTCAACGCCAAGGCGAGATGGAGAGTTTTCCATTGGCTGGCACAACGCGGCGCGGTAAGACACCCGACGAAGACCAAGCGCTTGTCCGCGCATTACTTTCCAACAAAAAAGAAATTGCGGAGCACAACATGCTTGTCGATTTGCACCGCAACGATTTGGGCCGCGTCGCTCGCTTCGGTTCCGTCAAAGTGCGCCGCATTTTCGACATCAAAAAATTTTCGCATGTGCAGCATATATCGAGCGAAGTCGTGGGACTCATCGCACCCAAAGAAGATATGTTCACGGCGCTTGCGTCTTCATTTCCTGCCGGAACGCTTTCGGGCGCGCCGAAGATTGAATCGATGAAAATTATTGAACGCGTCGAGGCCGAACCGAGGGGTCCTTACGGAGGCGCGGTTGGTCATTTCGGTTTTAACGGCGACTCGACGTTTGCCATCCCGATACGCACTATCTTTGGCGCAAACGATCTTGCTGTCATCCGCGCGTCGGGAGGCGTTGTGTACGATTCAACGGCAGAGGGCGAATACCAAGAAATTCAAAACAAACTCGCCGCAACAAAAAGCGCGCTCGCCGAATATATGCCGCGCGATGGGAGTGACGCATGAAGAAGATACTCCTCGTTGATAACTACGATTCGTTTACCTATAACCTTTACCAGTATATCGGCGAGGTGATGGAAGAAAGCGGAGAGCCTTTTGAACTCAAAGTCGTGCGCAACGACGAAATACCGTTCGAGGCATTGCAGTCTGCAACGTACGACCGAATCGTTCTCTCGCCCGGCCCCGGCCATCCGCAAGACCCGGCGTACTTCGGCGTGTGTACGCAGATCTTGCAGAACCCAGCTCCCGTTCAAAAAATTCTGGGCGTGTGCTTGGGGATGCAAGGGATGGCGCACGTCTACGGCGGCCGTGTTGTCCGCGCCGCTACTCCCATGCACGGCAAGACCTCTCCTATCGAACACGACGGCAAGGGAGTCTTTGCCGGTCTACCGCAAGGGCTCGAAGTGATGCGCTACCACAGCCTCGTCGCTGACAGGGAGTCTTTACCCAACTGTCTGCTGATTTCCGCGCACACCATATCAGAAGGTGCAGATGAAATTATGGGACTCAGGCACAAGACACTTCCGGTCGAAGGGATTCAATTCCATCCCGAATCGTTTGCGACGGAAGGCGGGAAGTTGATGCTCAAGAATTTTCTGCTCTGAGTGGTTAATCGCGACCTTCTTTAAGTCGCGCTCGCTCTTTCCAAGCGGTCGTTGATTGCAAAGCCAAAACCTTCTTCAGGCATACGCTCGGCTAAGATAATATCGGCACCCACGCTATCTAAACGGCGCATCGCAGAAAATAAATTATGCGCAGCTTCGGTAAGGTCGCGTTTCGCCGAAAGAACTTCCGCTGCCACAATGTTCGGTGCACGGGGTAAATCCCACAAGATGAGGACGGCCACCCGCTCTGCGCGATGCACCTCAAGCAAGGTTCGGATATCGCCCGCGACCAAGCGCGTTTTCGGAGCGTAGTGGGATTTCAAGCGTCCCGGCGAACCCGTGCCTGTGGCGGTGTGCGTTTGAATTTTCACGCCAGCAAAAGGCGCGAGCATTTCAGGTGTGGTAGCTCCCAAACGTAAGATAAGAATCGTGTCGTCTTCGATGGCGACGACCGTCGATTCAAGACCCAGAGTTGAGACGCCGCCGTCTAAAATATATTCGAGTTTGTCGCCCAAACCATCGGCGACGTGCGCGGCACTCACAGGGCTAATCGTTCCCGACGGGTTTGCACTCGGCGCGGCCAAGGGAAAATCGAGCTCTTCGAGAAGTTGCCGTGCCATGGGGTGAGCGGGCACTCGCAGCGCGACACTCTCGCCTCCTGCGGTCACAATGTCGGGGATTATTTTTTTCTTACGAACGACATAAGTCAAAGGACCCGGCGAAAACTTTGCCGCAAGTCTTTCAACGAGAGGCGGCACATCGGCATATTTCTTCATTTCGTGCGCACTCTTGACGTGCACAATCAGCGGGTTAAATTGAGGACGCCCTTTCGCTTCGTAAATTTTGAGAACAGCCTTGCTGTCGAGTGCGTTTGCGGCCAGACCATAAACCGTTTCTGTCGGGATGGCGACGAGGTGATTCGCGCGCAGTAGTTCTGCCGCATGAAGGATGTCTTTGCCGATGACCGCCATGGGGGTTGAGAGTGTGCATTCGAGACGGCGGGTCAAGAAGGCTCACGCCCTTCCATAATTCTTGACGGCCTGTCTTTTTTTTTAATCTCTTTCAGCACAACGAGGGGCTTAGCCCCTCGTTGTGCTGAGTTATTCGGTGTCGTAGCCAAGTGGTAAGGCAGAGCTCTGCAAAAGCTCCACCCCCGGTTCAAATCCGGGCGACACCTCAGACAGAAGTCTGATGACAGAAGACAGAGGACAGAAAGATTCGGTGGCACGAATGTTTGCCGAGCGAAGTCTGTCTACTGGTGTCTGTCTTCTGCCCTCTGAATTGCCCGTGTGATGGAATTGGTAGACATACAGGACTTAAAATCCTGGGGCAGCAATGCCGTGCCGGTTCAACTCCGGCCACGGGTACATAATGCCTCAGAGCTTGCTCAAACCGGCGGTGGGGTAAATACCACAACGCTTATCGATGGGCATTGTCATCTCGATATGGTTATCGAGCGGGGTTTGGGAGTTGAAGAAATTACGCGCACTCTCGAGGAGAGTGGCGTAACGGGGCTTGTCGAAATCGGCGCCGACAAGAATGCGATGCTGTGGGCGCGCACGCTCGCACACACCTCGAAGCGCTTTGAGGTTTACTACACCATCGGCCACCACCCCGGCGAGGCGGATACCGAAGACCACACGTTTGGTCTGCGTTTCATCGAAGAGAACAAGGACGATGCACGCTTTGTCGCGGTCGGCGAAATCGGGCTCGACTACCATTACTACGCGGACAAGGCAGAGGTTCAGAAAAAAGTCTTTATTGATTACTTGCGGAAGGCTATAGAGGTGGGGCGTGGAGTGGCAATCCACACACGCGACGCGCACCGCGACACAGTCGACATTCTTAAGCGTGAAGCAAGAGACACACCGAAACTGATTCACTGCTTTACTGGAACGCGGCAAGAGGTGGAGGAATTTTTACGCCTCGGCTGCTTCATTTCTTTTTCTGGTATTGTCACTTTTAAGAATGCACTTGCGCTTCAAGAGGCGGCATTAGTCTGCCCCATCGAGCGCATCATGGTGGAAACCGACGCACCATTCTTGGCGCCTGTACCGCACCGTGGCAAGGTGAATCAACCGGGCTATGTCAAACACACTCTCGAATTCTTGGCAAGTTTGCGCAAAGAAGACCCGGCGGCGTTGGCGGCGGCGTGCGTTGCGAATACGCGCGACTTCTACAAGTTTTGACGCTCTGTCTTTGAGCA
>CAUJII010000110.1 GCA_963205035.1 Spirochaetota bacterium
TACTGCCTGTCGTGGCTGTCCTGTCCGAAGCAGCTCAACATCAAATCGGTGATGCCAGCAACACCTGCGAGGGTCGATTTGCGCCCCCCCATTTCAACGACCATACTCGCCATCTCGCCTGAGATGCGGTGCGCGAGATGAAAGAGAGTCGAGTCGTTATTGCCGCCCAACTGCGATTCAAAGTAACCGTCGACGAGCCCCACGGCCAATGCGTAAATATTCTTGAGAGCTCCGCCGACTTGAAGGCCACGCACATCGTAAGGATTGACCGCCGGGCGTGTGAAGACATAACCCGTGCTGAAAAAATCAACGAGTTCCGGAACAAGCGATGTGTTGACCGCCGCGAGCTCATAGCCCGCAGGTTTGCGCTCCAAAATTTGCTCAGGGTAATTCGCGCCCGAAAGCACAACAAAGCGTGCGGGGTTAATTTTCCAAATCTTTTCCAAATCCTCCAAGATGAGGCCGTATTTTGAACCGGTGAAACCTTTGGCAATCCCCACAATCGTCGCGAAGCTTTCGTTCAAAATAGGAGTAACTATGTTGTAGTACTCCTCAATTTCCCAAGGTCTGACGCCCTGTATGTAAAGAGAGCATTTTTGCAAATCTTTGGGGTCTGCCGTAAAAACAATGTTCGGAGGCAGCTTAAAAACCGGAAAATTATCTAAGTCCATGTTGACTTCGTTGAAAGCACGCGCTTTTTCTGCGTCGGGTAAATATATCTTGATGTTGACTTGTTTATTCGCAAGCACTGCCGCCATCGCAGTCGAGCCCGTGCTATGGCCGATAATTCCCACTTCGGTGTGTTGCGTTGCCGGGGCTTTGATGAGAATATTTTTCTTCTTGGTCTTGCCGTCGTCGAGGTACAAGTTGCGGTAGGTACCGTGCATGTGGCGGTCGAGGTTTTGCCCGATGAGGAGCGCCAACGAGTCGATGACAAATTGCTTCTTGTTTTCTACCTCGGGTATGGGGAGTCTTTGGATATGCTCGGGGAAGGTTTTTGCAGCCTCACCCAGGAGACGTCCCACAAGTATCGGTTTTCCGATGACAAGTTTTCCTTTGGCTTGCTGGAAGAGAAAACTTTCAGCGGGCAAAATCTTGTCCGTCCCCACGAGAGAGATGGGCACAATCACTTTGTTCATGACGTAGTGATAAACTGTGTCGACAAACGTGATGAGGCGGCCTGTACGGCTGCGCGTCCCTTCGGGGAAAATACAAATCACCTTGCCTTGCTTTTGCAAATCCGCCGCTTGGCGAAACGAACGCATATTGATGCGCGTCATCATGTCGGCCATGCCGGGGTTGTCTGTCATGTCGCGCTTCGAGCACACGAGAAGCGATTCAATAGTATAAAGCCCCAGCCTTGTAAAATCCGCCAAGAAGACAAGACGCCCTGCAATAAAAACCATCGAATCGGCGAGCTTGCGCGCTTCTTTGCTGTGGTTGTAGAGCAGGCCGTAAATCGCGGCGGTATCGAAATGGCTCAAATGGTTCGAGATGAGCGTCACGGGGTATTTGCCCAACAGAGGCAAAATATCTTGCAAATTCTCTTCGCCCTCGATGTGGAATTTTTTGAGCATCGGCGTCAAGAACTCGATCATAAAATCGCGCAGCTTATCGTCGCGTTGGGTAAAAACTCCCACTTCTTCGAGCTTCGTTTCGTCCTTGAAAGTCTCCATGACGCGTGGGATGGGCGTCTCCACCGAAAGTTTCAGGTACTTAATGAGTAATTCTTTTGCCTTTTCTTCTTTTAATCCCGCTTGCATGAAGATATCGATGTTCTTAAAAAACTCCCTCTGCCACGGCGCATGCGTCGCCGATTCGAGTGCTTGATCTTTCGCTTCTTTAGACATGAGCGAGGGAATTTTATTTCACGGCACGGGTCAAGAAAATTTGTTAGAATTTTTGGTACTAATCTCTTCTGCAATTTATTGCCATAATGTTTCCGCCTCAAAAATTGACCCTATGTCGACGAAATATGGTTTAGAAAGCCTTAAAGATGCCGTTGTCGTGGTGACGGGTTCAGGCCGTGGCATTGGCCGTGGGATTGCCGAATGCTTTGCTGCGCAGGGTTCGAAAGTTGTCATTACCGACATCGACCATGCGACTGCCACGCAAACCGCCGATGAAATCGCCAAAATGGGGGTCGAAACCCTCGCGATGGACTGCGATGTTTCAAAATACGAACAAGCCGAAGCCCTCATGAACAAAACAGTCGAAAAATGGGGCAAGATCGATGTGTTAGTTAATAACGCAGGAATCACACAAGACGGACTTTTTCTCAGAATGAAGCCCGAACAATGGCAAAAGGTTATCGATATCAACCTCACCGGCACTTACAACTGCGCACACGCTGCGGTGAATCACATGCGCAAACCGCGCAAAGGTGCTATCATCAACATTAGCTCGATCGCGGCGGGTGGCAACCCCGGTCAGGCGAATTACAGCGCATCCAAAGCAGGCGTTCTGGGGTTCACTTACGCTCTGGGCAAGGAGCTTGCTCCCATGGGCATCCGAGTCAACGCGGTGGCTCCGGGGTTTATCAAAACCCCGATGACCGATAAAATTCCTGATAAACTCCGCGAGCAAATGATTGCTGCAATTCCTCTCAAGAGACCGGGTGAACCCGATGACATTGCCAAAGTCATCTTGTTTCTCGCCTCCGACCTCGCCGGTTACGTGACTGCACAGTGCATCCACGTCAACGGTGGATTATCTGGCCTATAATTTTGATACTAAAGAAAATTATGGCAAAAAAATAACTTAGCGAAACAATAAGGTGCATCACGCCTCATTGTTTCGCGACAAAAGGAGACCCAAATGGCTTCAACAGAAGAGATCATGGGCAAAGTAAAAAAAATCATCTCTGAGCAACTCGGAGTTGACGAAGGCGAAGTGACAAACGAATCTCACTTCATCGACGACCTCGGCGCAGATTCACTCGATACAGTGGAACTCGTCATGGCTCTCGAAGAGGAATTCGGAATCGAAATTCCTGACGAAGATGCTGAGAAAATTCAAACTGTCGGCGACGTACAAAAGTACATCGAAGAACATAGCTGATTTTTTCAAAAGCTTTGTTATGGCCGCCTCTCAAAGGGCGGCCTTTTTTTTCTGCAAATTGAGGCTGAGAACTCGCCCGTACGATTTTATGGTATCGCTTACGCGAGTTTGCGAGGTTGTGTAAAGGGGGGTGAAGATTATGAAACAATTACTTTTTGCAGTTTTGGGATGCTTCGCGGTTTCGCTGGTTTGGACAGCAGGGCCAAAACATACAATCA
>CAUJII010000111.1 GCA_963205035.1 Spirochaetota bacterium
GCCGAGCATTTCGGGTGCGTGAAAAATGTTGAGAATCGATTCTTTGCCCGAGTCCCCGATGAGATAAATCTTGAACTGACCTTCGGCGACAAACCCGGGGCCTTGGTAGTCGTCGCCTTCGCGGAAGACATTTTCGTTACGGGAATAGCGTTTGTAATGCGCGATGTTACGTAGCTTATCGGAGTTTATTTCGTCAAGACCTTCAAACGCGATCGTGTTCATGCTGGCGTGTCATCAGTACCGTATAGAATTTAGAGGACTCTACGTCCATTTAGGCTTTACAGCGTGAGAACTAATACTCTTTTTTGTTGCGATGCACACCGTAAACAAAAAATCAAGTGCAGTTTGATATAAATCAAGGACGTAAAGCTCTACAATTATTATCTTTGTCAAACTATGTTTAATACTGCGATATTCGCTACAGCGTTTCGAGTTTTCTTTTTAGCGGCAGGACTCCATGCCATTTACATGATTACTCTTTGGATTCTAAAGCTCAGAGGGCTTGTTAATTTCAACGTGGGGCCCGATGCTTTCGACTGGCACACATACGAGATGGTTTTCGGTTTTTGCCGCGTCGCCATCTTTGGTTTTCTCTTCACGGCGGGGCAGCATTGGTCGGGGCAGAGGCTTCTCACACAGCGCACCATGGCGTTCTTGCTTCTTCTCTGGGTTTTAGGTCGCGCCGCTTTCTTCTTCGACGAGCACATCGCGCATATTTTTTACATCCTCGATGTTTTCGCAACGCTCTTTGCTCTTTGGAAGGCATGGCCTCTCATGCAGTCGCAGCAAAAGCCAAACCAGCGTGTCATCTATCTTTTGATTCTCTTCTTTTTCACGCAAATGGCGACCGTGGCACAAATCCTCAATCCGAGTTTTCCTGTGCCTCACCGCCATGCCGTGCATGTGGGATTGCTCCTGATAATCGGTTTTATTATTCTGATTGCCGGTCGCACTCTGCCGTTTTTCACCTCGAATGCGGTTCCCGGATCGAGCCCCAAGACCTCGCCGTTTATTGAGAAGTGGGTGTTTGCTGTAACAGTTATTACAATTTTGGCGTACGCGGCATTACCGCTGAACGAAACGTTGCGCTATCCTGTTGCGGGTCTTCTTTTTATTACAGCACTTACACACGCCGTGCGTTGGTTCGGTTGGAACCCCAAAGCATCGCTTAAGAAACCCATCTTGGCAGTGCTCTTTTCTGGCTATATGTGGATTTTCGTGGGGCTGGCATACTTGGGATTTATCGTTGTTATGAACGAAGCCTTGCTTCCGCTGAAACCTTCTCCTGCATGGCACATGCTGGGTATCGGCGCGGCGAGTGTCTACATCTTCGGAATGATGACACGCGTGGCGTTGGGTCATACGGGACGCCCCATGCAAGCACCCTCGGTTATCGCCGTGAGTTACTTACTCCTCAATGTTGCGATGCTACTAAGAGTGCTTTTCGCGGCGTTTAACCGTTTAGAAGATGCCTACCTATACTCCGCAATCTTGTGGATTATGGCATTTGTGTTTTTTACAGCAGTTTATGCTGCAAAGCTCTGGAGCCCCCGCATCGACGGCCGCCCAGGGTAGGAGGTTCGATGGATCAATTCGAATGGAGCGTAGATTACGCCACGGGAATACCCGAAATAGATTCGCAGCACAGCCATCTATTCGAGTTGACCAACCGGGTTCTGAGAGGCATCGCCAACAAGAACCCGGAGTTGACGTTGGCAGAAGTTCTCGACGATTTGGTCGAATACACGCAGAGCCATTTCGCGTTTGAAGAGCAGTGCATGCGTGATGCAGGCTATGAGCACACAGAAGAGCATGCGCGTTCGCATGCGCGGCTTGTCGGCAAAATAGAAGATTTCGCAGACGACTTACGCTCGGGCAAGTTGACAGCGCAGGATTTGGCGGAGTTCTTAAAGAATTGGTTAACGCTGCACATCTTGCGAGAAGATATGCGCTATCTGCCCGCAGTGGCGCAGTCCAGGGGTAATCCCGATGCAGATGCCTGAATGGCGCGAAGAATATAGCGTCGGTATCGAAGAACTCGATAACCAACACAAAGAACTCTTTGCAATCGGTGCTAAACTGGCAAGCGCTGTTTCAACGGGGGTGAGCGTCGATGTTGCAGCGACGGTCACCGAGTTGATTGAATATGCCATGAAGCACTTCAAGCTCGAAGAGCGCATCATGGAAGACGCGGGTTACGAGCACCTCGCATACCACCGCACCATGCACGAATTCATGCGCACGCGCGTCGACTTACTCGCGGCCCGCGTCTCTAAGGGGCTTTTGACAACCGAAGAGTTGGCAGAGTTCATGGAAACTTGGCTGACAGAACATCTCATCATGGAGGATATGCGCTACATACCAACGCTTCATGCTAAAAGACGTTGAGCGACACAAGAACTCATGCCGAACTTTGCAATCCCACCATTACCGACGATTGTTTCAAGCGTCATTGCGTTCGATGCTAATGACCCCAAGCATGGGCCTGCCGATTTAGAAAAACTGGTTTTGCCCGACAAAGCGATTAGCGCCGACTTGCTGCGCGTGTCAAACTCAGCCTTCTATGGCCGCTCGGGCAAGGTGAAGATTCTGCGCGAAGCCTTGGCTGTATTGGGCATCAAGGCGACGAAAAACCTCGTCATCTATCTTAGTACGCGCACGATGACCTCAACCTACAAGAGCGCGACTTTCAAAAAATATCTCGTACGCTATCCGATTTTTGCAGCGTTGACCGCGCAGGCGATTGTCCAAACGACCGCTCACAAGGCGCAAGCCGACGAAGCGTTTCTCGCAGCGCTCTTGCACAGCATCGGCATGAATGTTTTATCTCTCGATAAACAAGGGCATTTTAGCGACATGCTCGATGCCTGTGAAAAAAATAAATGGGATCTACTCAAGCTCGAAAAACAAGCGTACGGTGTGACGCATCTTGAACTGGGATTACAAGCGGTCGAGCATTGGGGCTTGCCGGCGATTTACGCGAAGCTCATTCACGTAACGCCTTCAAGCGACATACAAGCACTCGAGAGCGTTCTTGAGAAATCCACGTTTGTCGCAGCGGTCGTAGCGTCGCTTCTTGTAGAAATTCCCGTTTCAGAGTCTTCTCAAAAAAACGCACAAGATGTCTTTGTGGCGCTTGGCGGCCAAGGAGACCTCGTTTCTCATTATGCTTCTCAAGAAGCCTTAGTCCGTTTGAATAACCATCCATTTGCGATTCTTTCGGGACTCTAAACCGTGGAAAAAAAAATTATCGCGATTGTCGAAGATGCAGAGACGCAGCAGAAGGCGTTAGAAATATATATGAATGCGTGGGGTTATCAAGCGGTGCCGCTTGGAAACGCTGCGGATGCGATCACCTATTTAAGCACCAACGAACCCGACTTGGTGCTCATCGATTTGCATTTGCCCGACCATCCGGGGATTGAGATACTAAAACACATCCGCGACACCGATGGCGAAATACCGATTCCGGTTTTTATGGTTTCGGCAGAAGATTCTCCCGAGGTGCGGATTGTCTGCATGTCGACGGGTGCAGACGACTTTTTGCCGAAGCCCTTAAATTTTGCAGATTTATCGATGAAGATCCAGCAGGCTTTCGAGCGCGTCGCGTTCAAGAAAGAAATCCGTGCGCTCAACGCACGCCTCGAGAAAGAAAAGAAGAGCTTGCAACGGTATTTCTCAAGCGACCTTGTCGAAAAAATTCTCAATGAAGAAATTAGTACAGAGTTAGGCGGTTCACTCGTCGAAGCGTCGATTATGTTTTTCGATATTCGCGGTTCGACGACGCTTGCAGAAAATATCGGCCCGCAAGCGTATGCGACGCAAATCAGTTTGCTCTTCGGCGATCTCATCGAGATCATATTTGCGAACGGCGGCTCGATTAACGAGCTCTTGGGTGACGGCATCTTAGCGACTTTTGGCTGCCCTTTTTCAAAGGGTAACGATGCAGCGAACGCAGTCAACGCAGCGGTGGAAATTGAGAAGCACATGCACGCACTCAACACCGAGCGAGTGAGAAAGGAGAAGCCGCTCTACCGCTTTGGGATTGGCATTGCCACCGGGAAAATTTTCGCCGGGAATATCGGTTCAGAACACATGATTAAATATGCGGTGATGGGGGATTCTGTCAACACGGCGGCGCGTATTGAAGACTTGACGAAAGAGCATAACTACACCACGCTCATCGACGAGGCGACTCGCGTGAAATCGGGGTTGAGTATCGAACTCACCGAGCTGCCGGTCACACATTTGCGCGGGAAAAAGGAACAAGTCAAAATTTGGGGTGTGAATAGTTAGTCGCGTGTATCGGATTTCCGTCTTACTGGTTATTTAGGACTTGCTGGCGCATAGCCATCACCACGCCGTTACGAAAATAAAGCTGACGGCAGAGCAGATAATCGCCCTCGAAAAGTCTGAAGCTGACTTCGCTGCCGGACGTTCACTCAGTAGAGAAAAGGCGGCCGCGCAGGTCTCCAATTGGCTGATAAGAAACCCATAGTTGTTACCTATACTGCGCAAGCACAGTGCCTTGAAATTCTGCAATACTCGCTCGATCGCTTG
Source organism: Spirochaetota bacterium (assembly GCA_963205035.1). Taxonomy (GTDB): domain Bacteria; phylum Spirochaetota; class Leptospiria; order Turneriellales; family Turneriellaceae; genus Turneriella. The sequence continues at coordinate 4,561 of CAUJII010000111.1, forward strand.
GGAAACGGCAGGTATAGTGCTATATTGGCGGAGGGTTTAGACGCCACGGCAGTGAAATACTTGCCACGCCATCCCACGCACCGAAAAGAGCGAATATGAAAGCATCGAACCTTCTCATGGGAGCAGCACTCGCCGGGTTGGCGCTTGCAGGTCAAGGCACTCTCACAGCCAAAAACGCGAAGAAAAAAACCGCGATGGGTGAATGCCACGGCATCAACGCGTGCAAAGGGCAGGGCCAGTGCGGTACAAAAAAGCATGCGTGCGCAGGCATGAATGCTTGCAAAGGCCAAGGGTGGATTAAAATGACTGCTGCCGATTGCAAAGCAAAGAAGGGCCGCTTCCAAGCCATGACGATGGAGATGTGAAAGGGCCCAACCTTGTCGGGCTCGGTTTACGCACCGAGCATTTTAATTATCTTCTCGACCGTCCTCAAACAGAGATTGGCTGGTTCGAGGCAATTACCGAAAACTTCATCGATACAGAGGGCGCACCGCTCCATGTTCTGACCGAGATTCGCAAAGACTATCCGGTCGCTCTGCACGGCGTAGCTCTTTCGATTGGAAGCGTCGATGGTGTGAGTCTCGACCATCTGAAAAAAATCAAAGCACTGGCCGAGCGCATCGAACCGTTTCAAATCTCCGACCATTTTTGCTTTTCGCGATTTCAAAGCGAGGAGTACCACGAACTGTTGCCTCTCCCCTTGACCTTTAACATGGCTGAACGCGTTGTGCAGAATATCGACAAAGTCCAAAACTATTTGGGCTGTGCGCTTTCTTTGGAAAATATTTCGGCGTATCTCGAATATCCCGAAAACGAAATGGGCGAGGCGGAGTTCTTAAACTCCATAGCTAAGAAATCGGGGTGCCGCATCTTGCTCGATGTGAACAATATTTTCGTCAACGCAACAAACTTTCGTTTTAACGCCCGCCGTTTTTTAAGACAGATCGATCCCACGCATGTGTCTTCGTATCACATAGCGGGATTCACCGACATGGGTACGCACCTCTTTGATACGCATGGAGCGAAAATTGCACCAGAGGTTTTGACGCTTTACCGTGAAGCGCGCGCACTCATCGGCGATAGACCCGTGAGTCTCGAACGCGACACAGCTATTCCTAAGTTTCGTGTGTGTGAAAAAGAAATTGTGCGCGCACAGAACTTGTCGCCGCAAGACATGCCGTCGCGGTTCTCGACAACGCGGCCTTTATACCCCAGTGCAGTCGGCACAAAGACAGGATCGCTGAAACAGCATAAGAGCAGTCGGGGTGTGCGTGGCGCAAAAAAAAATCTCACAAAAGAAACGCGTTGGCAGAAAAATATTTACTCGATAAAATTGTCTGGCGCTCAACGCGCTGCGGGGACTCTGACTTTTGCCGCTGCGCAGAAAGTCTACCGCACCGCGCACGCAATTCGCCATACGCAAGCTCTCGAAGAGAAATTTTATCTTTTGAAAACTCTCGTGGGAGAGAGAGCATTTACGCGCATCACAAAGAGCTTTCGTGAAAAATATAAATCTACCACACCGGACTTGGGACGCTATGGGGACAAGATGCCCCTTTTCTTGGCGCGCGAGATTGCGAAAAAAAAATACCTTGCGGACCTCGCACGCTTAGAGTTGGCGCGTTATCAGCTCTTCTGCCAGGGGTTGGGTGGGGCTATCGAAAATCCTCTCGAAAAAAAAATTAAACTCTCTGCAGCCTGCTATCTTTGGAAAAGCTCTTTTGCACTCTTCGATGCAACACACAAAACAAAGCTTCAACTCAAACGCTCTCCGGCAAAAGCGGCGCAGTATTTACTTCTTTATAGACATGGATTCGCGGTCGAAAGCCTGCTTCTTAGCTCTGACGAGTATCTTTTTCTAACATACCTCACGAAGCCGTGCGCACTTAGGCCTCTTCTGGAGAGTGTCGAGGCGACGGGTGCTCTGTCGCCGGCCTCGACCCAACGTATTTTTCAAATTTTAGGTTTGCCGGGGCTTCTGGAATAGTTTGCCACGGTTTCCGATGCTGCAACGGACTTTTTCAACCGGCACTTTAGTTCTTTTGAGCGCGCTCGCGGCTTGGGTTCTCTTTTTCGGTACTCCACTCGAAAACACAATCACCGTAGCGGCCGCACACCGTATCGATTTCGGCACGGTTCTTTTCTACAAGTTCCGCGACGCTGCACTCTTGGGCGCTTCAGGCAACCCGCCGCTTCATTTTCTCTTCATGACGATTCATTTTTTGGGCAGCAGGTTTGTGTGGGCCTTGGCACTCCTTTTTTTGGGATCTCTTGCTTACCGTCTCTCGTGGCGCGCGCAGCTTGCGGCAATTCTTATCGCGCTCACCGTTCCTCTCTATGGAGAAAGCGCTCTCGTTTGGCTGGGAGTATTTATCTCGTGCGCGTTTCTTTTCGTGAGTTTGCGCAAACTCAAAGAGACTCCCAAGAGCTTGCGGAGAATTCTGGGCACATCGAGTGCAAGCGTGGGAGTTTATTTTTTTACGCTACTTGCTTTCTCGCTGGCCTCGCCTTTGGAGTATCTCCATCTGCAAAAGACGCTCGGAGGCAAGGTAATTCTCGACCATTTACAGCCATACTCAGCACAAAAAAAAATCCCGCTGAATGAAAATTGTTTTGCCGTTGTTAATCCGCCCGACCTCTTTGGTATGCACACGCTCGAGCGGATCGAGACAAATTCTCTCAAAGCCTTGAGTGCCTTGACGCTCCTCGATCTTAAGGTTGTCGAAGAAAACTATGCGCTTCTGACGCTTAAAGGCGCCGATGGCAAGGATATCTTCAGCGATGCCGCGCGCCGCTTTGCGCGTGCAGAAACGGAGCTTGCAAAAAAAACTTTACCGCGTCTACTCGAAGAAAAAAAACTTTGTCTGGTTGCGAATTTTGAAACTCTGCCGGAGTTAGAGCAGGCACCCTTTTCGCGTGCGCGAAAAATTATCGACAGGCGCCGCGCATTGAATCTCGATACGCACACGGTTCAGGTGGGCAACTAACGGCTCTTCGGAGCGAACGTTACTTTCCGGTTTGGATAAAGAGAAGTTTGGAAAGGCTTTCAATCGCCTGACGCACGTTGAAATTCGGCGTCACCACCATTGTTGCAATGATCTCGAAGACAGCGCCGAAGACAGCAATCGCAATAATTTTGACAGGCATAGGTGGAATCAGCTTGTTCTTGATTCCGTCTTCCAGCGCAAGCTCCAAGTCAGAGAGCATACCGTCGAAGCGGCCTTTGTTACGCAACTCGCGCAGGTAAGATTGGTTACGCGACAAAAATTTCATCAGGCGCGAATTGTCGAGAAAGACGCGGAAGAATTTATTGAGTGCATGGTTGATTTCTTTTTGATCCATCTTGACATGCTTGTAACTATCTTGAATGCCCTGGCGCACTTCCGCGATAATTTCGTCCGTTAAGACCTCGAAGATTTCTTCTTTACTCTGAAAATAGTTATAGAATGTTCCGGGTGAGAGCGCACTTTCGTGTATAATATCGCGCACATTCGTCGCTTCAAAACCCTTTTCAGAAAAAAGAGTTTTTGCAGCATCGAGAATTTGAGCCCGGTTTTGGAGTTTTGTTTTATCTCGCTTGCCGAGTGGAGCTTTTACTGTGCGTGCCGATGCCATGCAGTTTCTTGAGCGGATTAACGAGAATCCAGAAAGCCAATTTCTTTTTGTAAAGACGTGTTGTATAGCAAAACTGAACAGTCCGTCATGGATTTGACTTCAATCCACAACGACTACGATGGGGAGTCCATCGAGAATTTACCCTCCGACCCTTTTCTTGCAGTCGAAAAGTGGATGGAGCAAGCGCTGAAAACAGAACAAGAGCCGACTGCGTTTTCGCTCGCGACACACGACCTCAAGAACAATATCTCCGTGCGCGTCGTTCTCGCAAAAGAAGTGACGATTAAGGGAGTGACGTTTTTTACGCATGGCTTGAGTCACAAGGGCCGGGAAATTCAAGAAACGAAAAATGCCGCCGGGGTTTTCTTTTGGCCCGCCTCGAAGCGGCAGCTCCGTTTTGAAGGAGCGGTGACTGCCATTGCAGCGAGCGACTCCGACGCATATTTTCATAGCCGGCCACACTTGTCGCAAGTCGCGGCGTTAGTTTCACGTCAAAGCTCGGTCGTCGCTTCGTACCAAGAACTGAACCGGCGTTTCGAGGATGAATCCCACAGACTCAAAGACCAAGTCGTCTCGCGCCCCCAAGACTGGGGGGGATTTACCATCTCTTTCGATAAAATCGAATTTTGGCAAGGAAAGCCCAACCGCCTGCACCAACGGTTACTCTATACAAAGCTGGAAGACGGTTCATACCGCCGCGAATGGCTCGAGCCATAATCGGTTTTCACGGTATCTGTAGTTATGTTTTCTTCCCGCAGTGGAAATTGCCGTCAACAGAAAGGCTCGATTTAACTACGAAATCCTCGAAGACTTTGAGGCGGGTATTGCGCTCAAAGGCACCGAGGTTAAATCGCTCAGGCAGAAGAAAGTCAATATTTCCGACGGCTATGTGGTGATTCGCAACCAAAGTGTCGAGCTCGTGAACTGCCGCATCGAGCCTTATGAGAAAGGCAACATTATGAACCACGAGCCTTTGCGTCCACGCACTCTTTTGCTCAAGAAAAAGGAAATCGACAGGCTTCGAGGCAAGATGCGCGAACGTGGTTTTGCGCTCTTGCCGCTCAAAATGTATTTCAAAGGGCGCTACGTCAAACTTCTCATTGGCTTAGGCAAGGGGAAGAAGACGCACGACAAGCGCTCATCGATACGTGAAAAAGATATTCGCCGCGACACCGAGCGCGAACTCAAAAATTATCGGTAAGTCCACCTTATTTCTCCCGCGCCTCTATAAGAAAAAAGATTTTCGGCCTCACGTCTTTGTCGAGCTTAGGGTTTTTTAATGAATCGAATCAAACTCTCTTTTGGCGAATCGATGCGCATTCTTTTGCCGTATGCCTACCACAACATAAAAGAACAGATCATCATTGTTGTTCCCGTCTGTTTATATCTGGTTCTTTTTCAAATTATCGTATTGCGGTATGGCCTCGAACGCATCGGTTGGATGGTGGGCGGAATCTCGATGGTCATCGTGGGGCTGGCCTTCTTTCTCGAAGGCGTGAAAATTGGATTAGTGCCGATTGGCGAAACCGTCGGCAATGCGCTCCCCAAGCGGAGCTCGGGAAAGGTCATCCTTGCGTTTGCGTTCGTCTTAGGTCTCTTGGCGGCGTTTGGCGAACCCGTCATCTCGAGCTTGCAGCAAGCGGGAGCATCTTTGCAACAAGCGCATTCGCCGCTTCTCTATAAACTGCTCAAAGGCAGTCCACACTTTCTAATTCTCACAGTTGCGTTTGGCGTCGGCGTCGCGGCGGTCATCGGCACAATGCGCTTTCTTTATGGCTGGAGCCTCAAGCCCATTGTTCTGCCTCTGATTGCGCTTGCCATCTTCATGACGCTCTTGGCCTCGCACGACAAGCATCTGAAAGAAGCCATCGGTCTTGCTTGGGATACAGGTGCTGTCATTGTGGGGCCTGTGCTTTGCCCGCTGATTTTAGCGTTGGGCTTGGGCGTTTGCCGCGCAACCGGCCGCGACGATGGCGGTATGGCGGGCTTCGGCATGGTCGCATTGATTTCTATATTGCCGATCACGATGGTCGTCCTCCTGACTTTTGTCCTTTCGTTTTTTGAATCGAAAAATGCCGCACACGAAGTAGCCGCCATAACCCCCGCAGCCGTTGCCATTGTCGCATCGAAGAGCAGCATGGCGAAGGACTCTATCGTCTCTGCGGTTCAGGCGATACTCCCCATCTTCGCATTTCTTTATATCACAATGCGTTTCTTTCTCAAAGAAAAAGGAATTCAAGGAGCGCAAGTTGTTCTCGCGATTGCCTTTGCAGTCTTCGGTCTTTTTCTCTTCAACTGGGGGTTGGCCGTGGGTTTGAGCGAATTGGGCAACCAAGTGGGAGATACACTCCCCAACGCATTTCTTGCCGATGCGAAAGCACCCATCGATATTTTAGCGCCGCTCTATGGCACGGAGCTTGGAAAAATTATTGTGGTTGTCTTTGCAGTCGTCCTGGGCTATGGCGCGACGATGGCCGAGCCTGCGTTCAATGTTTTGGGTCAACAGGTTGAAGATGTCACTCAAGGTGCGTTCAAGAAAAATCTCTTCAGCCAAGCGGTTGCACTCGGCGTGGGAGGCGCCGTGACGACGGGTCCTGTCACTGTGCCTCTCAAACTCGCGATTGGGTTGTCTCTCAGTGCCGCCACCGGTGCGGGCGAAGGTTTCGGCGTCTTAGCTTTGGCGTCGGCTTACCCGGTGCTCAATATACTTTTGCTGGGCCTCTACATCCGCTTGAAGATGTCTAAAGAGACGGCGGTGGCTTTATGAGCGCGCCCTACGAACACGCAACAAACTATCACCTCATCACCGTCGTTGTCGAAGAGCACAAGACGAAAGGGATTGTTCAAGCGGCGATTGATTGGGGCGTGAAACCGATATTAGTGGCAGCCGCACGCAGTCTGATGCATGGAAAGAAAGTTGCGTTCCTTCGTCTTTCGGGTATCTCTCCTTCGATGGACATGATTTTTCTTCTTGTGCCGAAGCCTTCCTTAGAAAGCACTATGGTGTTTCTCATCGAAAAAGGGAAGCTCAATCATTTCGGTGGCGGGGCGATTTATGCAAGCCGGCTGACCGATTTCTGGTACAACGGCGAAAAACCTCTTGTGCCGTCGAAAGGAATGAAGAGCGCACTTGCCACAACGGATTTTCAACAAGATCTTGTAGCCATCACGAGTATCAGCCAACGCGGCAGCGCCGAGGAAATCGCGCGGGGTGCGATGCTGGCAGGCAGTCCGTCGCCTGTCATTAGTTATGGGTATGGGCATGGAATCCGCGACCGGCTCAACTTCTTGCTACAAATTGCAATCAATCCACAAAAAGAAGTTTTAGAAGTGGTTGTTGGGAGCGCCGAGGCCGAACGGATATTTGAAATCATGGCCGAGCGCGGCAAGCTCGACCAACCAGCGCGGGGTTTTATTTCTATACGCAAGGTAGAGACGGGGCTCATCAACACAATTAGTTGGCAAAACACGACGCCTTACCCCGCGACGATGGAGCAAATCATTAAAGCAATCGATCAGATGCAGGGCAACACCCATTGGCGCGCTCGCGGTACGGTGCAGACCACGCTGCGCAAAGAACGCAAGACATTAAAAGGGCTCGTGAACTTTAACATCGTCTTAAAGCGCGGCCTCGCAGACACAGTCTCTCTTGCGATGATGGAAGCGGGTGCCGGTGGGACTTCTGTCATGTACGCAAACGCTTACCCGAGAATCAAGCGCGCACACCTTTTTGCAGAAAGCGATGAGCGTGAGATTGTCTCGGCGAGTCTCAAGCCGACACAAATCAAAGATATTGTGAAAGCGGTGAGTGCCGTCGAGGAAATCCAAGGAACGCCGGTGATGGCATTTACATATCCTCTCCTCGATGCGTTGACGTATCTACCCTAGGGCACAAAAATGATCTCGCAAGACAGCATTTTCAAGAAATACTTTGACGCCCTCTTGCTCTTGGTGACGCTTTTTGCCGCCATCGAAGTTCCACTGCAGCTTTCTCTGCGCTACCCCACTCCCGATTGGATTCGCGTCATCACTCTGCTCTATCCCGTGCTTTTTTTTGCCGATATCATCGCGACATTCTTTACAGTCCGCACTGTCGATGGGCACCCCGTAACATCGAAAAAACAAATCGCAATCGATTATCTGCGCAGTTGGTTTATCGTCGACCTCGTTGCTGCAATCCCTTTCGATTTGATTTTTGCCACAGGATGGCTTTCTGAAATCTCGAACGCTGCGCGTTCGTTAAGACTCTTCTCTCCGCGCTACATTCAAATTCTTTTGCAAGTGCGCATGCTGCGGTTGTACCATATCTTGCCGTTTCTCGAACGTACAAAGCGCAAGGAACTCTTGAACCCAGGAGTGATGCGGCTTGCGTTCACCATTTTTATTGTCATCGTTATCGCTCACTGGATTGCCTGCGGTGCGCTTGCGCTCAAAATCCAAATCGATGCTTCTCAACCGGGCGCAGATTATTCCACCAACTACATCCGCGCACTCTATTGGACGATGACGACGATCACGACGATTGGTTACGGCGATATAACGCCCAAGACAAACCCACAAATGCTTTATACGCTTCTCGTGCAGCTCATGGGCGCGGGCATGTATGGTTATATCATCGGTAATTTGGCGAGTCTCATGGCGAATAGCGATTTGGCGCGCACGCAGTTTCGTGCGAAGATGGAAAAGATTCAAACGTTTATGCAATACCGCGACGTGCCGCAAGACTTACAAGACAGCATCCGCACGTATTACGAATATCTCTGGAATAATCGACGCGGCTTCGACGAGACTGCTGTTTTGAAAGACCTCCCTTCTTCGCTAAAGCTCCAAGTTGCGCTGCACCTCAACAAAGACATCATCGAAAAGGTGCCGATGTTCAACGGCGCACCCGAAGATCTCATTCGGCAAATCGTACTCAATTTGAAGCCTGCGCTCTTCACACCGGGAGATTTTATTTTTCGCAAAGGGGAAATGGGCGACCAGATGTATTTTATTAGCCGAGGCAATGTCGAGATTGTAGCGGAGGATGGCGTCACGGTTTACGCCACGCTTTCAGACGGGGCATTCTTTGGCGAAATTGCACTCCTCTTCAGTAGCGAGCGGACCGCAAGCGTGCGAGCGAAAGACTACTGCGATCTCTATACCCTCGACAAGTTCACGTTCGATAACGTATTGGCGAAGTTTCCCGAAGTTGCACTTCAAGTGCAACAGATGGCCGAAGAGAGACAACAGAAAGCTGTCGAAGAAAACCGCGCACCGCTTGCCGTTGCGGCAAACGATGCGGTAGTCTTGGGAGTCAAGGCAACGCACCGCGAGGGACGCACCCTCGTCGATTGGAAAGACACACCGGGTGCGACTGGTTATCAGCTCGCCCGCTGGGATGACGCTTCAGACCGTTGGGTTTTCATCAGCCGAAGCATCGCGATTAGCGAATGCCTCGATCTCTTGCCGCTACGCGGCCAGACAAACACATACCGTGTGCGCGCTATTGTTGGGCAAGATTTCGGCCCTTGGTCGAAAGCCGTCCACGTTGAGGTCTAACTTTCTTCGCCTGCGCGTCTCTCGCGGTATCTCTTAATGAAATACTTCACAAGAAAATAGAGAATACCGATGACGATGACTGCAAGAACGCCTTGCTCGACATTCTTGATGACGTGCACCGCGTCGTGAATCGCGTCGCCAAAAAAATAGCATGAGTAGACTATCGCCGGCACAGAAATAAGCGCCGCAAGACCGTCAAAAAACAAGAAGATGCGGAAGGGAATCCCTAAGGCCCCCGATGTCAAAAAAACCAGCGAACGCAGCCCCGGCATGAAGCGCGCTGAAAAAATAACCTTGTAACCATGGTTTCTTAGCTTGTCTTTGACCGCATCTAAACGATCGGTGTGTAGAAACCGCTTCATCCACTTCCACTCGAAAACGCGGTTTCCATAACGCTTGCCGATTTGGAACATCGCACCGTCGCCCAGCATCACGCCCAGGAGGCCGACCAGGATCATCACGTACACATCGGCCTTGCCATAGTAAGCCATGATGCCGCCGGCGATAAGCGTTATGTCTTCTGGGATCGGTAATCCAAAGCCACACAGGAGAAGAATGCCGAAAATAATAAAATACGTCCAAGGCTCGTGGATTGACTGAATTGCACCCACGATACTATCGATGTTGATCATGCGTGAACGAGCGAACGGGTAACAGAATGGCCGTGTCAAGGACTTGGTAGAATCGTCTTTTCGTATTGCTTGCACGAGTTCTAAGCCAAAACTCTAAGACGCGCCCTCTTGCGTATAACGGTTTACACGCCACACGCCGAGAAAAGGCTTCACCATGATTTTTCGAGCGCGGTTTCTTTTGGTCGGTTTTATCGCTGCGTTTTACAACTCCCCCATTGTGTCGGCAACAGTGCTCAACGATGTCGTCGCCGTTGTAGCCACCGCTCCGATTACGAGCATCGATCTTGAAGAAGAAATTGCGAGACTAAAGAAACTCAAAACAAAATCGAAAGACAAGCGCGCGCTCGAAAGCCAAGCGTTAGACTCGCTCATTGGCCGCGCACTGATTGACGTCATTGCACAAGAAGAGTCGGTGACGATTTCACCCGAGAGAGTGCAGAACGCCATACGCAAAGAAATGGACATGCGCGGAGTGCTGCGCGAAGCCGAGTTTCAAAAAATGGTGAAGCGCGAAACGGGGATGGACTTTGAAACCTACAAAGACGAGTTGGCGCAACAAATCAAGACGCAACAAGTGATGCAGCTTCGTGTTTCGGTTCCAAACCCCACACCGTCGCAAGTCGAAGAATGGTACAGGCACAATAAAGCGCGTCTTGGAAAAAAATATACGTTTCGCATGATTTATATCCCCGTTGCGGGGAATGAACTCAAGGTCAGCCAGCAGATGAAAGCGGCGCGTGCGATGGGGGCTTCGTCGAGCTCAGGTTTTGCAAAGGCAGCGACGAAATATTCACACCATTCGAGTGCGTCACGCGGCGGCCTCATCGTCGATATGCGGCTCGACCAAGTCGCACAAATTGACCCGATCCTTGCCGGCGCTTTGAACGGCACACCCAAAGGAGCCACTTCGCAGGTTTTTGTCGGTTCAAACGGCGGCTACTATTGCGTGCGCGTCGAAAACACCCGAGCGATTGGTCTCGATGAAGTCTACGATAACGTGCGCGCTATCCTCTATAACCAAAACGAGAAAATTGAATACGCTCGCTGGCTCAAAGACCAACGCAAGCGCGTCGCCGTCACCATCTATTTGAAATCGTATAAAGAATAAAACGCATGGGTTTTCTCTCGAACGCCGCCATTCTCATCCATACAGAGGTCACTTACTCTCCCGACTTCGCAAGCGAGGTAGGGCAGAAAATGCTGAGAGAGTTCGCCGCGAAAGTGCGCGAACTCAAATCCCCGGTCTATCTGTGCATCGCGAACGAAGAGCTCAAAGCACGCCTCAGTCCGCTTTTAGAGAACGCCACACTGTTGCCGGAGAAGAGTGAAATGAGTGCCATACGTTTTCTCTTCGAGGGCAATGCGCTCTCGCACGTTGTTGTTTTTGTGGGAGTATTCCCACTTCTCGATCTCAAGCTATCAGAAAAGCTTTTTTCAATCCACACCGAATACCGCGCGGACATCACTTATGGCGAGAACCTGCCTCAGGGGATTGCGCCTTATTTTGTGAGCCGCGACCTTCTCGAATCTTTGGACATCATGGAGGCTAAAGACGAAGATTTGTCGCCCGGTGGTGTGCGAGCCTTTGTTGAAAAAAACATCAACCAATTCCATGCCGAAGTGCATTACGAGGAACCCGACTTGCGTCTCTTGCGTTTGGATTTCTCTCTCGCCACTCTCCGCTCGGCTGCGAAGACGCAAGCGTTATTCACACGAATAAAAAATCTCGATGCACCGTATGCTCAGATTCAACCAACCATCGACGCCAACCCCGAGCTCTTAGCGACATTTCCTTCTTACATTGAACTCGAATTCATGTCAAGCGCCGAAGCAGTGAGCGATTTTTCTCCGCTCAAAGTAATTCAGCAAGAGAGGCATGCGCTCTCTAAAGAAAATTTTTATCGAGTCTTAGAATACTTGAATGAGGGGGTCGGCGATACATCGGTTTGTGCATCGGGGTTGGGTGAGCCGTTGGAGCATCCCGACGCAAAGGACTTTCTCACCGCGCTCTTAGATGCCGCTCAAACGCGGTATGTCTTCGTTGAAACCAACGGCATTCACTTGGATAAAATTCGTGCCTTAGCCGAACATCCGAATGCGGATAAACTGCGCGTAATTGTTTTCTTGAATTCGTTGGAGCGTTATGCCGAGCTTTCGGGTGCGCCTCAAGTGAGTCTCGCTGAAGTCAAGGCGAACATCACGGGCCTTGTGCAGGCACTTACGAACGCCGCGAAAAATCCACAAGAGATAGTTTATCTACAGACACTCAAAGTGCTCGACAACGAAAACGAAATCGACTCGCTCTATGCGCTCGCCGAAGATTTGGGAGTCACTTTTCTCTTGCAAAAATATAATCGCTATGCGGGACTCTTGCCCGAAAGACGAGTTTCCGATATGACTCCACTCGAACGGCTTCCTTGCTGGCACCTGCGCCGCGATCTTTTCATCCGTGCGAGCGGCGATGTCGCGCTCTGCAAGCAAACGATCGACCCGAAAAAGAAAACTTCGCGCGGAAATTTGGCAACGCATTCGCTATCCGATATGTGGAATTCTCAGCGCAGTGACTTTGCGGCAAATTACCGCAACGCCTTTCCAGAGTATTTGCCGTGTGCTCAGTGCGACGAATATTTTACGTTTAACTTTTGAAATACCACAGGGCAGTTACCCGCAAGAAGCACGCCTAATCTACCACGTCTCGACGTACCTTGGATGCTGCTCGACGAAGAGGCGGGGTGTGCTGTGGAAGTCAACCCGGCAGCGGAGTCGCGACAAAGCTGGGGTGAGTCTTGTGGTGGTCTAAGAACGCCTTGAGGGTGGCGTCTTCCGAGACAGGGTAGAGATTACGGAGCCGCATCCAATCGAGGTTGCAGAAGAGGATGAGCTCGGGTAAACCAATCTTTTTGTCTGATGTGAAGTAGTTATCTTTGAGCTGCGTTTTAAGCCACGCGAGGACAGAGGCGATACGCGCGTTTTGCTTCACGAGGTAGGCTACCTTTGTGTCGTCAACGCCGTCTTTGCGCAAGTAGAAAAGATTCACAGCCGACTCGACGCAGCCGTCGGCAGCGGTTACAAGATTTTTCTCGCGCCAAACTTCGGCCCCTGTTGCGCGGCGCAAGAGCTTGGGATTTCCCGCATGTTTCTCTGTAAGATATTCGAGAATGGTGTGGCTATCCCATAGAACTAAACCATCGATTTCAACACACGGCACTTTCCAGATCGGGTTCTTGCTGCGCATTTCGGCTTGCCCGCTGTCGGTCGCCGTGTCGACCATTTCATATTTTTCGCCGACTTCGTTACAAAAAAAACGCACGCGACGCACAAACGGCGACGTAATACTTCCATAGAGTGTGATACGACCGCTCATACGTGCCTCATGCGCCAGTAGCCTTGTCCATGCTGGGATTTTGGTTCTACCCTCTTGAAGTCATTAAGATTCAGGGGCTTACCTTTTTCGGTCTCAAAGCGAGCTATTATCGCGCTAATTTCATTCTGTTCTTCAACTGTTTCCGGTACAACGTATTCTATTTCAATCTTATCAATCGTTTTCATATTTTGCCTCGATCAGACTAACTGTTTCTTTATCTTCGATATCGTATGCTGTAATGAGAAAATATTGTCATTAAAAAGATTAATAATTTCTTGTTCTGTAACATCATGATTATAGATATGCGGAGCCTGTGTCTCGGGGTCAATATAAAACCTAAATTTCATTCCGCACCAATCATCGGTTTCTTATACGAATAAAGTCCGTGCACGCCGCCTTGCGCTTGTGCAGCCAACGAGCGCGGCTCAAATCGTAAGTCACCCGCATAAAGCGCTTTATGTAGCGATGGGATTTCTTTATGCCCCATGTCTTGCAGCGCGTGGCGTACACCCTGCATGAGATAGGGGATGAACTCAAAGAGCGAACCTTTATCGACGACTGCGCCAGAGACCCCTTGCGCGACTTTTATTTTTTGGTCTTCAACGTTATAGCGCTTCGCGCCGCCGCCGCCTTCCATTGCTTCGATTGAAGCCATGCCGCGAAATTTTTTGAGCCTTACTCCGTTTTCGTAATAGTATTCTCCCGGTGCTTCTTTACTGCCTGCAAGAAGCGACCCGCACATCGCAGCGCTTGCTCCCACAGCTAACGCTTTTGTAATGTCGCCGATATTGGTGATTCCACCGTCGGCAATCACAGGGATCTTGTGTTTGAGCGCCATTTGCGCTGTGAAGTACACGGCGGTTGCTTGCGAACGCCCACACGCCATGGTGTCTTGAGTAATACAAATCGAACCCGGGCCCATGCCGATGCGCAGCGCGTCGGCACCTGCCTTGATTAGAGCTTCGCCTTGTTGACGCGTGACGACATTTCCCGCCATCACGTCGACCTGTGGATATTTTTTCTTGAGTTCTTTCAGCAGTTCAATTTGGTATCTCGAATGCCCTTGAGCAGAATCGATAACGAGCAAATCGACTCCGCGTTGGATGAGAGTTTCGATGCGCTCGCGGTCGTGCGGATGCGTCGACGTTGCAGCACCAACGCGTAGCCTTTTCAGGTCGTCTTTTGTCGCGAGAGGAAACTCGCGGTTCTTGACGAGATCCGTGCGGCTCATGAGCGCGACCAAACGCCCTTCTTTGTCGATGATGGGGAGCTTTCCTTTTTTTGACTTGCGTAGAATCTCGTTGGCTTCAACGAGAGAGACGCCTTTAGGTGCAGTCACCAAGTCAGTTGTCATTACGCTTGAAAGTGGGAGTGATCGATTGTGCTCAAAGTCGACATCGCGGTTGGCGACGAGTCCTAAGAGCTTCGAGCGCAGCGTCCCGTCTTCAGTGACGGGAACGCCGCTGAAACCAAACTTCTCAGAAATTGCGTCGATGTCGGCAATTGTGTGGCGAGGCGATAAAACTATCGGGTCTGGGATAAATCCGTTTTCATAGCGCTTCACACGCTCGACGTGCTTTGCTTGCTCTTCAATAGAAAGGTTGTTGTGGATGATTCCGATGCCTCCCATGAGAGCCATCGTGATCGCCATTTGGCTTTCTGTGACAGTATCCATGGGCGAGCTAATCAGTGGAATTTTGGTTTTGATGTTACGGCTGACGCGCGTTTCAAGGTTCACGTCTTGTGGAGCAAAATCGATGTAGCCTGGTAAAAGAAGAAAGTCTTTGTAAGTGATACCTTGGTCTTTCTCGAAGATCGATTGAGCGGAAAAACCGTCGAGGAGTGGTTTTGAAGACGCTTTTATCTTTGCGTTACGTGCCATGGGATACGTTTGGGAAAAAAAACGCGCTGTCAATTCAATTTGAGAAGTAGACGCGATGTGTCGATAATAGAAAAGAATACATAAAGCATGGCTGATATAAAAATTAAAGACTATAAAGCGGGTTCATCCGTTGTCGTGCAAAACGCACGTAACCCCGGTCTTTTCTATGTAGTCCGCAAAGGCACGTTAGCCATCGATAGCGAACACAGGCTCAGCGACAAAGTGCTTTCGCGCTTTGAACCGGGCGATAGTTTTGGTTTGGTTTCGGCGCTCACGGGTCATCATTTCTTAGTTTCGATTTTTGCCACGCAAGACGCGCAGGTTGCAGAGATTCCTATTTCGATGATTGGCACTTATCTGAAAACTCAACCCGAGTTGACGGTTAAAATTCTGCGCCTCTATTCGAGAGAGTTGCGCAGTATTCAGCTTCACCTTGCGAAGTTGGATGGTTTGAACGAACATATTATTACACCCGAAGTGCTCTATATACTTGCAGAGAAATATCGAGAGTGGCAGAAACCGCAGTACGTTGCGCGAGCCCTCAAGTCGTATATCGATTGGGCAGAGACAAATAGTGGCCTTCGCTTGAACGAAGCCAGAGAGGCGTGGCCGAGCGTCGCGGAGCATTTTCAAGAGATTGTCTTTTCTGCGAGCGGTACAGTTGTGCCAGCAGACACCATGCTTTTTTCAGAAGGCGATATCACACGCGATATCTACATCGTTCTCTCGGGCGCGGTAAAAATCATGCGCATTGTGCGCGGTGCGGAATTTATCGTCGATGTCTTGGGGCCCGGGGAGCTTTTCGGCGAAATGGCGTTTATCGAAGACGCCCCGCGTATGGGCTCAGCAATCACGACGCAAGAATCGCGTCTCGCACGCATTCGCCCAGAGCAGCTCGTCTCGAGCGTCGGCGAAGGGGTGTTGCAAAAAATTTTCGAGAACATGGCCCGGCGCATTTGGTTCTCACACCAAAGGCTCATCATCTTCAAAATTCGCGACCCCATCGCGCGTGTCTATGCTTATCTCTATAATCTTGTCAGGCACCAGAACTTGCGCACTAAAAATAGTGCAGGCGACGAACAATCGTACCATTTTGTAATTACAATGCGCGAGCTCTTGACGCTTTGCGGCATTCTGCGGCTTACCGAAGCGAGTGAGACCGCGCTCAAGTCGAACCACAACATTGTTTTTTCAGAAGACGGTATTACGGTAAAAAGCCGCAAGCGTCTCGAAGAGCAGGTCGCATATTACCGCGCTTCTTCGGGGCAAATCATGAGCGGCAAGAAGTCGTAGCCTCGTCAAAAATACAGTGTCGTATTATTAGTCCCACAGAATTATCTTAGGGTTCTTTCCACGTCGTTCGCATATCGAGCGAAAAAGTGACAATAGACGAATTGTAAAAATCACCTGCAAGACCTTGGTAGAGATAATAGAGTCGATGGCTCACAGTGAATGTCAAAGGTTTCATGATCGTGAAGATGAGAGAGTTCGACATCTCTAACCTGTGGTTCCAAAAATTTTCGAGAGACCTTGAAGAAAATGCATCGAAAAAAAGTTTATATTGTATTCCTGAAAATAAATCCCACAAAATGCCGACGTTGGCCTCGATACCGCCCTTAACGGGAGTCGCTGGGTCGACGATTTCTTTTTCGAGGCCCACGCCCAACCGACCTGTTAGAATGTGCCATTTGAATTCACCGCCGACTGTTTCGCGCAAGATGCTCGGTCTCTGCCCGGCAGTGGGAACAACAACGGTGTCGAAGCGACTCTTTTGGTAGGGGCGCAAAAACCATTCGGTGTTATAGACATACGTCAAATCGCCGCGCAGCAAATTTCGGACGATGGTGTCGCTCTGCCTGACATAGAAGATGTATGGATTGAACGAAATCGAATGCTTTCGGTTATAGAGAAGAAAGTTGACATCGTTCTCAAGCCCCCATTTGAAATACGACGCAGTCGCCTGACCCGGTGGAACGACGATGTTACTCGAATTGGAAACATTTCCTGTTTCGTAAATGTTAGAAAGGTTAAAAATTGTTAGAAACCGGAAACGATTGTCGGCGGTCTTGTTTGGGTCGGTCGTGCGCTCGTCGACCATCTGCAAGACAGTATCGGTGAGACCGAGCCACTGATTATTCCCTTGCAAGTCTTTGCCGATGCGCGTCGATGCGGTTTCATAACCGCGCTGCGTTGCACAGATGCGGTAACTTACGTTGTTCCGCACCGGATAGCCTGTGATGGAATCTTTTTCCATGCCGGAGAAAACGAAGTCGCGACTTTGTGCGTAAAACTTTTGAAGCGTATCGCCCATGAGACGAAACGTAAAAATGTTGTAGTCGTTGAGCACGCGGTAGCGCACATCGCTTTTTTTCTTGATGGGTAATGCCTGGCTGCTATCTACATCGTCGGGTTCGATAAACGCAACATCGCATCCAAAACTCTCGCGCAGAGTTCCTGCGGCAAATTGAGGCGTGAGCAAGAACGGAGTGAATCTTGCCTCTTTCGCGTTATCCCCTTCGCTTGCGGCATAGCCCTTTTGCCAAAGCGTTAGACGGCGCAAGAACGAAACCGGCGTATCGACGTCGATTGCGCCGCCGTCTACGTCGATGGGTGTATACTCACGGATAACCCATCGCTCGTTTTCTTCGCTCAACACAAGGCGCAAGAGTGAAGTGTTTTTTGGAAACGTCACGGCACGGCGTGTGTCGCTCAGTTCAATGCTGCGGATAGGTTCGTCGTAAAGAACATCTTCTCCGTCGCCACCGCTTACGAGCAAATCAATCGCAGCGTGTGCGCCCTGCAGTTTGAGCGATGATTGGAGCGATAGCCCCGAAAGCGCAATCGTGAGGTCGGGCTTTTCCGCTTGGATGTTGCCCAGAAGTTTTTCAATGACGCCATCGTTCGTGTCGAGGCGCAAGTTCAAAATGCGCGCTTCTGCCGCGCTCACTAAAGTCTTGTTCGAGGTCAGCCCAAGAACGCCGACCTTCAGCGATTGTTTTTTGATTACGGCAAAAGGTTCAAAAAAAGGCGTCTTGTCTCTGAAAATATTTGCAGATAGAAGTCGAATGCCCCGCGCTCGGCGGATATAGTCGAGGCTCTCGGCGCCGATATTGAGGTCTCCCGCAGCGACTAACCCCGCGTCTAAACCGACCATTTGCAAATAATCGGCGGTGAGAGAGCCGAAGCTGAAGCGCGAAAGCCTGCCGGGAAAAAAAACGTTTCCCATATCAAAATAGAAAACATTGGGGTTCTGCGCTTTCGCTGCGCGAATAATAGCTGCAGTGCGCAAGAGCCTGTTTTCTTGAATTTTGTCGTCCATGGGGAAACGCCCGCCAAGGTTTGCCGAGATATAGATTGTTATTTCGCGCTCAGCTCTCAAAGCAAGAAGAGGCGCCAGCAAAAAGAAGAGTAGCGCGCGCAGTTTCATTTTTTGAGGGGCTGTTGAGGCGCCTTGAATCTTGCAAGCTCGTGTTCGAGTCTTGTTTGTGTGTCGCGTAAAGTAGCCATCTCTTTGCGCAGTCCATCGGCTTCTTTTTCTTTGTCGGCAATACGTTGCTTGAGTTCTTGAATCTCTTTACTCAATGCGAATTGCTTTTCTGCCGCCTCGCGGCTAATGCGTTCATTCTCTTTCGCGTTTTGAAGCTGTGTGCGCGTCAAGTCGTCTTGGAGCGCCTTCAGATCGGCAGTCGACTTCTTCGAGAGTTGTTCGTTGAGCGCATTGAGCTGGCGAATTTTTCCGCCGCTTTCCGATTCAAGAATTTCAATCTTGTCGTTCAGATTCTTGATGCTCGCTTCTGCGCTCTTAAGCTGCCCCTGAAGGCGCTCGCGGATCGCGTTGAGCTCCGCCTGTTTCTTCTTGTGTTGCGCGTCTTGCATTTCAACCGAGCGTGTGAGTTCTAAATTTTCACCGCGCAATACTTCGTTTTCTCGTTCGAGGAGAGCTGTCTTCTTGCTCAAGAGCATCGATTCGGCGGCGATTTCATCGGTGGAGCGTTCGCGCCGCGCAAACGCAGAGCACGCTTGAAGAAAAATTAGACTACTGAAGAGAAATAGAAAAAGCGCGGCGGGGAGAGATTTTAGATGTCTCTTTTTTTTCACGAGACAGCGTACGAAGCTCTCTCAGTCTGCAAAGCAATGTAGCGTTAGCTTAGCCGCCTACAAAGGCGAGCGAGAGCTTAGAGAGTTTCTCCGCCTGTTCCATCGGGGCCATGTGCGCCGCCTTGTCGATAATTGCATAGCGCGAATCGCGGATGGTTCTGTGCATCCACGATCCGATGGTTTCGGGAAAGAAACCATCGTGCGTGCCCCAAACGACAAGCGTCGGCGTGCGGATCGATTCAAATTTTTTGAACTGCTCGGCCTTGCGCTCCTCGATTTTTTCTTCGGTCGAAATATCGCCCATCATATCGAGAAAAATTTTGTGATACCAAGTGCGGTTCGCAGCAAACTTCATCGCGAGATAATTTTTTACCGGCAGCGGTGCTTTGTTCGGGTTTGTGAAAATTAGCTCGAAGAACTTTCTAAAGTCCTCATAAGAAGATACTTCAAACGGGTTTTTTCCATTGAGAATGCGTTCGTAAATGTTATCGCCGTCGCCTGTGGGAACTAACCCCGCTGCGGAAATTAAAATCAGTTTGGAAATGCGTCCCGGGTGCTTGACGGCGAGTTCAGCGGCGATTGCTCCACCCAAAGAATGCCCGGCCAGGACAAAATGGTCGAAGTGAACTTTATCGGCGAATCGGCGCACCCATGTTTCAAATTGTTCTAACGTGTACTTGACTCGAGCGGGTTTTTCGCTTTCGCCAAACCCCGGTAGGTCGGGTGCGATGACATGAAATCGCTTCGAGAGAAGATGCGCATACGGCAAGACACCGTCTTTGCTGTCTGCAAAACCGTGCAAGAGCAAAAGTTTAGGGTATTGCGGCCGCCCCCATTCGAGATACTTGACCGTGATGTCTCCCAAAAAGGCGCTCCCGAGTCTTGCAGACGATAGGCGGCGCAGCGTGCCTTGAAAAGCGTGGTATAGATTTTCGCCCAAGTTCCATCGCACACTCATGGGAATGAGACGGGTATAAAGACTATTTAACAGATGGTCGAAGTCGAGCGCAAGCAGGCCTTTTTGTTCCATGTGTCAAAGCGAAGGGGGGGATTGTCGTGCAAAGCGAAAATGAACGTTTGTTCATAATTAGGGCGTAAGATAAATTCGGTAGAGGGACGGCGAAAATTTTTGCCGTCTCTTAGAATGAATACCAACCCGATTTCTCCCGCACCAGAATTGTTTGCTCTGTGTGCCTACCCAGCAAGCGTTTCCGCCATACGCAGAATTTGCCTGACGTTTTTCTATTTGTTTGTCATTTGTCCAATAGCGCTTTAGATTCCGAGGCTGCGCCGGTGCTTGGGTGTAGGCGGGAACTCGCTGATACGATTTTTTCTGCGCTAAGCGACGGATAATGAAGCGCAAATTCTCACACTAAAGCGGCGGATATCGGCGCAAGGCTGGCGGCGTAGCCGTGTGTCATATGCACGTTCGCAAGCAGTGGATGTATTCAGCGTACGACAGGCCTTTTTTCGCGATGAGAACCGCCTTCCGGGCCGTTTCGAGCCCGCCGTCCTCATTTTTCTCGGTGACTTTTTGGTAGTTAATAAAATAGTCCGGAAAACTCTTGCGCCGGGCATACCGCGCAGCCCAAAAGTGATGGTTCCGCGCGGAGAACGCTGACCCGCGCCGTGGCGACTGCAGATACATCTCGACAAACCGTGGCATGAATACCCGAATCGCGAAGTCGACGAACCGCGAGACCGACTCGCCCGAATGAATCGTCCTCTGCCAAAGCACGCCGTAGAGATTCTTGTCGACCCTCCACGGCCTGATGACGTATTTAGTCTCGTCAGTCTGGATGTTGTACCGCCGTGCGGACACGGTCCAAGTGCCGCCGGACCTGTAGCGCAGCACAGCCTCTTTGCAGAGGCGCGAAATAATTTCGCCCTCGCCCCAGTGAATCCCATGCCGGGCGAAAATGAGTTGCGCGGCTTTGAGTCGCCGATACGACTTCTCGCGCAGCGAAACCGATGTCTGATGATATTCCATAAATACTCCCCTCTATATATTAAATACCCAGAAACCGTGTTTTTTTCTCACAAAATTTGAACTTTTTTCTAAAACCAAGAAAAAGTGCGGATTTTGTAATAACTACTACAAAAAAAGCAAAG
>CAUJII010000112.1 GCA_963205035.1 Spirochaetota bacterium
GACATCTGCGTGACGTGGATGTCGTAACTCCCCAACCCCCCGGCGCGATTGGATGAGAAATAGAGCGTGATGTTGTCGGTGTGCAGAGCAGGGGTGACTTCTGATGCCGGCGTATTGATCGAGCGGCCCGCGTTTTGTGGAGCACTCCACCGCTTCGCCGCATAATCGTATTCGGAATACCAAATGTCGTCGCTGCCGTAACCGCCCGGCCTGTCGGAGCTAAAGAAGAGATAACGGCCGTCCTGGGAAATCGAAGGCATGCGGTCGTGGAAGTCTGTGTTGATCTCCACTAAATTCAAGGGTGGCGACCACTTGCCATCTTTCAAGATTGAATAATAAAGATTCGTCAGTTGCGGCCCTTCGCGCCCGTCTTCAGCAAAGGAGGCGAAGTAAAGTTCGTATTCCCCCGATGGGAGTTTGCGCAATGAAGGGTGGCCGTCGAAGTATTGCGAGTTGACCGGCAAGCCCAAGTTGACAGGTGGCTTGAATGCGGGCGTGCCGTCTGTTACAGTGTTTTCTGAAAACCAAAGATCGAAGTCACCCTCTTCACCGACGCCGCTCGGGCGGTTGCTTTGAAAATAAAGATACTGTTCGTCTGCGGTTATGAACGGTGTGTATTCGCTGTATGGCGTATTGATACCTTTCAAGTTCAAGATCTGCGCCTCGCTATCGGCAGTAACAGGAATGTTACTTTGCGCACCGCGACCGACAGTCATGATGAGCAAAAAGAATAGTGGAGTAAGATATCGACGCACCATGGTCTATTTTGTTTTGCCGAGATACGCGGGGAATAACTTTAGTTGACGAATGCGAACAGGCGGAGCGCGGGATAATTTACGCGGGAACTCGTTGGTACGATTTTTTCTGCGCTAAGCGACGGATATCGGCGCAAGGCTGGCGGCGTAGCCGTGTGTCATATGCACGTTCGCAAGCAGTGGATGTATTCAGCGTACGACAGGCCTTTTTTCGCGATTAGGAGTGCCTTCCGAGCAGTTTCAAGCGCGCCGTTCTCATTTTTTTCGGTGGCTTTTTGGTAGTTAATAAAATAGTCAGGAAAACTTTTGCGCCGGGCATACCGCGCCGCCCAGAAATGATGATTCCGAGCTGAGAACGCCGACCCGTGCCGGGGCGAGTGCAGATACATCTCCACAAATCGCGGCATGAACACCCGGATCGCGAAGTCGACGAACCGCGAGACCGATTCGCCGGAATGAATCGTCCGCTGCCAAAGCACACCGTACAAGTTCTTGTCGACTCGCCACGGTCTGATGACGTATTTAACCTCGTCTTTTTTGATGTTGTACCGACGTGCGGACACAGTCCAAGCACCGCCAGACCGCCAGCGTAACACGGTCTCTTTGCAGAGCCGCGCAATAATCTCGCCTTCGCCCCAATGAATCCCATGCCGAGCAAAAATTAGCTGTGCAGCCTTAAGTCGGCGATACGACTTCTCGCGCAGCGAAACGGATGTCTGATGATATTCCATAAATATTCCCCCTCTATATATTAAATACTGATAAGTGTCGCGAAGCGAGACCCAGAAACCGTGTTTTTTTCTCACAGAATTTGAACTTTTTTCCAAAAACCAAAAAAAAAGTGCGGATTTTGTAATAACTACCACAAAAAAGTGAGGCGTTAGCCAGAGATGAACTTCTGGACTGAGTTTTGCCCGAAAATCGTACCAGCGACTTCCCGCCTTTACTGCCTCTCAAAACAAACCCGCGATATCCTGAGGCAGAGGCGAATCAATCTGCCACGCTGCGCCTGTCATCGGGTGTTGCAACGCCATCTGCGTGCAGTGGAGTGCAGAACGAGAAATCCGCAAACGCCGCCAATCGGCGGCGGTCATCACATCATCCGCGAAGCGAAAGTAAAGATTGGGATCTACCCCATAGAGCTTGTCGCCGACAACGGGCAGGGCCTGCGATTTTAGCGTCGCGCGAATTTGGTGCATACGTCCTGTGAAAAGTTCCGCCTCCAAAAGCGTCAGCCCCATTTTATGCTTCAGCGGCGCGAAGCGTGTGTGGCAAGTCTGCGCGTCGATTGCGTTCTCGGGCGCAACCGGTGCGAAGAAACGCTGGCGCGGTAACGGCGTCTGTGGTAGGCAAAACAAAAACCCTTTCGCTTCCCACAGCTCGTCGGGGCACCCTTCGACCGCCACGCGGTATTTTTTTTGAATGGCCTTTTCTTTTGTGACGCGCTGGAACGCGGCGGCGGCCTTTTGGTGTTTTGCCAAGAGTAAAACACCACTCGTTTCTCTGTCTAAGCGGTGCAGTAAATACGGCTTGTGGTATTTCTCAAGCTGAGCAAGCACGGTGACGACGGTGCGGGTTTTGTAGATCCCCGACGGGTGCACCGGCAAACCTGCGGGTTTGTCGACCGCCCAGTAATGCTCGTCTTCAAAGAGAATGGGAAGTTTGGTTTGAACCTCCGGCTCGTCGCGCATAGGATAAGAAAAAACAATACTATCGCTGGGTTGCACTTTGCGCGATGCACGGGCGGCTTGCCTATTGACGAAGACAGCCCCTTCGTCGATGCGCTCTTGCCACTGAGTTCGCGATAGGACGGGAAAGCGGTGGCTCAACCAAATATCGAGTCTTTCGCGCGGTGCGTCTAACGGCACGACTACTTCTTTTTTCTCGATGCGCATGCGAAGGCCAAATGTGTTGACCTGTACTCCCGATAATCGAATCTCCACCATGCGAAAAGCGCAAATTGCAATTACCCTTTTTTTCTTCGCTGCTTCGATTCTAAACTGCAAGAAGGAAGAAGTTCTGGTCAAAGAGGAAATCCCTGCGTCGACGATAGTTACCGTGCCCGAATTAAAAATGCGGATTGCTCCTAACACGACCGCTGCGCAAATTGCGCAGCTTTCACGCGGCGAGCAGGTGAAAATTCTGCAACGCAGCGCAGAGCGTATCAAAATTGGTAAATACGACGCTCACTGGTACAAAGTAACAAATAGCGCGGGGCTTTCGGGTTGGGTTTATGGCGCACACTTGGCAGTCGAATCGACAGACGGCGACGCTAAAACTCTCATCGAAGAAGAGGCGAAGAAACTCGAAAAAGCAATCGTCGGCCGTTGGGAAGCCGCAAGCGTGACAGGAAAACTTACGCCGAATTTTGTTACTCTCACGACCGATGGAAAAATTGAATTCGGCTCCAACCGCAAGGGTTTGCAATACGGCAAATATACAGTAGAGAAAACAGACTCCGGGGTGAGTGTTCAAGTCACAGAAATCCAAAAGCCGATGATGACAGACCTCAAGGCAAAGATGGTTGGCGATACGCTCGTCTTCACCGCGCTCATGAAAGATACGGAGTATAAACTCAACCTCGCCGAGAAAGATGTGATGACGTATAAAGACGAAGCAAAGAAGAAAGCTCAAGAAGCGAATGCTACACCGAGCGCCCCCGCTCCATGAGCGGAGGCGAGGAGCCAAGGTCTTTACCACCCACCGGCGAGCAAAGTAACACACCTGAAAAAACAGTCCGCATCGGGAAACTCTTGTCGCGGTTGGGTCTATGCTCCAGACGTGCGGCGGCGGATTACTTAAACGCACACCGAGTCGAGATTCAAGGAACGCGGATAACCGACCTCAACGCAGTATTTTCCACAGCGGAACTTCAAAGTCTTGTCATTGAAATCGACGGCAAGCGCATACGTCTGGAATCGACAGAGGACGTTATCCTGCTCCACAAACCACGAGGCGTCGTCTCGTCGCATAAGCGACAACTCATTCGCGGAAAAGCGCTCAAGACGATATTCGACCTACTGCCGAGTGAATATAGCAAGTGGTTTTTTGCCGGACGACTCGACATCGAATCCGAGGGGTTGATTGTACTCTCGAATGACGGCGACCATATCTTTGAACTCACGCACCCTTCGTCGCGTGTCATGAAGAAATACTTTCTCAAGACTTCGAGACCGCTCTCGAAAGAAGAGTGCGAGCGCACGGAACGCGGCATTATCGACAAAGGAGAAAAATTACGTTTCACGAAAATTACTCCACACAAAACCCCTGCCGAGTTTGATGTGTGGCTTCAAGAAGGGAAGAATCGTGAAATCCGCCGTGTGCTCGAAAGGCTCGGCGTTCGTGTGCGGCGGCTTGTCCGCTTGGAATTAGGTCCGTATCAGTTAGAACACATTCCGCCCGGCGAATGGAGAAAGGTAGGCAGGATAAATCCCACGACAAAAACGGATTCACACTTGACAGAGCCTCGCCGCCGCCGTAAGAAAACCTAATGGCCGAAGTTACCATACGCGAAGCCCTCAACATCGCTCTATCTGAAGAGTTAGCGCGGGATGACAAAGTCTTTTTGATCGGCGAAGAAGTCGGCCACTATAACGGCGCATACAAAGTCTCGCAAGGGCTCTTAGACCGCTTTGGTGAAGACCGCGTTGTCGACACGCCGATTGCCGAAGCAGGTTTCACCGGGCTCGCGATTGGCGCGGCGATGGCTGGCCTTCGTCCCATTGTCGAGTTTATGACGTGGAATTTTTCTCTCGTCGCCATCGACCCCATCATCAACATCGCGGCAAAGCTGCACCTCATGTCAGGCGGGCAGTTCTCGATGCCCATTGTTTTTCGAGCACCGCAAGGCGCGGGGGGGTCTCTCGGCGCACAGCACTCGTCTATTTTTGAGAGCTTTTACACTTACACTCCGGGGCTCAAGGTTGTGGCGCCTGCAACAGCAAACGATATGCGGGGACTTCTGAAATCGGCTATTCGTTCAGATAATCCGGTTATTTTTTTAGAGCACGAACGCATTTATGCTTTGAAGGGCGAGCTCGAAGAACGCGAGAATTCCGACTATCTCATCCCTTTGGGGAAAGCGCGGCTTGTCGAAGCAAAGGAAACAGCCGAACTCACAATCGTCTGTTGGTCTTTCACGTACTACGCGGTGGCCGAGGCTGTGCAAAGACTGCAAGAAGAAGGCATCGCGGCAGATATATTAGATCTACGCTCTTTACAACCGGTCGACGAAGAGGCGCTTTTTGCGGCGGTACAAAAAACGCATCGCATACTCATCGTGCAAGAGGCAACCGCTGTCGCCTCTTATGGGTCGTGGCTTTCGCATAAGATTCAAGAGCTTGCGTTGGATGAGCTCGATGCACCGATAGCCCTCGTCGCGACCGACCAGGTGCCGATGCCTTATGCATTTACTCTCGAGCCCGCAGTCTTGCCCAACGTAGAACGCATCGTTGCCGCTGCAAAAGAGCTTCTGCTTTAGTAAAAATACGCGAATGCAATTTGGGAAAGCGGCTTGGCCTGGCGTATGAACTCTGTTACCCGGCTCGCGACTTCTTGCGGTAGGCTGGCGTTACGCCCGCATGCTCTAACGGTAGACCGTGCTTGATGCGGTCGATGTCGCCCGCGAGTGCTTCGTGCAGTTTGGGTTCGAGCTGATCGACAAACACCTTGCCGTCTAAGTGATCCATCTCATGCAAGAAAGCCCGCGCCAAGAGCATCTCGCCTTCGACGGTTTTCTTAGCGCCACTCAAGTCTTGATAACCTATCTTCACCCAGCGCGGTCGCTTGAGTTCCGCTGAAAGCCCTGGGACGGATAAACAGCCCTCTTCGCCAATCTGCATTTCGGCAGACGCTTCGATTACATAAGGGTTGACGAATGCGCCTTTGAGAAACCCTTTCTCGACAAGATCGATAACCAAGACGCGTTCGAGGACGCCAATCTGCACCGCTGCAAGACCTACACCGGCGGCAGCGTCCATCGAATCGAACATATCGCGCACGAGGTTTCTCAAGTCGCGATCGAATTTTTTGACGACCGCAGAGACTTTATAGAGACGCTCGTCTTGAATAGTGAGAACAGGCCGAACTGCCACAAGGGGAACATAATCTAATTATCGCGACGCGGCGAAAAGTGGTTAAAGAGCGCGCTAAAGACGCGGGCTTTCGTCTTCGATGCTAAAGACCGCTTGCTCGCCTGCTTGGTACGATTCAAAATCGCCGTCTTCAACCTCGGCAATCTGGACATGGCCTTTAAGGACTTCAATCGTGAACTGCGGTTCAAGAGTGTCTGGCACAGAATCCGTTTCGCGGAATTTCAAATGCACGTCGTTGCCGGGTTCTGGCGCGATGCGCACTTTGGCCGTAAAAGGGCCGTTATTCACCACGACAGACGCAGTCCCTTTGTATTTAAGCCGGAAGTCCGCTTCGCCGCCGGTAAGCGCCATCTTGCTGCGAAAAATGTCGTTATCCGTCGCCTCGACGAGTTTAATGCGCGAACCTTGCGCAACCGTGATTTCGCCAATTTTCTTGCGCTTGCGCATGACGCGCAGCGACACCGGTTTTTTTTGTGAGCCAAATTCATTGTGGAGAGCACTCTTGCCCTTCTCGTCGATAATGCGGATGGTGTCATCGACCTCAGGGCGAGCGATAAAAAAAACTGCCCCCACGACGACGAGTGCTACCGCTGCACGGAGCATCCAAGCTCTGCTCGATGGGCGCGAGAACAGAGCCGCGCCACTCAGTTTTTTTGCTGGCTCTCGATTTGCCGTTGCTTTGGTATGTATTTCTTTGCGGTATTGAGCCATTGCAAGAGCGCGGGCGGCAGTCAGCTTTGGCAAGAATTCAGCTTCGGGGTTAGAATAGCGGAGTGTGGCAGCGACAAAGAGCTCGTCCGCCAACGATAGCTCGGGCGTTTTGTTTTTTTCTGAATCGTGTCGATTGCGTTTCGCACCCGTTTTCATAGTAGCCCTCAATAGAGATACGTTATTATCGGCAATTTCGGACGGGTTTTCTGTAGAAAGATTTACTTTAGCCACGCTGCGGGGTGTGCTTTGGCGTATTGCAAGCGACCGGCATTATGTCGCATCTACCAAGATAATTTATCAATCCCACGTTTCTTTAATTCTTGCTGCAGGAATCGAAAAAGGTCTTGAGTCTTGCGCCGCAGATGCCGGTCAGAGATTTCGAGCGTCTCTGCTATCAGGCCTTTTGGCTTGCCTTCGTCGAGCAAATGCAAGATGAGCGCTCCTTGGCCCTTCTTATCGAAACCGAGCGCAATTTGGAAAAGGTCCTCGCGCAACTCTTGCCAAGCAATCGCTTCCGGAGCCTCTGTCGTCGCTTCGATGCGGTCGAATTTTTCGACGCTGTAAAAAGTGAGCTTCTTTTGTTTGCGTATGTAGTCGATGGCCTTGTTGTGGCAGGATCTGTAAAGCCACGGGAGCTCGTCGCTATTGCGAATTTTCGTTTCTCGTTTTTGCTTTAAGAACGAAATAAAGACATCTTGCAAGACATCCTTCGCCTCTTCATCGCCGACAAACTGACGAATGTAACGGTGCAACTGGGACTGGTATTGATGAAAAACAGCTTGAACCGATTCGTCGGCCGCATGGAGCATAATGCAAGACCGGGCGCGCACATACTCAGTAAACCCCGATTCAATCAATTTTTTTGAGATGGAGGAGATACTCTTGATTCCCCTTAGCACCTTTTACCGGTGACGCAATATGTTGGACGAGAGTTATGCCTTGCTGCGCAGCCCTTGCTGTGAATGCCGCCAGGAGCTCCGCGCTGTGTTTGCGGTCTCGCAGAACCCCTTTCTCCAGAAGGTACCTCTCGTCCTTTGCTAACTCAAACTGTGGTTTGAATAGTACGACACCTTCTTTACCGCGCGAACCGGGCTCTAAAAAATCAAACGCCTTGCCGAGAAGCGGCAAGAGAGAAGTGAAGGAGACATCCGCGACGAATGCCTCAACGGGACTTTTGAGCGCTTCCTTCTCCATGCTCTTGAAATCATGCCCCGAAAGAGCTTGCACCCGTTCGTCGACAACAAGCTTTTGGTGGAGTAATCCCTTCCCGACATCGATGGCCGCAACAAAGCGAGCTCCATGCTGCAAGAGCGCATCGGTGAAACCGCCGGTCGATGCGCCGATGTCTAAGAACGAACGACCCGGCACGGGTATCTTGAAAGCGTCGAGGGCTGCTGCAAGTTTCTCGCCGGCACGGGAGACATACTTCTTCAAACCCCGAACACGCAACGTATCTAAAGAAGAAACCTGCGTACCGGGTTTTGTCGCGGGGCAGTCGTTCACAAGAACTTTCCCCGACAGAATCAATCCTTCGGCTTGTTTTGCGGAAGTTGCAAGGCCGCGTTCCAGAAGTGCTTGTCTGAGTTGCATGCGAGTGAGGCTGAACGTCTGGTATTTGCCCCACGCTGGACAAGCAATTCTTTGGTGGGGAACTATTACAATTTGCGTAGGAATTTTATGGAAAGCATGGGAGTGTAATAGTTATTACACGAGCGCACGAAAACTGGCGAAAAATCCAAGGCCCCCATAATTGAACAAG
The DNA here is from genome assembly GCA_963205035.1 of Spirochaetota bacterium. Taxonomy (GTDB): domain Bacteria; phylum Spirochaetota; class Leptospiria; order Turneriellales; family Turneriellaceae; genus Turneriella. The sequence goes on from CAUJII010000112.1 coordinate 8,319, forward strand.
GCGTCAAATTTGATTTCCAAACTGTCGCTGTCTGACTAACTATCCTCATGAAAGACTTTAAGAATCGTGTAATAGTTATTACAGGCGCGGGTTCGGGGATCGGCCGTGCGCTCGCCCTTAACCTCGCAGAAAGGGGCGCGAAACTCGCAATTAGTGATATTAAAGAAGAAACAGTCGCTGAAACGGCGAAACTTTGCGAACGCTTCACCCGCGACGTGCTGGTGACTCAGCTCGATGTCGCCGATAAAGCCGCAATGCAAGCGTACCCGCAGAAGGTCATCCAGCGCTTCGG
>CAUJII010000113.1 GCA_963205035.1 Spirochaetota bacterium
CGCATCGGTCAACTCCTGAATCATCTGCGCGTCGAATGCGTTATGCTTTTCGGGTCGGTTAAGAATTATCTCATAAAGACTATCTTCAAAAAATATCTCAACCATATCTTACATCCGGTAAACGGCTTGCTCAAAACGTGGTAGCTCTCTCTTCGAGGCAGCCATAAGACCCAAGGTGAGTACATGCCGCGTGTCGGCGGGGTCGATGATTGCGTCATCCCAAAGCCGCGCTGAAGAATAGAAGGCATCCGATTGAGTTTCAAACTGCGCCGTGATTTTTGAGCGGATGCCTTGAAGCTCGCTACCGAGCGCGACCTCATCGAGAGTAATCCCTTTTTTCTTGGCTTGCGCCTTGGCCGCTTGCTCGCGCACAATCGCGAGAACACCCGCCGCTTGTTCCCCCCCCATAACCGAAATGCGCGCATTCGGCCACATGAGAAGCAGATCGGGTGAGTATGCGCGTCCACACATGCCATAGTTTCCCGCACCATAAGAACCTGCGAGAACGACGGTGAATTTCGGCACCGTTGCATTGGCGACTGCACTCACCATTTTCGCTCCGTCTTTCGCGATGCCGCCTTCTTCGTATTTTTTGCCGACCATGAAGCCCGTGATGTTCTGCAAAAAGATGAGTGGGATTTCTCTTTGGCAACACAGTTCGATAAAGTGTGTGCCCTTGAGTGCAGACTCGGAAAAGAGCACGCCGTTATTGGCGAGGATACCGACTTTGAACCCTGCAATTTCTGCAAACGCAGTCACGAGCGTCTTTCCATACTCCGCTTTGAATTCTTGGAATTCGCTACCGTCGACGAGCCGCAGAATTATTTCGCGCACGTCGAAAGGCTTGCGGCTGTCTTTGGGAATAATACCATAAAATTCGTTCGCCTCGTAGCGCGGTATTTCAAAAACTTTCTTTCGGCTAATTCCAATCGCGTTTTCTTGCCGCTTGGGTAGCGTTGCTACAATGTTTCGCGCAATCCGTAAAGCATCGAAATCGTCTTGAGCGTAATGGTCTGCGACACCCGAACGCGATGTATGCAAGACGGCTCCGCCTAAATCTTGCGCACTGACTTCTTCGCCAGTCGCCATCTTCACAAGCGGCGGGCCTGCCAAAAAAATTGTGCCGTGTTTCTCGACAATAATCGTTTCATCGCACATCGCAGGGACATACGCGCCCCCCGCAGTGCACGAGCCCATCACAAGAGCGATTTGCGGAATCCCTTGCCTCGACATGCGCGCTTGATTAAAGAAGATGCGGCCAAAATGGTCTCGGTCAGGAAAAACCTCGTCTTGCATCGGCAGGAACGCGCCGCCGCTATCGACCATGTAGATGCACGGCAAGCGGTTGAGTTCTGCATATTCTTGCAGCCGCAAGTGCTTCTTAACCGTTATGGGATAATACGTCCCGCCTTTGACTGTGGCATCGTTTGCCAAGATAGCTACCATCTGGGAGTGCACAAACCCAATGCCGGCGATGGCCCCCGCGCCGGGAATTTCTTCGTTCGGATAAAGTTCGAGCCCGGCAAAGGCTCCCAATTCAAAAAACGGAGAACCTTCGTCGAGAAGACCCGCGATACGGTCGCGGGCAAAGAGCTTGCCGCGTTCTGTGTGCCGCAAGTAAGAAGCTTGCCTACTCTCATGGGAAATCTGTTTTTTACGAGCGGCGAGTTTTGATAAATGTTTAGCGTACGCCGAGGCATTCTCTTGGAAGAGAGCGCTTTGTGGAACAACCTGCGATTCAAAGATAGCCATTAAACAATACGCTCCAAATTAAATTCACGCGGTTTGGAAACAATGAGAGGGACGCGCTCGAGTTCGACAATCGATGTGTCGAGGCCAAACGCTTTCTCTTCTGTCGGGCAAACGGATTTCAAAATTCGGTAGAGCATCGTTACAAAACGCTCATACGCGTTTAACTGGTTTTCATGGCTCAAGACGCGATCAAAAACGATGAAGCGAAAATCCCCGAGCATATTTTTTTGGTGCAGCGATGTATACCGGCTCGTGATATCGACGACTCCCTCTTCGACGAGAGTCGTCACCACCCGTCTAAAAAATTGATTCACGCGGGGTTCGACGCGAAAACCCAATTTGAAATCGATGCGCAGCACATCGTTGGGGACGAGCACATCGACTTTGTAAGAAAGCGTATACGGTTCGTCGGTGACGTCGACGTGGACAAACCAGTAGACATCCGCCCTCTTGGGTTGCTTATAGAAAAGCGAATAGATCACCTTCCACTCGATATCCGAAAGCCTGTCTGCGGAGGTTAGGTAGACCAAATTCGTCGCATACTTGGGCACCGATTCGTCGTGGCCCAACTCGTGCAACAAGTCGTAATAATCGGAGAGCTTCACAAACTCCACCAAACGGTTACGAATCTTGCGTGCAGAATACCAAGACCACATGATTGCGAATAGAAGAATACCGATGACAAACGTCACCCAGCCACCGTGTGGGAATTTCTCAAGATTCGCAATCAGAAAAGAAACTTCGATTGTAATAAAAAGCAAGAACGCTGCTATCGGTAAAAATAATTTCTGGGAACGTGCATAAAGAAAGACTGTCAATAGAACTGTCGTCATCATCATATCGAACGTGATAGCAAGACCGTACGCCGCTTCCATGTTCGTCGCTCTCTCGAACCACAACGTGACAGCGATACAACCCACCCACAAAATACGGTTTGCGCTTGGTACGTAAATTTGTCCTTTCAAAATCGATGGGTACTTGATGCGTACCTTGGGCCACAGATTGAGCCTAATCGCTTCGGCAATGAGCGTAAACGCCCCACTAATAATAGCTTGCGACGCAATAATCGCAGCGAGTGTTGCAACGAAGATCCCTATCGGCAAGAACCAATCAGGCATGAGCGAATAAAACGGCGTCAAACCCCGAGCGGTGCGCCCATTGATGTCGAGACTCTGCCCATTGAGCGACAGAAGATATGCCGCTTGTCCGAAATAACTCAAGAGCAGCGCAAACTTGACAAACGCCCAACTGACGCGGATGTTCTGCCTGCCGCAATGCCCCAAGTCGGTATAAAGAGCTTCGGCACCCGTCGAGCATAAAAAGATAGCTCCCAAAATCCAGAAGCCATGCGGGTACTGCGTCAGCAGATGCCATGCGTAATAAGGATTCACG
>CAUJII010000114.1 GCA_963205035.1 Spirochaetota bacterium
GCAAAAAATCGTGCCGCGAAAACCTTCTTTATAGAGCCGTGGGATGAGTCCCGAATGGTCGATGTGTGCGTGAGTAAGGAGGATTGCGTCAATCGTCTCGGGATTGGTTTCGAGGGGGAGAAAATTGCGCTCCTCGACATAAGCTGGGCCTTGGTAGAGCCCGCAATCGACGTAAAGCCGAAACCCCTCGTATTCGAGCAAGGTGCGCGAGCCTGTCACAAAACCGGCCGCCCCCAAGAACTGGAGACGCAGAGTGCCTTGTGGCGCGCTGGCATAACGCTTAGGTGGAGTAACTATGCACTCCACCTAAATCTTGTAATAGTTATTACCAAGCGATGCGTAACCCCGTGTGAAAGCCGTAGTTGCCACTCGTCGCCACGTTAAACTGCGCAAAAATACTCACGACGTTTGTGTTCTTGAGCGGCACAATGTTAAATTGCGGACCGACAAAGAAGCGCGCGCCACCGACAGTGGGGCCTTTCTCTTCGCTGCCGGTTAAAGATGCTGTGCCGTTAATCGTGGCTGATGTATTCGTAACCGGCCCCGTAAGATTTGCGCTAATCGACGACTTGCCCGAGTTGATATCAACCCCTACCCCCGCGAACAGGGAAAAGATATACGCTAAACGAACGCTCGTCGAAACCTCAATCGGAATCGTGAATGCGCTGGCGTCGAGCGTGAGGTTGCTACCTGCACTCGGTGTCCATGAAAGCGTCTCGCCCCCATAGCTTGTCTCCAGCTTCTGACCCACCTTGTACGAGAGCGAATTGGAACTCACGTCGAAGCCCGTGGTGAGTGCCAATCCGCCCCAGTTCAGAAGACCGATGCCGCCTAAATTGAACCCTTGTAGAAGCTTGTACTGGAAATGCAAACCAAAAGTGCTTGTTTTCATCGTAACGCTATCGACCAACGAGTCGTTGGATAACCCAAAATAATTCACAAAAACTGTTAAGCGCTTGAGGTCGATAGGGCCCAACGCCGGGACGGGAAGTTTGGCCAAAGAGACCCCCACCATGAGGGAGCCTTGGAGGCCTACACCTATGGGAGGCAGACCGCCTTTTGTATCAAAATTCGTTGTGAGCCCCGACGGCGCGTTGAGGCCTAAACCTGCGCCCCCACCCACAACAAAAAGGCTCTGCTCCGACGCATAAGAGACACCTTGGCCTTTATTCGTCATCGACTGTGCGTTCGACATCGACTGCAAGAACCCCGTCATGTCGATGAGTTGGAATTGCTTGTTGACTTCGCTAATAAGCGCTGCATCTGCGCCCGGATTTCCCCCACCCGTATCAATATTAAACTCTATCTTCGCAAAAGCCGAAGAGGTGGATAGGAAAAGAGCGGTAAGTAGCGCATATTTTATCTTCTTCATTTATTCTCCTTGGGGCGTTATATTGAACCCCATTGATGTTTGACGTCTGGCCCCTCGAAAGAGGTCATAGAAAATAGATTCAATTATTCCGCTCGGCCGTCAAGCGCTAGTTGTGGCGGGCCGGTTAGGAGCCTGTGCGGGAACTCGCTGATATGATTTTTTCGCAAGGCTTACGCGAGTTCCCGCCTAAACTCGCTTGCAACCCAGACTTTTCCTCTTGTGCTGGCCCGACGTATGCCAAACGATCCTGAACTGCGAAAAACCTGCCGTTGCGGGCATGACCGCTACCACCCTTTAGTCGTTCAAAAAAATAAATACACCTTTATGGGATTACTCGCCCTCTTCACAGGAATATCCGTAAAGCCGATCTCGGCTGTCTATCAATGCACCCTTTGCCAAGAGATCTTTGATGCAACCACCGATCCCGTGGAACTATCCAAGCACAGAACATAAAGGACAAAAATTATTTACGCGACGAATAGTATCCATACGCCGCACCCACAAATTGGCTTGCAGTTTGTTGGAACAAGAAAAGACGCAATCGTCAAAGGAGGAATGAGGACAAAAATAGATTACCCCAAGAAGTAGAAAACGGGAATCCATGCTCTTTTAAGAGCTGCCTGTCCGCAACCAACGAGAAAACTTTTTAACAACAAATAGCGATAGAATTTGGAAAATTCATAGGAGTGGAAAAATGAAAAACCAAAGACAAGCAAAAAAGAATGCCATCGTTATGGCATGGTTCAATGAGTGCAACCGAACAAACTTTCGAGCGGCGTGGAGCAAATTCCTTGTTTTGCGCAGAGTAATTTCTGAAAAATTTTTAGGAGTTACTATGAAAACACAATCAAGACTAAAGACTGCAGTTATCGCTTCAGTCCTTGTAATCTCGCAAATCGGCGCACAAGATCCTCTTGCCGAGAAGACTTCCACAGAAGTACAGGCAAAAGCGCCACAAGAAAAGATTTCGTGGGCAAACCTCGGGGGTAACCTCGTGCAAGGGTATACCTTTAACCCGCAGCACCCCTCCGACGGGTATAACGGCACCGTGACGTGGCCCGACCGCGCCAACGAATACCAACTGACACAAGCGTGGACGTACTTAGAAGTCCCCACAGACACGAGCAAGAAAGATTGGGACTTTGGCGGACGCATCGACTTGATGTTTGGGTCGAGCTACCGTTGGTCGACGAGCGCAGGTTTTGAAGATAAGATTTTCAAAACGAACACAGGTGCCGGAGGTCTTGCGAGTTCCATGTATGGTCTGGCGATTCCCGCGCTCTATTTCGATGCGGCGTTCAAAGCGTTTAAGCTGCGCGTAGGGCACATCGTCTCGCCTGTGGGGTATAACACGATTGACACGACGCAAAACCCAACGCCGTTTATTCCTTACACATACCAATACGGCGAACCGTTTACGCATTTCGGCGCTTGGCTTTATTGGACAGTGAATTCGCAACTCACGGTGATGGGAGGGCCCACGCGGGGCGGCGACAACTGGGACGGCGCGGGTACGGGGTCCAAGGCGCCCGGCTTCTTGGGAACGGTGACGTATGTTTTTGGCGATAAGTCGCAGCTCGATTGGGTAGTCCACGTTTCCAAAGAATACAATTACAAGTCGCAAGCAAATTCGACCGTGATTGACGCATCGCAAGACTCTGTCGATGCACAAGGCGGGGCTTTCCCCTATAAGGGAGGCTATAATCGAAACGCCGCGCTTTATAGCTGGCGCTATTTTCAGACGCTTGTCTATAAGAGAAATCTGACGCCGCACCTTCTCTGGGTTTTGCAAAGCGACTTGGGAGTGCAGCGCGTTGCGGATATCCAAAGCGCAACGGAGAACCCTGCGACCGGCATGAACAAAGACACAACCGCTCTGTGGTATGGAGCGAATACATACTTCATCCACCAAACGTTCGAGACGCTTCAATTTGTGCTGAACCTCGAGTGGTTCCGCGACACGGCGGGTGTCCGCGTGGGCGGTGTGTTGCCGACATACTCTAATGCGACAAGCGGAGTGCAAGGCTTAGCGACCGTCAACGCATCGCCTTTCCGAGGAAATTACATTGGAAACTTTTTTGTCGTGGGGTTCGGCCCCAAGTGGCAGCCGCAGAAGAATTTCTTTGTGCGTTTCATGGGCCGTTACGATCATTTTGACGGAAAAGCGCTCAATGCGACGTCTGCAAACGGCGCCTTGCCGTTTTTCGACGGTAAGAGACGCGATCAAGTTGTCTTCGCGCTCGATATGGCGTTTGTTTTTTAGGTAGTTTTCAATAGGGGGTGTCTGATAAGGTCGCCGAGTGATTTCGCCCTTGGCCTCGATACAAAAATGCCAATTTCATTGGCATTTTCACTCGGCCAGCGAAGCGAAATTGTATCGAGGCGACTTATTAACACCCCCATACAAAAAAATTATTCCAAGCCCGTTTGCAGAAAGGAGTGAGGCGTAATATGCGCATCCATCCTGCCTTGCGAAGGCACTCTCTTACCCTTTTTGTAATAGTTATTACATTTTCCATTTTGGGGTGCCGCAAGCATAGCTACGACATAGCGCCCGACACCATCCGCTTCCATATTCCCCAAGACCCCATTCTCCTGAACCCCGTCATCTCCGAAGACGCGTATTCGAGCACTGTATCGAGCCGCATCTTTGAAAGCTTAATCGAGCGCGACCGCAAGACGCTCCAGATGAAACCGATGATTGCGGAGCAGTGGGAAATTAGCAACGACCATCTCACATACACATTCCATCTGAGGCGTGGCATTCTTTTTCACGACCTCTCCCCTCTCACGGCAAAAGATGTCCTCTTTAGCTATAACACAATGATGAGCGATAAGATACCCAACGCGCACCGCAAGGTGTACTTCAAAGATGTCGCGTCGCTGAGCGCTCCCAATGACTACACCGTTATCTTCCGCATGAAAAGGCCGTATGCGATGGCGCTCGAACATTTGGGCGGGTTTGAAATTTTACCCGAGCGCATCTACTCGAAAGGCGATTTCATGAAAGACGAGCGTAACCTGCGTGGCCCGGTCGGCAGTGGGCCGTACAAATTTCAAGAATGGCTTACGGGGCAGCGGGTAACCCTGGCTCGCTTCGATGCATACTGGGGGGAGAAGCCCGCGATCCAAAATCTTGAATTCACGATTATCAAGAACGACGCGGTGGCGTTGCAATCCTTAAAGAAGGGCGACGTCGATAGCTATAATCTGCGTCCTATTCAATGGACAAGACAGACGAGTTCGGAAAAATTCGAGCGCGATTTTTACAAGATAAAATATTTGGCGACGAGCTATCGCTACATCGGCTATAACATGCGCAAAGCCCCCTTGAAGGACCGCCGTGTGCGCACCGCGTTTGCGCACCTCATGGATTTGGAACGGGTAAGAAAAACAATCCTCGAGGGATTAGCCGAGGTAACGACGGGGCCTTTCTTGCCGCAGAGTTTGCAGTACAACAAAAACCTCAAACCCATCGAGTATAACCCTCAAAAGGCGTTAGCGCTCTTGAAAGATGTGGGATTTACCCCGAACGACAAGGGTGTCCTCGTGCGCGACAATAAACCTCTGGAGATCGAACTCATGTTTCCTGCAGGCGGTGGATTTGCAGACCAGTTTGTCGCCGTCATCAAAGAAGACTTTGCCAAAGTAGGGATTATTCTGAACCTACGCAAGCTCGAGTTCCAAACCATGCTGACAAAAATCAACGAGCGCGATTTTCAAGCGGTGATGCTCGGGTGGTCGTCGGGCATCGAATCCGACCCGTACCAGCTTTGGCACACATCGCAAAAAGACAAGGGTCACAACTTTACGGGATTTGGAAACGCTCAAAGCGATGCGCTCATCGAAAAGGCGCGGCTAACATTCGATGCCGCAAAGAGAAATGCGCTCTACCACCGTTTCCACGAAATTGTATACCTGGAGCAGCCGTATAATTTTCTTTTTACAAGCTATGCTTTGATCGCTGTGACGAAGCGGTTCACGAACGTGAACGTCTATCCTTTGGGGCTAGATTCGATCGAGTGGAAATTGAGGGAGTGAAGCTACCTGCTAACTCAATTGTCCGACCAGAGAAAATAACAGACTATTTACTCAGGCCCCGTTCCCGAAATGACAAATCTAAATTTTTGAACGAGCTGGGCTATACTTTGGACAATTGGACAGTTCTGAGAGACGACATTCTAATGCAGTTTTTGCCAAAAGATGCCGATTTTGAAGAAAATACCCCTTACGGGGACATGTATCATATTGAAGCAGATCTATTCGGCCCGAATGGAAAATCACGAAAAATTTTGACGGTTTGGCTCTTGGATACTACCTTGAGCCAGGCGCATTTGGTTACTATGTACCCCGCCCGGGAGGTCCAGTGAAATTTCAGCTTTATACTGAGGTGGCTTTAGACGAAGATATACCGAAATACGGATTCCTTCGGGGAGATATTGGCACGATTGTTGAGTTCTATCCGGGCTCTTCGAACCAAGACCCCGGCTATAGTCTAGAGATATTTAATGCGACGGGTGAAGTGCTAAAAGTCATAACCGTACCAGAATCCGGCCTCAGGCACCTAACTCCAAGCAGCGTACTCAGTGTGCGTGAGCTAGCGCCTACTGGGTAACTGAACCTCTCCCCATTGCGTCGCGCATCCTGCGAGCGGCGAACCGCAACAACTTCAAATCGTGGAACACATTCTGCAACCTTGGGCGAACGGGGGCTCAATTCAATACTTTTTTAGTAAGGCATCGGCTGTAATATTTTTTCGCCGATCATATTGAATAGCTTTCTGAAATTTCTTGGATGTAAATAGGAGAACATCTTCAGGGTCTTTGGTTGAAACATCAAACAAAATTGCCGCGAACTTACCGTGACTTGTGATAATTACCGGCTCCGAGCGCGATTGTTTAATATACCGCGAAAGATTTTCTTTTACTTCGCGAACTCAATCTCAGTGCGCCTTTTGCCGAAGGCGGGCTGAAGCTGAATTTTGCGATCACGCCGTGTCTTTTTGTCAATACGTACGCACTCTATCGGCAAATTTGACGAATAACGACAACGACACGGCGGGGTTCGTCGCGACGCCTTCCAGCGGCCTTGTAACAAAAGACGATGGCAGCATTGCGACGGCAAAAATTAAACTTTCAAGCCGACCGACGGCGACTGTGACATTGACAGTCATGAGCGACAATACGAGTGCGGGCGATGTGACGACGCCGGCCACCAAAAATTTCACCTTTACCAACGGTAATTGGAGCACAGAGCAAAATCTGATCGTGACGGGAGCCGGTACAATTGCGGCTTACAAAATTATCATCAATGGCGGCGTTACAAGCAGCGATGCCAACTACACTGGAATCACGGGGACGGTACTCCATACGGGTATCGGTGTTCAAAATATTTCGGCAGGCAATAAATTTATTTTTCTAACGAGCTCCGCCTATACTGGCAATCTCGGCGGTATCGCAGGCGCCGATGCGAAATGTAACTCTGCGGGTAATAAGCCCAATGGTAGCACATATAAAGCAATGATCGTCTCCAGCAGCGGGCGAACCGCCTGTACTACTGCGAATTGTGGCGGTGGCCCCAGTGAGCACTCCGATTGGGCGCTCTATCCATCGACCCAATATACCCGGCCCGATAATACCGCTATCGGCACGACGACAGCGAATGGCATTTTTGCGTTTTCTTTGACGAATAGCATAAGCACGGCATCGCAATCTCCCTGGACGGGGTTAGGCGCGGATTGGACAACCAGCTCAAATTGCAGCAGTTGGGGAAGTACCGGCGGAAATGGTCAGGCGGGTTTGGCCAACGCTACGTCTCCAAGTGCAATAAA
>CAUJII010000115.1 GCA_963205035.1 Spirochaetota bacterium
AAGTGTAATTGGGATTAAACCCGCAATACGCTACATTGTCGTTACTCACCTCAACAACCGCAAGCTCCATGAACCGGTCGTTCTCGCCTGAATAATTGAAAGCATTCTCATAGACAATAAAATCGATCCCCGCCCCGTTCTTGATTTTTTTACCCAGCCACCGAAGCGTCAGGTGCGTCGATGCACCACTGGTATCGAGCGAAAAAACATCGAGACTACCCTGGCTTACGCCCTTGCCGAAAACTCCGTTCGCGGCATTCTGCTTCTCAAAAAAACCAGCACCCGTATGCCCGGGGGCCTCGACTACGGTGTCTGCAAGATACACACCCATTTTCGGATTAGGATCGTTAAACGAAATTGTTTGTTCTTCGATGGGTTCCCGGCTCATCTGAGCACAAGCGCCAAACGAAAAGCTCAAGAACCCACAAATAAAAAGAGAGAAAATTTTTTTCATACACAGCCCTCAAAGGGCCCGCTTGCTCTCTGATTAGAAAAATTTTCAGAAAGCGCTTCGCCAAAGCACCCGTGACCTCGGGGCACTTCGACAAGAGTTCCAGACTTGCCATCACCCTCGCCCCCTCTCCCAGAGGGAGAGGTCGGCGACGAGGTAATTGCTCACTGTTGCGGGTCAGTACCGGATTCTCACCGGTTTCCTCTTAGGGGGAATCACTCATACGACGCGACCAGAACTTGCGCGTTCCCATCGCGTCTGTGTCCCCTCTACGAGAACTATTACGAATCGGATGCACGGCGTCAAGAATTAGAGAGGTATTTCCATATTTTTGGGCGCGGGATAAATCAGGTGGATATCCTAAGGCTTTGCAAAAAATTTTGCCTCGAAGACTTTAGAAAATCCCGAGTGCCAGCTTTTCCTTTTAGAAAAGCCTCGCATAACGGTTTGCAACCTGCTCGGGATTTTCATGGGTATTCATCTTGAAAGGCGGGAAAATTTTCCGCCGTGGCCCCACCTGATTTATACCGCATACCTCACCGGAAATTATTTTTTTTGATTGTGTTATTGATTAGAAAACTAAAGGCGGCATCGACAACTTCTTTGAGGAGTACATGATAAGCAAACCCACCGCCTCGCTCGTCGAGGCAACAAACGAAACCATCCCTTGCGAAAAGGCAGACGCTGCTGCGGAGCCTCCTTCGGGGGAAACCCCAGTCGAAATCAGACCAACCCGATTTGGCAAAGGTGCCTTTGCCAAGAAACCATTCAAAGCGGGAGTGCGTATTCTACAATTCCACGGCCGCCTCTATTCAAAACAAGAGTACCTCAGCAAACTCGACCCTGTCAAGTGCCACTTCATGCAAATTGGTGAGGACACTTTCTTAGGGCCGTCGACCAGCGCCGACAACTTCGTCAACCACTGCTGCGAGCCCAATGCAGGGCTTGTAATTGAGAAAGGGAAAGCATACCTTATTGCGGTGAGAGACATTTATCCCGAAGAAGAGCTGACTTTTGACTATTCGACTTCGATGGCAGAAGATCACTGGGAAATGGACTGCGCTTGCGGCGCATCGAGTTGCCGGGGGCACATCCGCGATTTCAAGTATCTCGAGCCTGCGCTCCAAGAAAAATACATCGAAATGGGCATTGCGCCCGACTTTGTCATCCGCTCTGCGGGATTAAAAAATCCCCGCGATCTTTTTTACGCGGCTGCCGCCAATCAAAGTCTACCGCCGAAACGCAAGCGGAGAGCAAAGACTGTAGTCCCCCTCATCCATGTTGCACCCGCATATTGAAGTCAGAGGAAGCGCGATCGAAGGACGGGGTCTTTTCGCAAAAGCGGCGATCCGGCGCGGAGAGACTCTTTGGCGCAAGGAACAAAACGAACGCTACTTTACGCGCTCTGAAATCGACGCGCTTTCAGCCGATGAGCGCGAACGGTTTTTCAATTATTCGTACCAGGTTGGCCCAGACGCTTTTTATGGCACACCTCAGGGCGAAGCGTTAGACGATGCCGATTATATGAACCATAGCTGTGAACCGAACACCTGGTTTGAAGCCGACGGCTCGATGACTGCGATGCGGAATATCGAACCTAACGAAGAGATTACGTACGACTATGCGACGAGTGAAGGCCGCAGCGATTTTCTCTTAAACTGCCGCTGTGGGACACCCTCTTGCCGCAAGGTGGTGCGTGGGAGTGACCTACGCGAGAATCAAAGACTGCGTGAAAAATACGGCGGCCATGCAATGCCACACGTTTTTTGAAGAGGTTAGAAATCCAACCTCATGGGAAACCCTCGTTGGCTCAAATACTCTTTCAGATCAGGGATTTTAAGCTCGCTGAAATGGAAGAGCGATGCCGCCAGCGCGGCGCGCGCCCCGGCTTCAAACGCTTCGGCGAAATGTTCTTTCGTGCCCGCGCCCCCCGATGCAATCACGGGTATCGATACAGCACGCGCAATACGCTCTGTAATTGTTAAGTCGTAGCCCGTTTTTGCGCCGTCTCTATCCATCGAGGTTAAGAGGATCTCTCCCGCCCCGCGCTCTTCTGCCTCTTGCGCCCAATCGACAGCGTCTCTGCCTGTGGGAGTTCTTCCCCCATGCAAATACACTTCGTGGAACGCACCGTTGTACTTTACATCGATTGCGCACACAATGCACTGCGAACCAAAATACTCTGCGCCTTGCGTCAGGAGAGTCGGGTCTTCAAACGCTTGAGTATTCACAGAGACTTTGTCGGCGCCTTCCGCTAAAATCACTTTCATATCATCCCGCGTACGGATCCCGCCGCCCACGCAAAAGGGAATGAAGACATGCTCTGCGACTTGCTTCACCAAGTCGATGATGATGGCGCGCCTTTGAGAAGACGCAGTGATATCTAAGAACACGAGTTCGTCCGCACCTTGCGCGTCGTATGCTTGAGCGCACGAGACTATGTCGCCTGCGTCTCTTAAGTCGACAAAATTGACGCCCTTAACGACACGGCCGTCTTTCACATCGAGACAGGGAATAATGCGCAGAGCGTTCATATAAGAATCACTTGGATATAAGGCGTAGCGTCGAGTTTCTCTTCGTGAACACGGCCCAGCCCAACACGAAATTTTTTCTCGAAATTTTCTTTTTGGCTGCCGCGAAACGATGCGGTAATTTTGGCGGCTTCGTTAAAAAGTTGCGGAAGCATCTTCTGCTGAAACTCTTGGCTCATGACGCCAGTGTACGTCAGGTTTTGTAACTCCATGCGGCTCTTATCAAGAACGGCAATACAGACACCTGCTTCACCCAGATGCACCCGGTCGCGGTAAAGACGCTCTTCAAAATGGATTTCCGCGCCCTCGACAAGGCAGGTTTCATCAAGAACCGATTCGACAAAACGCACGCTGTCTTTCAAGGCATAGATTTTGTGCCCTTCGGTAACGGTAACCGTCGTCTTTTTATCCTGCGCCCACTTCAAGAAAGAGCGTAAATGCAAGGGATCGCCATGCACAGGGATGATGTGTCGCGGCTTGAGATACGAGATGAGCTTTTCCATATCGCCCCTTTTGCCGTGCCCGCTTGCATGGACGTGGTGTTCTTTCCCCAGTCCAATCACCTCTACCCCCAGTGCCGCTGCATTGTTCAAGCATTCTAAAATCGGGCCATCGTTACCGGGGATCATACTCGCGGAATAAATGAGGGAGTCGCCCGCTTTGAGCTTCAGCTTAGGCATCATCCCCTGCGTGAGGCGCGTGAATGAAGAAAATTTGTCCGCCTGGCAACCCGCGACAACCCAGAGCGCATTCTGGCTCGAGAACGGCGGTTGTTTTCGCAAGTGCAATGCCTCGCTAATTTCTTTCGCTTGAAACGCCGCTTCGAGATGGCCTTTTATCGATCGTCCCAAAAAGCCCAACGGCCGGCCCGTGTCTTTCGTTATTTTCGCCAACGCGCGGATGCGTTCAATTTGCGAAGAGAATGTCGTGAGAAAGATGCGGCCTTTAATCGACGCAATGAGCTTCGCTAAGGACTCCCCCACGCTGCGCTCGTCTGCTGATTCCCCTTCTGCAAGAGCACCTGTTGAATCGATGAAGAGATAATCGACCGGTGCAAATTTCTTGAGGAGCGAAACCTTGTGCCGCACCTCATCGCCTTTGAGTTTGAAATCGCTCGTGAAATAAATACGCTGCGTGCCTTCCAAAGGAAGGTCAACCTCTATACCGACTGAAAATGTTTGCGGGATAGAGTGCGGCATAAAAAAAGTATGCACACGAAACGCACCGACAGAGAACTGAGTATTATCTTCAACTAAACAAAATTTCCACCGCGTGGGATCAATCCCACGGTCCTTGAGACGATTCACAACGAGTGCTGTCGTAAAAGGCGAGGCGTAGATCGGTGTGCCCTGTGGAATGACTTCTGTTAAATGCGGCAGAGCTCCGATGTGGTCTTCATGCCCATGCGTTAGAATAATCGCCGACGGGGGAAATCCCAAAAGGAGCTGACGGTTCGGCAAAGACTTGTCCATCCCCGGCGTGTGACGGTTTGCAAACCCTGCACCGCAATCGATCCAGACTGTCGAGAGCCCATGGTGAAAGACCGTGAAGTTCGTGCCGAATTTCCCGACGCCACCGCCGAATGCGAAAAAAACGCCGTCTTCGCCTAACCTGCGCGGGTAGTCGATAACTCCCGCTGTGTCAGAGCTTACCTGTGGAACCAAACTTTCCCTCTCCCCTCTCGCTCGCGCCGAGTTTCTCTTCGCTCCACTGAATGGTATATGTCTTCTCGAGAAGGAGTTGCGCAATACGCTCCTTCGGTTGGAGTATGTAATCTTCGGGACCTAAGTTTATGAGCGGAACGAAAATTTCGCCCCGATAATCAGCATCGATAGTGCCCGGTGTATTGATAGGCGTTAATCCGAATTTAACCGCGAGGCCAGAGCGCGCGCGGATCGAAATATGATACCCTTGTGGTATTTCCACCGCGAGACCCGTTGGGACTGCAGTGATAGTGCCTTTCTGAAGAACGATTTCTTTTTCGAGGCATGCGTGTACATCGTACCCCGCAGCCATTGGGCTTTGCCTGACGGGTAATTGTGCTTGGGAGGCTTTGCGCTGAAACTTGATTTGCACTGACTCCACGGATTGACTTAAGCGGCTTTTCATACACGGCGTAAAGTCAGTAGTACGTGGCGACACGAGGTCGACCGCTACGCCGCTGCCATGGCTTGCGCTGAGCCTGTCGAAGTGAGGGCATCTTCGCGGCGTGCCCCCTTAAATGGCTTGTAGCAGGGTTTCGCTTACCCATGCTGCCTTGATGTCACACTGGCGTTTGAAATTCACTCCGTCTTTTATTGCGGTTCTCCTTGTTGTTTATATATCCGACCTGCTTTCTAAGCTTTGGGTCCTTGGCCATCTCAAAGAAATGGGCAACAGCAAAGAAGTCATCTCAAACTTCTTTTATTTAACACTGACACGCAACGAAGGGGGAGTTTTTGGAATCCTACAAGGGTATGCCTGGCTTTTCCAAATTTTGACAGTTTTCGCAATCCTTTTTCTCCTTTTTTATTACTACCGAAGCCCAGAAACATCCCGCGTTTTTTCGTTGGCGATTGCCTCGATTTTAGGCGGCGCGTTAGGTAACTTCACCGACCGTTTTTATAGCGGCAGAACAGGCGTTATCGATTTCATCGACTTGCGCTTCGGGTCATTCCACTGGTTTATTTTCAACGTCGCCGATACATTCATCTGCATTGGCGCTATTCTCTTAGCGATCGCCTTCTATCAATTCGAGAAAGCAGAAAAAGCGGCACGCCTCGAAGCCGAAGAAGAGTCAGGGAAAAGCTAATGCCAGCAACGCTCATCGTGGGCACCCAATGGGGTGACGAAGGCAAAGCAAAAGTCATCGACTATCTCGCAAAAGAGACCGACATCGTCGTGCGCTACCAAGGCGGAGCGAATGCGGGCCATACCGTCAAGGTCGGTAACGACAAGTATATTTTTCGTCTCATCCCCAGCGGGATCTTATACCCGCGCACTATTTGCGTCTTAGGTGGGGGGATGGTCATTGATCCCGACGCTCTTTTCGACGAAATCAACGAAATCGAATCGAAGGGCATCGAAGCGCGGGGAAGACTGCGCATTGCAGACAATGCCCACCTCCTCATGCCATACCACAAAGAAATCGACATCCGCAGCGAAGAGGCGTCGGGTGCTTACAAAATTGGTACGACAAAGCGCGGCATCGGGGCTTGTTATTCCGATAAAGTCAACCGCCACGGCATCCGTGTCGGCATGCTTTATAGCGATGCGTTTTATACCGACATCTTACCCCGACTCATCGAAGAGAAAAACAAGATTCTTGAAAAAGTGTACTCAGCCCCACCCGTTGTCTTTACGGATCTCAAAGAGAAGCTCCTGGCTTTGCGTGAAAAAATCCGCGACATGGTTGTTAATACACCGTATTATCTCAACATGGAACTCGCCTCGGGCAAGCGTGTTCTCTTGGAGGGGGCGCAAGGCACGATGCTCGACCTCGACTTCGGCACATACCCCTATGTCACAAGCTCGAACCCAACAACTGGAGGAGCTCTCTCCGGGAGCGGTATTTCCTTCCGCTATCTCAAAAGTGTCATTGGGATTACCAAAGCATACTCAACACGCGTGGGCGAAGGTCCTTACCCCACCGAATGCCATGGCGAAGAAGGCGAAGTTTTACGCAAAGCAGGCAACGAGTTTGGGAGCGTAACGGGCCGACCACGCCGTTGCGGTTGGTTCGACACCGAAGTCGTGCGCCATGCTGCGCGCATCAACGGCCTTTCCGCATTGGCGCTTACAAAACTCGACGTTCTCGATACTTTCAAGACAATCAAGGTCGCGACGGGCTACGAGCTCGACGGCAAGCGAATCGACTACTTCCCGTCGTGCCGCGTTCCGCAGCTTCAAGTTATTTACGAAGAGTTTGCAGGATGGCAAGAGCCGACTTCGCACATCACAAAATGGAAGGCGCTGCCAAAAAACGCACGCAAGTATGTTGAAGCCGTTTCTCGCTTCTGCGGAGTTCCGGTTGCGTGGGTGTCGGTGGGGCCAGACCGTGAAAACACTATCGCACTGCACTAATATTCGAGATGACGGTTAAAGAGCTCTTCCAAGACAGAATTTTTACTGTCTCTAACATCTTATCTCTCTCCCGCGTTTTGGCAATCCCCGCGATGTGGTTTACCCTCGCGCACGCGCACGACACGGCACGCATGGGCATCTACACTGCGATTATCTTAGCTTTTATGGTGACGACCGACTATCTCGACGGTTTCTTGGCGCGTAAGCTCAACCAAGAAACTCCTTTAGGACAATACTTAGACCCTGTCGCCGATAAACTCGTGATTGTTTCGGGTCTCTTTCTCCTTGTCTTCTACCGTGATTTTCCTCTGTGGGTCGCAATTCTTATCGCGTTACGCGAAGTGGCGGGTACGGTCGGCGGCGGCTACCTTCTGATTAAGCGCAACGTGCTGGGAAAGCCCAACTACTGGGGGAAGTTTGGTGTTGGCATGGTTTCTCTCTCGAGCCTCTTTTATCTTTTTGAATTCCCCTACCGCGAGTGGACAATCCCTCCTCTCCTCATCGTCTTTGCGGGCGGCATTTTAGCCTACACAAAAACGTATGGCCGCACGATATTTAAAGGGAGTGCTCCCCGTTAAAGTTTGGAAATTATTTCTTGCGGCAGTTCCTCTGCAGCTCTTTTTTCTTTTCGCACATTTTTATTGGAGTTATCAAAGACCCCAAGATGCCCTTCTGCGCGACGCTCTCCCTTTGGTCTACTTAGCGGGAACGTATCTGCAGTGGCTCCTCTTTGCGTTTTGGATTTCCTTGCGTACAAAAAAATACCGCGTTCCTTTGCTGATGCACTTGCCACACTTCTTGAGTTTCTTGCCGCTCCTGCGCCTTGTGGCATTGGCGTCTGAAAAGCAGACTGTCGAAACGCTAAGTCTTCATCTTGCGTGGATACACTCCGCCTTAACGCATAGCTTCACCCTCGTTGCGGCATGGCTTTGGCAAGTGCGTGCAGAATTTGAAAACCCCATCTGGAAAAAAGAACGTTACCTACCCTTCTTGGCTTACCTTGCTGCCAGCTCGACAATGCTCGTCGTTTACGCCGGGTTAGATTTTACGTTCAAAGCGCCTTCAAACGCACTCGCTTTGGGCACGATTCAACTCTTGCTCTACTTAGCTGTGGGAGTTCTCATTCTCTTGAGTGAAAAAACTCGGATGCGGCTGGCATTTGTGGCGCTCAGTGTCTTTGTTGCAGTCAACACGATGCTTCTTTTTGATCCATCGCGCACGGGGTTCAGCGTCGAGGTTGCGCTCTCAGGCGTCACGTTCACGCAACTTTTTTCTCTTTGCGTTTTTCTTGTGCTTTCTCGAAAGTAGCGCGTAATTTTTTTCCAAATGCAACGTCGAGCGCATGCCCGCCACGCGCCCCCAAGATATGCCCTTGGATCGGACGGCCCAAGAGCGCTAAGTCGCCAACGAGGTCTAAAATTTTGTGGTAAACCGATTCACCCTCGAAGCGAAAATCGTTCAGCGTCGTGCCGTCGGGCATATAGATGACTGCATTGTCGACGCTGCCACCTTGCGCGAGACCGCGTGAACGCAAGTATTCCACGTCTTTCATAAAGCCAAACGTGCGCGCAAAGCCAACCGTGTCGATAAAAAGCAAATCGTCGAATGCAAGCTGCACCGCTTGGTTTTTGAGCAGCGGGTGCGGATAATCGATATAATAAGAAACTTGAAAATCAGGTGCAGGCACAGCGACAAGGTAGCGGTCGCCGTCGGTGACAGAGACGGGGTGTTCAATAACAAGCGGTTGAACTTCTTCTGCAAAGGTGTGCAGTTCGAGGCTTTGCAGAGCGCGGATAAAGGGGCCTGCGCTCCCGTCGGCGATGGGGATCTCTTTTCCCCCCTCGACTTCGATAGCAATGTCTGTAATTCCCAAGACAAACAAAGCATACATGAGATGTTCGACTGTTTGCAGTTGGAATGCGCTTTCTTCTGAGCCCAACGTTGTTGCAAGAGAGGTATCTACGACATTGTCGAGCGATGCCTTAAGAGCACTCTGGCGGTTCTCTTTGTCGCCTTTCCTAAAGAAAAGAATTCCTTCACCGCATTCTGCCGGGTAGAAGGTGAGACGAGTCATCTCACCCGAATGGAGACCGATGCCTTCAAAGACACCGGAATGCTTGACCGTGGTGCGCCAGGTTTTTTTCATCTGCCCGCCTTCGTGCGCGCTGGCGGCTTCTTAGTTTTCTTGGATTTCTTTGCCGCCCTCTCGCGGTCTAACTGTTTTTCTTGAGGACTTATATCGGGCTCAAAGAAGACAAAACGCACCACGGGGTATTCCTTGCGTAGTGCTTTTTCAATGGTATTGATCTCAAGAATCAGTTGCCGTGCACTCGCGGGCCATTTCATGAACTTTGCTTTGATCGCAAGCATGATGTCGGGGCCATGGTGTTGCGTAATCAAATGCAACACTTCGACGTGCGGATAATGATTTGCTAAGAACTTTTTGAACTCTTGCTTGAATTCATCGCTCGCACTCTCACCGATAATGAGACTTTTGATCTCAATGGCCATCCAGACTGCAATCACAATCAAGAGAGTGCCAATCGCCATGCTACCCAACGCGTCGAAAACAGGGTTTCCCGTAACCATCGTCAGTACGACAAAAAAGAGAGCTATGACTAAACCCAAGAGGGCGGCCACGTCTTCGCCGATAATCACCATGGTTTCAGTTTGTCTCGTCTCTCTCACCCAGCGAAAAACAGAGCGGCTACCGCGTTCGGTTCGCGTTTCGTGGAGCGCTCCATAAAGCGAGAAAGATTCGAGAAGGATTCCGATGGTTAAGACACCCACTGCCACCCAAGCAAATTTGAGGGGCTCAGGCTCTGTCAACTTATGGAAACCTTCGTAGAGAGAAAACACTCCACCCATCGAAAAAAGCATCAGCGCAACGATAAACGACCAAAAGTAGGATACCCTGCCATAGCCCATGGGATGTAACTCGCTTGCGGGGAGCGCTGCCCGCTTCATTCCCAAGAGGAGAAGAAGTTGGTTGCCGCAGTCGGCAAACGAGTGGACCGCCTCTGCGCGCATCGACGTCGAACCTGTAATGATCGACGCGACTGTTTTTGTGATTGCAATACCAAAATTCGCAAGAAGCGCGTAGTAGATTGCTTTTTTTCCCGCTGCCATGTGTATTTGTAAAGAAAACAAAAATCTGCATGACATCGCGGCAATGATTATACGAAAGACATTATTCTATGGCATCTGTTTATCTTCAAATTCTCGCGGTATTTTCCGTACTCGTTTTCGCGGTGAGCTGCAAGACAAAGAAACCCGATACCCGCTTTGCAGAAGCCACGCGCATTGCGACTATCTTAGAATCGCCCGACCGCATCCGCTGGCAAATGCCCGACCGTGTCGTCGACGCGCTCCATCTCAAAGCAGGCGATGTTGTGGCAGATATCGGTGCAGGCACTGGATATTTTGCCCGGCGGTTCGCTGAAAAAGTCCGCCCTTCGGGTCAATCGATTGGTTTCGATATCAATCCCACGCTTGTCTCTTACATGGAGCATGATGCAGAAAACCGGCGTTTGACAGAAACGTATAAGGCGCGCCTCATCACCTCTCGCGCACCGGAGCTTGAGTCGGGCCACTACGACCTCATCTTTTTTTGCAACACATACCAATACCTCGAGAATCGCATTTCGTATTTTAAGACGTTGAGCGCCAGCTTGAAACCCCAAGGACGCATCGTCGTTATCGATTTTAGCAAACTCGATAAGACGGACGAAGAATCGGGCGAGGTTCCGGAGAATTTGGTCGATAAGAAAACAGTGAAGCGTGAATTTAAGAAAGCGGGGTTCAAGCTGAGTCGAGACTTAGGTTTCTTACCGTCGCAGTATTTTCTCGAATTTGTCAAGGCTTCACCTTAGGAGGCATAGTGATTTCTTACTTAACTCGCTACTTGGGGCCGCGCCGCGCACAGGGCTGCGCCGATTGTCAAAAACAAAAGCGGTACACCCTCTTAGACGCGGCGTCGGATACACTCCATGGTGAATTTGCCAGCGAAGAGGTGAGACAAAAGCGTATAGAAATTTGCAAAGGTTGCGAATACCTTGCGATGGGATCAAACTGCAAGCTCTGCGGTTGCTTTGTGCATGTCAAGGCGCGATTCAAAAACGCATCGTGCGACATCAACAAGTGGTAGCCAATTAAGTTTTGGCGCATCCCTCACGTCACGAACATGCCCGCGCCCGAGTGCTGTCACATCGGCTGGTTGAGTTTCAAGAACCCTGTGTATGTCTTAAATTGGACCTGCCCGTCGGCAAGTAGAGTATCAAACTCCAGCGGCGCGTCTTGTATTTCTGTGCGTCGGGTATATCGAACATGGGCATGGTTATACTCGCGAATAAAGTCTATATCTAGTTCGGTTCGCGTTATTTCAAATTCACGCTTTAACGCCCGCGAAAGCGCGAGCCAAAGTCTACGTACGCGAAGTTTTTTCACCCCCTGCAAGTAAAGCGAAGTCGCCGTCTCTTTAATCTCCGCCGGGAAAATACGCGCATGAACGTTTAATCCTACCCCCACAATCGCAGCATTCTGAAGCGTGGGGTGGCTTTCACAAAGAACTCCGCCGAGCTTCCTGCCTGACCGCACCAGGTCATTCGGCCATTTGATTTGTAACGGGAGGTAATCCTTCAGTGCGCGGTGTAGTGCAAGAGCCGCACGCAACGGAACAAGCGTCGGATGTTTTTGTTCATATGGCACAACCATCGAGAACGCTAAGTTCTCGTCTGGCTCACCCGAAAACCAGGTTCGTCCGCGGCGCCCCTGCCCTGCAATCTGTGCGACTGCACGCACCGATTCGCAAAGAACCGGTGGAGTTTTCTCTTTCAGCCACGCGTTTGTCGAAGAAACAGCCTTGAGTTCGACAAAAAGCCGCATCGTGTTTGCCTACCCGAGAAATCTAATCGTTCAGATCTTCTTTTTGCCACAAGAAAAAGCGCATGAAGAAATAGTAAAATAGCAGAGGGAAAATTACCACAAGAAAAGAATGGTCGCTATTCCAAACGGTTAAAGACACTGCGATCCAGAGCGCAAGACAAAGGGCCCAGAAATTTTTGAACCATACCGAATAGATCTCAGACAACGAAGCGGGAACGCCTTCGAGAGACAAAATTTTGACGATGCCGCGCCAAGGCAACTCGGAGGATTTCTCACGAGAGAGTTTCAAACTCAAATAGCCAAAGCTCAAAACGAGAATTGCCGATACTCCCCAAAAAATAGAAGCCGCCACTGCCATGCGGAACAAAAAGCAGAGAGAAACACAGAGCAAAGCGAAAAGTATTTTTTTGTTGCCGGTATTGCACGAATTCAGTATTATGTCCCTCGGTAGTTCAGCGGTTGTCTCTGCGGAGACTATGAACACAACAACATTAAACAACCGCTCGATTGTTCGCGCAATTCCCACCAGCCCGCAGAGGGGCACTTGGGGCTATCAGCAAAAACCTGCTTACCAGCGTGCTGTCACACGGCCTGTTACAAGCCGTGCGACGCAGCGAGAGCTCAGCTTCCGTGAAATTCTCGAAAGAGAAATGGGTGCAGAAGTTGAACATGGTAAAAGAGAGTTGGCAGAAGAGAAAGGCGCATTCGCTCTGGCGAAGGCTCCGTTCGACGAAACCTCTCAGTTTCTCACAGGGTATTGGGCGTAATGTTTTACGCCCAATACCCCTGTACTTAGCCACACGAAAACAAGCACTTCAAAAAGATAGAAACTCCACGCAAACACGGCTTCTGTCGTGGGAGCAATCCGTTGGGGGCTGACCCAATTCCAGACTGCAAGTGCCACAACGACGAAAAGTCCCACGTAGCGGAAAAGCGGCCCACGCCGCAGATTCTTTGCTTCATGCGGCAAAATCCAGCCAAGGAGTGGAACCAGCGCGAAAAAACAGCCCAACAAAATAAGCGCGAAGTCATCGCTATAAATGGCGTGCCGGCGCGGAGCTTCATCGCCAAAAACAATCGAGTACGTGCGCCACGGCAAAAAGACAAACACGACGACCCCCAGCGTCAAAATTGCAAATGCCTGTTCGGCCAGGGGGAGCGCACGCAGACGCGCATAACGCAGCGAGAAAAAACGAACAGTTAGAGAGCCGATTTCACGCAATACTTCTGCGTAGAGCACAAGATACCCTGTAAAACCAGCCACGATTTTCTTGAATATATCCATCGTTTTCAGCTCTTCAAGCGAACCGAAGAGGGCAACGCACGCCCCCCACCCCGCACCCCGTACCTCTCACGCCACAGCCGCCAATATATTTTGGCTGAACTATTATTACTTCAAAGAACCCGCGTCTTTGATGGCATACGCGCCGATTTCATTTTTCTGAATCTGGCTCGTGCCTTCGTAGATGGTGAGAATCTTTGCGTCGCGGTACATCTTCTCGACAGGGTAGTCCTTCGTGAAGCCATAGCCACCGTGGAGTTGCAGCGCATCGTTGCAAACCTGAACCGCTGTTTCAGAAGCCATGAGCTTCGCCATCGCGGAATAACGCGCCGCTTCCGGATGGTTGTTGAGCGAGTATTTCGCCGCACGGTATGCCAAGAGGCGCGATGCTTCGATCTTCGTCGTCATTTCGGCAAGCATGTGCTGCACCGCTTGAAAGTTGATGATGTTCTTGCCGAACTGCTCGCGTTGGCGCGCGTATTTGAGTGCCTCTTTGTAAGCTCCTGTCGCAAGCCCCGTGCCCATCGTTGCGATGAAAGGACGCGATGAAATCAACGTCTTGATTGCGTGGATGAATCCGGCGTTGGGCT
The DNA here is from genome assembly GCA_963205035.1 of Spirochaetota bacterium. Lineage (GTDB taxonomy): Bacteria > Spirochaetota > Leptospiria > Turneriellales > Turneriellaceae > Turneriella. The sequence goes on from CAUJII010000115.1 coordinate 13,801, forward strand.
TCAAACCCACAATGTTCTCGGCGGGCACTTCCATGTCTTCCATAATGACTTGGCGCGTATGCGAGCAGCGGATTCCCATCTTCTGTTCGAGTTTGCCGAAAGAAAGTCCTTTCGTATCTTTCTCGACGATGAAGCAGGAGATACCCCGTGGGCCCTTGGTTTTATCAGTGATCGCAAAAACTGTGTAAATGTCGGCCACGCCTGCATTCGTAATCCACTGCTTCGTACCGTTCAACACATAACGATCACCTTTTTTCTCGGCGAATGTCTTGAGATTGGGGACGTCAGAACCCGCGCCGGGCTCGGTGAGCGCAAACGCCGCAATCTTTTCGCCCTTCGCGAGCGGAGTCAAATATTTCTGTTTTTGCTCTTCAGTCCCGCCATGCTCTATAGGCAATGCGCCGAGCTTGATCGCTCCGGCCGATGTCGCAACCCCCAAGCAGTATTCACTCATCACCTCGATTGCGAGGACTGTGAGGAAAGGAGAAAGGCCCAGCCCGCCGTATTTCTCCTCGAACATGATGCCAAAAAGGCCCGCTTGAGCAAATTTTTGAAAAATCTCATGCGGAAATTTTTCGTGCTCGTCCATTTCTGCGCGGCGCGGAACGACCTCGTTGCGACAGAGTTCGTGTGCCATATCGAGCATTTCTCGCATGTCTTCGCTTATTGTAAAATCCATCAAGCCTTCGTATTGAGCCATTGTTTTCTCCTTAAAATAGACCTTGGGACGCGCCCGGTCAAAACTTATGGCAGTCTTACATTTTTTAACACTTGGACAAGCCTAAACTCGCCCTCAAAAAAACAACGCGCTCCCTGCAACGATTAACAAACCATACACAAAGGTCTTGAAATGCACTTCGTTTATACGGTGGTGGAGCCATTCCCCCGAAAAAATCGCTACCGCGATAACGGGGATGAAGTAAAGAATTGTGCGCGCTGTCTCTGCCGTGAATTGACCCACATTCGCGAAATATAGAATCAGGATGCAATTCAAGACAAACCAAACGGCAGAAAGTGTTGCTCGAAAGACTTGCTTTTCTCGGTTGAGCCCCGCAAGCGAATACACAAGCAAGGGCCCACCCGATGCGTACAAACCATGCGTCACACCGGCGAGTCCCATAAGGAGTGATGTCAACCACTCAGGCCGCGTGTTCGTCTGTGCCGTTGTCTTCTCTGGCCTCAGCCGTATTAATACGATGCGGTATAATTGCGTCAGGGAAAACAAGACGACCAATGCACCAAAAAGAATTTTGAGCCCCCGGTTGGCTAAATGTACCGAGAGTGCCGCACCTACCGCAGTACCCATCACCATAAACGGCAAGATGCGGTGCGTAAGAAGACGCCAATCGACGCGCCGAAAATAACGCGTCAAAATATAGCACCCTAAGAAAAGATTGAGTGCTGCCAGAAGTGGCACCATCGTTTTTATCGGAAAGAGGAGCGACCCCAATGTCACGGCGAGAACGATGCTACCAAACCCCGACGCAGCTTCGACTGTAAAAGAGAAGAATATAATGGCCGCAAGAGCCAAATCTTTTTCGTTCATCGAATTTTTTTCAGCTCTTTTTGCCGGTGGCGTTCTGCCAACCAGAGTGCCACACGTTCGAGAAAAGGCGGCTTTTTATTTTCTGTATCGGCGCTGGCTTCGAGATCGAGTCCTTTTCCGGAAATTTTGTAAGTCTCTGCAAACATTTTCGTCACTTGTTGCTTGACCATCTTTCTAAAAGGAACATGCGCCATCATGCCATAGGTCGCCGCCTGCCCTTTCTTCGAGAGCTCGGGGTGCTTGCGCGCTTCTGCAACCGCGTTCTTCAAGTCGCGCAAGAAGCCTGCCACAATTTTCTCGTGCAAGGGAGTTACCATCGCATGGAGCGCATCGGGTTTTTGAATTCGGTCGATAAACCAACCTCTTTTTTCCATGAGGTCTGCGACAATGAAGATATCTAAACTCGCGTCGGTCGAGCGGTACGCAAAAAGCGTCGAGAGAGGATTCCCGATAATTTCCAAGCCCAACTTCTTAATGCCGTCTTTGAGTTTTTTAGCCGCACCCATCGCGCGCTTAGTGAGTTGAAGGTAGCCCGCTTCTCCTTGCGCTCTGAGTGCCGCATAAGCCGCAGCGTACGCACCGCCGGGTCTTGTACCCAAAAGCGCGGGTGAGGCAAAAATCCCTCCCGCCCATTCGGTGTATGCAAAAACCTGACTCTCAAAATGTTCTTGCTTTCTGTAAATTATAGTCGACGCGCCTTTTGCAGCAAACCCATATTTGTGGATATCCGCTGAGATAGAAGTCACCCCTGGAACGCGGAAATCCCAAAGCGGTAACGCATACCCCAGCTTCTCGATGAAAGGCAGCAAGAAACCTCCAACGCATGCGTCGACGTGCAAAGGAACTCCGCGCCGCTCCGCAAGGCTACCCAGTTCGACAATCGGGTCGATAAGACCGTGCGGGTATTCGGGCGCACTCCCCAAGATCATAATCGTGTTGCGGTCGACTTTCTTTTTGACATGAGAAGCATTCAACCCCTGGACAGGGTCGGTGCGCACAAGACGCATTTTTACTTTGAAGTATTCGGCAGCCTTCACCCACGCGACGTGCGCCGTATCGGGGAGCACCATGTTTGGCCGGCGGATGCCGCGCTTCTTGCGAGCGTAATCGCGATACGTCTTAACCGCAAGGAGACAGCTCTCTGTCCCCCCCGAAGTCACGACGCCATAAAAACTGTCGTCACCATTGAGTAGAGTCGCGGTAGTACCAATGATTCTCTTTTCGAGCTCTTTGAGAGAGCGGAATGCCCCCGGATTCAACCCATTGGCTGAAAAGAAGAGCCGATGCGCTTCGCTCAAGAATTTCGTGTAGGGCTCGCCCAGATAATACACGAGGCTAAAAAGGTTTCCCTTCTTGTAATCCGGGTCGAGTTTTTGCAGTTCCTTGAGCTCTCGCAAAATCGCCGCATGCTTTTCGCCTTTCTTAGGAAGCGCCGTCTTGCCCATATCACCTCAAGATGTAATGCAGAGAAACTCCCAGATAGTTTCCAATGCCATAGCCTATGATACCGGTCGTGAGTCCAATCGGAATAAGATGCCTTTTGTTTATTGCGCCCGCTGCGGGAGGGACAAACGGTGGCGAACAAATGGCCGAGACCGAGACAATAAGAAAAGTATCGACGTCAATTTTTGCAAGCCAGCAAAAAAGCGAATGCAATGCCATTCCGCCAAAAACACTCCCCACTAAAAAGGCCGCTACCATCGGGTCTAAAGCAGACAAGGCCTTGATGTCGGTTTGCGCCGCGACAGAAATACAGAAGACCAAAATAACATACATTCCCAAACTGAAGCTCGTGGCAATGCGTCGCAGGGCAGTAATGAAAGAAGCGATGATTCCGAGTGTCGTGATGCTCAAGATGACGATAATCGAACCCGTTTCAGGAGAAAAGAGCGAACCCAAACCAGCGCTCGCGCCGACAATCGCCGCAGAAGAAAGAAACGCCACGAGGAGTTTCGGCCATGCTGCCGTTTTAAGAAGGCTCGCATAATCTTCGACACCTTCGAGCTGAGCCGATGTTCCATCGTCGAGCGTAGCAGTTGCCGTTTTATCTGGAGTCGCTGATTCGACAACCGGCAAGAACTTGCTGAAAAGAAACCGCGCAAACGAAAAGACAAACAGAAGGTAGAGTAATCCCACAACGGTGTCGTAGGTATGGAATTTGATGTAGAGCTCGCTTGGCACTTGCAGCGCCGACTTAATCGCTGCCAAATTCGGTGTGCCGCCGGTATATACTCCCACAGCCATCGAAGCTAAATGACTCGCCTCTGCCGCATTCGTGTCTCGAAAAAAATAATACAACGCCGCCGCCGCAAGCGTGACAGAAAGTGCCGCAAAAAATAGCGCCAAGAGAGCTTTGCCTGCATGCTTGAAAGCCGAGGGAATGTTCATCGAAAAAAGAAGGAGCGGCAACGCCACCGCAATCGACACCTCGGAAAAAGTTTTGACAATCTGAGAGTTCAAGGGACCACCCAAGCCGACAAGGTGCAAACTGCCCAAGAGCACACCAACGAAATAGCACAACACGACGACACCTATCTTATCTAATGCAGCGCTTTTTTTGGTGAGATAAATGAGGAACGATGGGCCGATGAGGAGCACTGCCCCCAACGCAATATTCGATACCATGGCACACCTCGACAGATTCGCAGAGACCTGCAAGCAAAATCGGGAAGCTGAGCATTAACTCAATTCCCTCCAATGAGCCTGTGCGGGAACTCGTGCAAACGATGCGAAAAGACGATTTTTTCTGCGAAAAGAACACGCGTTGCTAGAAAAAACAGCAAATCAGCGCGAATTC
>CAUJII010000116.1 GCA_963205035.1 Spirochaetota bacterium
TGCAACCGGGACGTAACAGCGTCACCGTTTACGCAATTTACCGCTTTACGGATGTCGGGCTGCTCTTGAGTGTGTGGCTTTTCCACAAGCTCAACGCCCCTTCGGTGTTCTTAGAGAACTCCACCAACGCGAGCCTCACACAAAACAGCGCATTCGCGGAACCAGTTCTGTTTCTTATTGGCGTCTTGATCTTGCTCGCTGCGATGGGAAAATCTGCGCAGTTTCCTTTTTCGTTTTGGATGCCGCGTGCGATGGAGGGGCCGACACCCTCAAGCGCAATTTTCTACGGTGCTCTCTCCGTCCATGCGGGAGTTTTCTTGCTCATTCGATTTTTTGGCGTTTGGCAAAAATCTTTCGCAGTGGTCGTCTTAGTGAGTTTGGTAGGGGCTTTTTCGGCAATCGTTGCGAATTTGTGCGTGAAGACTCAATCCAACGTAAAAGCCAAAGTAGCTTATGCCTCCGTCGCGCAAGTCGGGCTCATGTTTGTCGAACTTGCTTTGGGATTTCCCCAGATTGCGATGGTTCATTTTATGGGGAACGCCGCATTGCGCTGTTACCAACTTCTCGCTGCGCCGTCTGCCATGGTTTTCAAGGTGCGGCATGAAACGCAAGGCGTGCGTTTCAACACAAGCATTTCTGGTTTCCTTCTACAGAATTTAAGCGAGAAAATGCGTCGGCGTGTTTTTGCGTTTGCCTTTTCCGACGGCTTCGGCGAAGCTTTGATTCAATCGCTTTGGAATGGAATGAAAGCTATTGCGCGGCTCTGCGATAAACTCTTGTGGCCTGCTGTCGGCGGCGTTCTCGTCTCGATGCTTTTTCAATCGAGCTTCGGCGCTCTCTTCGTGAAAGACCCTGCAATTTGGCGGCAAATATTTTCGTGGACCTTTGGCGTTGCAGCGTTCTTGAGCGCGTTCGCGGCGCTGGCATTCAATGCAAACCCTATTCAAGTTCTTTGGCGCGCCGGCCTAAGCATTCTCTTCAAGGCTCTCTCGGTGGTCACACTCTTTGAAGGCGAGGTTCAATGGGCCAATTATTACTTTGCGTTTTTCGCAGTGGGTTTCGCTCTCGCTTACAAAGCGCTTGAAGCCATTCCGCAAGAAACACGCCTGCGAGAATATGCGGGCACTGCTGAGACCCACGGTGTCGCGACACAGATTTTCTTTTTGAGCATCTTGTGGCTTTCCGGATTTCCACTGAGTCCGACATTTTTTGCAGAAGACATTCTTTTGCGTGAAGGTTCGCAAGTGTCGCTCTATGCAGTCTTCTTCGTGAGCGTGCCTTTTGTCTTGAACACCGTTGCTCTCATGCGTAGCTATGTGAAACTCGCATTCGCGCGCTAACCCTCCATAAAATTTGGCAATCCCACGGTAGGAGATATAACTTCGAGTATGCAGTTGGCACAACTCACCGAAGAAGAAGCGCACGTTATCTTGCGCAAAGGCACAGAATACCCAGGCACGGGGGAGTTTAATAAGCATTTTGAAGACGGAGTTTATACGTGCAGACAGTGTGGCACACCGCTTTATGCAAGCAGTTCAAAGTTCGACAGCGGTTGCGGTTGGCCTGCGTTTGACGACGCGCTTGCTGGCGCTGTCTTGAGTCTGCCCGATCCCGACGGCCGCCGCACAGAAATCGAGTGTGCCCACTGCGGGGGTCATTTGGGCCACGTCTTCCATGGGGAACGCTTCACAGAGAAAAATACACGGCATTGCGTGAACTCCATTTCGCTGCGCTTTGTGTCGAAAGGAAACCGATGATAAAAAAAATCGTTTTGGCGGGGGGTTGCTTTTGGGGACTCGAAGAACTCCTGCGGGGCGAAGCGGGTGTCGTCGACACCGAATGCGGCTACTGCGGCGGCCTCGTTAAAAATCCGACGTACCGCAACCACGAAGGACACGCAGAGGCAGTCGAGGTAACCTACGACACCGATAAAACTACACTCGCAGCGATTCTTGATTTCTTCTTTCGCATCCACAACCCGACAACACTCGACCGCCAAGGCAACGACATTGGTTCGTCTTATCGCTCGACAATTTTCTACGCCGATGCTGAAGAGGAACGGGTTGCTCGCGAGATGATTGCGCGGGTCGATAATTCTAAACGTTGGCCAAAACCCGTCGTCACAACTCTCGAAGCACTGGGCAAAGAGCGTGGTGCGCAAGGAGTTTTCTGGCCTGCCGAAGAATATCACCAGGACTACCTGCAAAAAAACCCGAGCGGTTACACCTGCCACCAAATTTATTGCACAAGTTATTTTTAACTATATCGTGTGTTTCGAGATTTGCTTCTGCCGTGAGTTCACGGTTTCAACGCCCGTCTCAAACACAATAAAATGCGCGGATTGTTCGTAGTTTTAGAAGGTATCGACGGCAGCGGCAAGAGCACAACCAGCGCTCAAATCGAACGTGCGCTCAAAGCAAAAAATATCACGACGGTATGTCTGCGCGAGCCCACCGAAAAGACCGACGCGTCGAGAGAAATCCGCCGCATCTTGCGCACCGCCGACGAGATCGACGCACGGCTTAGCGCTGAGCTATTCGATCTTTTTCTCATCGACCGCTTGTGGGATTTAGAGCACCAAATCAAACCTGCACTCAGGCAGGGAAGTGTCGTTCTGTTGGACCGCTATTTTTTCTCGACAGCAGCATATCAGGCGATAGACGATGCGGATGTTGAAAGAATT
>CAUJII010000117.1 GCA_963205035.1 Spirochaetota bacterium
AACAGACGAAACGATTGCCGCGTATTTCAGAGACAAGTGCATGAAGCTCCTACCGCGCCTGCGTAAAAAAATTGAAAACCTGGCGCTGAAAAACGCCGAAGCGCGCATCTTCGCATACCTCGAATCGTTGGGCGCTGCGAAAGGCCCTGTTCAACTCAACATTCCAAAAAACCAGATTGCTGCGCTTTTGGACTTAACCCCCGAATCGGTGAGTCGTGCTTTCCATCAGCTTGTCACAAAAGAACAGTTGAAGACCGACGGCAAGACTTACCACCTCAAATTGAAATAGGCGGCCGGGGCGACAAAATGCAGCGTATCGTATTCCGTCGGTGCAAACCGCGTCGTCACAATCGCAAACTCCCCATCGACCCGGTTATACTTGCGCGTTACGGCGCGCCGAATCTGGTTTCGCATTTTGATTCGCAAATACCGCTCCGAAAACTGCATAATCTCGGTACGGTTTGCCCGCCACAACCCGGCCTCCGTCTCGGGCAAGCTCACGCTTGTGACTAACTGTTTCTCTTTCATTTTTTCTCCTTGGGGGGGTATCGATACCACTTGTGGGATTACTCCTCTTCTATATATTAAATACTGATAAGTGTCGCGAAGCGAGACCCAAAAAGAGTGTTTTTTTCTCACTTTTCAGAAAAAAAGTTCGAATTTGGAGTAACTATTACAAAAAAGCGCGATTTTTATTGGAACAGCGGAAATCCAGCCCCAATTAGGCGGGCCCAACTGGGGGGATAAGGCCCCTATACCGCCTCGCCGCCCACATCCAAAGAGACGCCGTAAAAAGCAAGAGTGCGTTTGTTTGGTGGAGCGCTCCCAGCGAAACAGGCACTGCATGGAGAAGCGTGAGAACTCCCAGAGTCACTTGCAAAAGATAGACCGCCGCCAAGAGTACGGCGGGGTTCAAGAGCGTTAAACGCTTGCGTTCGCGCCAAAGCTGCCACAGGATCAAAAATCCAAAAGCATAGGCCAAGTTGCGGTGGATGAATTGCACCACAGCGGGGTGATCGTAAAGGTTGGTATAACCCGGTTCAAGCCAAGTGATGCCGGGCGGAAAGAACGCGCCGTTCATGAGCGGAAACGTGTTATACATTTTGCCCGCATGGAGTCCCGCAACGAGCGCGCCGCTTGCGAGAATCAGAAACGCAAACACTGCAACAATCCATGCACCACCGGACGGACCCCTCTCACGCGCTGGCGTCTTAAGGCCCCACGCAGTCATTAGGATGAGTGCATAAATTAAAACCGCCGTCATGAGATGGCTCATGAGCCGCAGGTGGCTGACGTGCGGGTCTTTGACGAGCCCACTCTTCACCATGTACCACCCTAAAAAGCCTTGGAAGCCGCCTAAGAGAAAAATGAAAGCAAGGCGGATAGCGAGCGGTTTGTGGATTTGCCGCTTAAAGAAAAACCAGACAAAAGGGATGAAAAAAACAATCCCGATGAGTCGCGCCAGGATGCGGTGGATAAACTCCCACCAAAAAATATTTTTGAACTCGTCGAGGCTCATCGCATGGTTGATGTGCCGGTATTCGGGAGTCTGTTTGTATTTATCGAATTCCGTGTGCCAGTCGGTTTCGGTGATGGGTGGGATGACTCCGCTCACGGGTTTCCATTCGACAATCGACAGCCCCGAGCGCGTCAGACGCGTGATACCGCCGACAATAACGATCAGAAAAACAACCGCCGCACAAACATAGAGCCAGCGGATAAGAAGTTTTTGCGCGTCAGTGTTTGTCGGCATCGGTGATAATCCGTTTGATAGAGCGCCATTCTTCGGGCATCTTTTCGCTTTCGGGCAAGTTCTCTACAACCTTGTCGCTCTCTGCGGCCATCTCGCGGCGCAAGACAATCGCATCGCCTTTTTCAGACAAATCTTTGAGCGGTCGCAAAATCCAAAACCATACGGGAATGAGGAGCGCTACGATGCAAAGCGCCAGAAGCGCAAAGTTTTGCCAGAAGAGATCGAGCGTGAAATAACTTATCGGCGATTCGTTGAGCGTACGTATGGGTAGTTTCCGCACTGCGAGCCCTAAAGGATGATCGAGTGCCACGGGTTTTTTCTGTGCATCGACGTGGCAGCCTTGGCAGAGCTTCTGCGTCTTGAGCGGGTAAGCGTACTCGATATTGCCGCCAAACTCACGGAACGCCGGTTTCCCGGTTTTCAGCGCAGTCCTTTCAAAATCGTTTTCCGCATACCCTGTTTTTTGTTTGCCGAACTGTTCGTCGAGAATTGCATCGCGGCGCAAGTCGATGGGAATTCCTTTCTCTTCGCTGATTGCGCGGAACGAGCGCCGCACGAAATTCATGTCTTTGTTGGCGGCCGTTGCAACGACCCCCAAGACTTTCTCGAAAGTCGCCATGTCGCGTTCGATTTGTTCTTTAATTGCAAGCTGGTTAAAATTTTCGACTGCCGGCAAAAAGTAAAACTTAATCGCCAAAGACGCGAGCGTTAAAATTGCCGCGACCGTAATCCACATCCGAGTTGAAATTTTCATGCTTCTTCATCCTTAAAGGCGCCCGACCAATAGAAGACGCCGAAAATTGCTCCGAAAATGAGACCAAAAAGTAGGACCGCCATAAAGGTCATCGCCATGAGCGCGGAGAACATATTTTTTACGCGGCGGAAACCGTACTGAAAATCGGTTTCACCGATCTTTCTGTCGCCCGTCCATCCGCAGAATTCCTGTAGAGAGGTGTAGCTAATAATTTCCCCGGTCGACTTGGCGCGCATTTCAAAATAGAAATCTTTGATTCCGTTGGCTGCGAGAAGCCCCCACACGCCAAAGATGACAAATAGATATGTGCCCTTATTCTTGCTCATCAGAGAGATTTTTTTAGTTCGTCGAAAAACTTCACCTTGTCTTGTTCAAGACCTCGAAATTCATTGGTGACCGCGCCTTTTCTATTCGCGACGATGAAGACGTTGCTGTGTGCGTAGATGTAGTTGCCTTTCTCGCCTTTGTTGTACTGCAACTCGAAAGTATCCGCCAAGTTGCGGATTGTCTGTGCGTCAGAGGTCAAAACGCGCCACTTGTCGCCTTGAACGCGGTATCTTTTCAAGAACTCTTGCAGCTCTTCCGGGCTTTGGCGGTGGTCTTCAAAAGTAAAAATGAGGTATGTACCCGTTTTCTGAAAATCGGGGTTCGCTTTATCAAAAAGCCGCAAGTCGTTCATGATGATAGGGCAAGACATCGTGCAGTCTTTGAACACAAAAGTGGAAATTGTGTTCTGTCCCTCAAAATCTTTCATCGTGACCTTCTTGCCGAATTGATCGGTGAAAGTGCCCGCAACATTCAGAAGCGAGCCGCGCCGCGCCGTCACTTTGTCGCGCCAAAAATCGCGCGGCTTGCCCGCCGACATTGTGTACCAAGCGATGTACGCTGTGCCCGCCATGAGAAAAATTCCCACGGCGCGTAGTGCCCAAAGGCGTTTGGAATTATTTGCTTGCATGCTTAACCTCCCACCATGCGGAAAATTCCTGCCGGTGCTTCATCGCGTCATCCAAGATTGGAATGTATTCTGGCTTGACCGTTTTTAGTCGTTCACGGATTTCCTGAACTTTCCCCGCATCGTTTTTTCTCACTGCAAAAAGGCCGCGTTCCAAAAGCGCCGGCGGATAATTGGGATTGACTTCGACCGCGCGCTGATAATCTGCGGCGGCAGATCTTAAATCCCCCGTTTGCTCGAGTAACAACGCACGACGGATAAAAAGTTGCGGTTGCTTCGAGCCTGCATTCGCCGAGAGCGTATAAAAGCGCAGCGCGTTTTTCGTGTCTCCCAAGCCTTCAGAGCAGACTCCGATCTGAAAGAGGTGACGGTGGCGCATGCGCGGATAGCGGTTCACTTCTAAACGCGCCTTTTCATCGTCGATGCATGCCTGCGCTTGCTCTTTGCGAAACGCAATCGACTTCACGAAATGGTCTGCCTCTTGCGCCGCCGCGCTTTCTTTTTTTGCCTGCTCGATGTAATAGAGTGCGCTGTGCGTATCTCCCAAGCTATCGAGCGCACGCGCTGCACGCAAAGAGAAGCTCTTCTGGTACACTTCTTCAATTTTTGGTTGGCACGCGGCAAGTAACAGAACACTTAGAAATACAAAACGTGGGATTAAAAAATGTGCGCGCTTCATTCTTTCTTTGTTTCACCTTCTGTCGCCGCAGCTGGCAAGACGCGCAGGAAAAACGCGTTTGTATTGGGGTTGTAATCGATGAGTTTTACCTCGGCCGGTTTGAACTCCAGAGTATCGCGGTAGAGCACCGTCTTACCGTGCCCTGCTTTGTCCTTCTCTTGAGACTCGACCTCAACCAAGTGTTTTCCTGGCGTGGTGTATTCCTTCATCATCGCGTAAGTAATCCCGTCTTTGCGCAATCCTGCAGGTTTGAACGAACGCTTCGCAATTTCAACGCCGTTGATTTTTACCGTGATATCCAGCATACGCCGAGCACGGCTGCAATACTTCGTCTTTACACCTTCGCGCGCTTGGCGCAAGAGATTTTCGCGCGCCTCGGGGGTGAGGTTGTCGAGTTTGACAAGACCCGTCATGCGTTCGACGGCTTCTTTTTCTGCATTCACGGGGATTTGATCGGGAGTACAAGTTTCTTTGTCCGTTTGGTAGAAGAAATCGAGCCGCAGCATTGCTTGGTTTGGCCCGGCTACGAGCGCGCCAAAGCGGCCCGTCGAACCCATAAAGAAAACCCAAAGCATCGCTGCGATAAAAAGAGTACTCACCGAAAATGAATGGACCCACGTCGAGGGCTTTAAGAATGCAAAGAGACGCAGCGGGAGAGGCTGACCTGCAAACGTATTTTTTTCAATCGCGTTCAAGATTTCTTTTTTCGCTTCTTTTTTTTGCGCAGAGGTAAACCGCACGCCGATAATCGGCAGCTCACCCGACACTTTGCGGAAACTCGGTTTACGATTCATTTGAATGCGGTCTTGCAACCACTTGTTGCCTTCGCGGTACCAACAATCGCCGTTCGCACACGCGCCGACAAGAATGCCTTTCGCGCCCGCGCCCTGAATTTTCTGCGCCATGCTCGAACCCAACTTGCCCGTACAAGGCATGACGTGTGCCACGGCATTGGGTGCCAACTCGCGGAACGGTTCCTCTTGTGCGGCCATTCCCAGAGCATGTGCACGGCCTTGGCAAAAAAGCGCTAGCCATTTGTCCTTCGCCGGTGCCCAATCGAGCTCTTTTTCTGTTTCACCGGGTTTGGGGTACGTGAGGGCATCCCACGCGCAGGAACCTGCACAAATGCCGCAACCGGAGCAAAGGTTGGTATCGATTTCGACGAGGTATTTATATTTACTCCCGGGAGAGGCTTCGCTGGATTTCTCTGCGCCGCCTTCAAGAGACTCGGTCGAGAGTTTTGCGCGTTCGATCATCGACATCGCTTCGTAAGGGCAGTCTTGTGCGCAAAGCCCGCAGCCGGTGCACTTGTCTGCATCGACCACAGCCGGAAGAATGACGCGCTTCTTGAGGAGCTTTGGTAGGAACAAAAGAACGAGGAATGCGACTCCCATCCCAAGCCAGGCAATCCAACTATAGCGTGAGTCGAAGATAGCCGCAAAAAAGAGATAGAACCAGTCGGGTTGCACCAGCTCTGCCATCTTATCGGCGTCTGCTTTCCCGACGAGGTTTATCGGAAAAAGAAGGGTAAAAAGAAAAAGAACTCCCAAGAAGACATAAGTAATCCGCTTGGGTGGGAAAATCCGCGCACGCGCCGTACGTAAAACATGTATAAAGAGGAGAAGTATAAAAAAGAGCGGAATAAAAAGATGGATGATGAGAACAACCCACATAATCCATTTGCCGAGAAGCGCAGGAGAAGAAAACGATCGAGGCAGCGTGTCGCCGAAGACTTTCATTCCAGCGAGTAGCTCCGACGTTTTTTCCATGACGTACCGAGCATTCGCGTCGAGCGGCAGGATGTAGCCCGTCACACCTTGCACGAGCATGAGCGCCAAGATAATGAGACCGGTAATCCACGCCAAGCTGCGGTGGTTTTGGAATTTCTCTTCAAAAAGCATACGCATGAGATGCAAAATGACGAAGAACATCATCGCGTCGGCGGCGTACCGGTGCAGGTTACGGATGAATTTGCCCAAGAACGCAGTTTCGGTAACGTACTTAATCGATTCGTAACTTTGGTCGACGGCCATGTTGTAATAAATAAAGAGATAAAGGCCGGTAAAAAGGAGCACAAAGAGCAGAATAAGCGGTAGCGCGCCTAAGTAGTAGAGGAAGTTTCCTCTCTCACCAAAGACGTGATTGAATGCGGCGTCTGCTCGCTGGAAAAACGAAAGAAAAAACTGAAAAAAGGGATTTCTAAATTTCATGGGAATAACTATTAGGGGGAGTAACTCCCCCTAACTAAAAACTCTAATACACTGTCCAGTTCTTGCTGAGAGCCAGCCACTGGGTAAAATACACAACCATAAACCATGCTAAGAAAATCAGCGCGAGGACAAAGCTGCCCGGGGCGTGCATCTTTTCTTTGGTTCCGTTATTGTTACTCATGATAACCTCCTAAATTGTTCGGTGAGAAGGGCTAAGCCCTCCCCACCATCGTATTTCTTACTTTGCGTACGGCGGTGCGTACGGCTCGATTTGCGAAGGAATCTTCTTGCCGAAGAAAACCGATGCGACCGAAACGTACACGTACATCAAGAGGCCCGTGAAGGCGAGCGATGCACCGATACCCACGAGAGCGAGCATCGTGTTCATTGCAGGGTCAAACGGAACCTGGATGACAGCGTTGCTGAAAGTCACGTCCCAATGACGGCGGGGAGCGCCCATCACACCGGCAAAGTGCATACCAGTGGTGAACATCATGAGACCTGTTGCAAAGACGTAAGGCTGCCATTTAGCGATTTTCTCGCCCACAATTTTACGCTGCAATACAAGCGGAATGACGTAGTATGTAAGTGCCATAAACGCGAGTGTCGTGCCGCCCACCACTGTCATGTGGAAGTGGCCTGGAACGCGCAAGTTGTTGTGCGAAAGCATGTTGAGCTGCTCGACAGAGAGGATAATCCCCGTGACACCGCCGAAGAAGCCGAAGATAATGAGCGACAACGCCATGCCCGAAAAGCCCGGTTGTCCCCAAGGAGCTTTGACAATCCATTGGAAAAGGCCCTTTGTGAAACCTTTCGCGCGTTGTGCAGTTTCAACAGCCGCTGGAATCGAGAACGCATGGATCATCGAACCCAAAGTCGCGGCATAGAAAAGGTAGCTCGTATTGAAAATACGGTACGTGGAAGAAAGACCCGGGTCAACCAAGTTATGGTGAATCGAACCCAAGTTGATACCGAAAAGGTAGAGCACAAACGCCCAACGGCACATTTTTTGGTTCACCGGCTTTGCGCCTGTTGTGAGGTGCGCTAAGAGATACCAAATCGACACCATCGCCGCGAGGTTGAGCTGCTGCGCTGAGTGACCGAAGCCCCAGAATGTGATCCGGAAATACTCGGGGTCGATGTAGCCAATCCAACCCATGCTCCAAAGGAATGCGGGGATAAAAGCCGCAGCACCCGAAACGAGAGTAAAGATCGCGATGATGACCGCAACCAAGATACCGAACGTAAAGAGCGGCAAGCTGCCTTTATGCCATCCTTCTTTCTTTGCGATAACGAGCGCATAGAGGAACTGGAAGCAATAAAGAAGGGCTCCCACAGCAAAGAGGATAATCCCCAAGTAGAAAAGCGGGTGAGCTTTGAGCGGCGGATACGCGGTAAACATAACGTCCGCTTTGCCCATGAACACAATCACTTCGGCCATAATAGCGCCTGTAAGCATCAAGATATAGTTGAACCACGCGAAGCCAATACCTGGAAAGCGCGAACCTAAAATAGTCTGAGCGGCAAAAATGACGCCAGCCATTTCAAAGAAGACGATCCAGAAGACGAGCATGGTCATGCCGTGCGCTGTGATAAAGCGATAGAACAAGTCTTGCGGTAAAAGGTGAACAGCCGGCCAGCGTGTTAGCGCGATAAGAAGCGCGAGCACTCCGCCGAGTAAAAGAAAAACCACCGCTGTGACGGCGTTTGCCCATATCAGCTTTTGCGCTGGCATGTGCACTTTGAGGCCCGTCGAGGGGCAGGTTCTAAATTGGTTTACAAATTTTGACATACTCATGTTATTCCTCCACTATCACCTGTCCGACCATGGAGTCATGCCCCATTTTTTCACCGGCGAAGAAGCAGTATTCGTTACACACCAAGAAGAATTTGCCTACTTCGTTGGGGCTCATCGTAATCACAAAACTGTAATCCGGTAGAATTTGGATGTTGATGTTTTGTGGCTGCAAAGAAAAGCCGTGCTGGTAGTCTTGTGACGACATGTGAATGCGGTACGTTTTGTTCTTTTTTAGCACAAGCACAGGAGTAAACTGCCATGCTTTTGCGAGCAAGAACGCATCGCCTTGTTCTTTTGTGGGCGCATCGACGAGCGGAATACCGCCGGGTTGTCCATTGTGTGTCACAACCTGCCCTTTGGTGTCTTTGCGTTCGTACTTTGTAATAAAGTTTTGAACAATTTTACCGTATTCGGCGGGGGTTGTTTTGTACGTTTCAGATGAAACGTTTTGGTTCCAAAAGTGCCCGAGCGGCATCATGGCAAACATGATAGCGCACCAGACAATGGAGATGTAGAGCCAAATCTTCTCTTCGCGATTGAATGGCTCCCACCAAGTTTTCTTGGGGTTCTCTATCGGCATAAAGTCTCCTTATTTAGGTGGTAGCAGATACGTCTGGTTTGATTTTGCCAGATAATCTGTGAGTTGAGCGTTGTTGAATACAAATATCTCGAGAAGGCCCCAACCGAGGTAAAAGACCCCAGGGAATGCCATGCCGATAAAGAACAATAACCACATGTTATCGAACATTTTTTGCATCAACGTGCGTTTCGGTGCTTCGTTTTCGTCCATTTATTGACCTCCCAGCATAAAAGCCAGTCGTTAAGTTGCTTGTCTAAACCAAGTCTTAAAAAAAGTCCTTGATTTACATCAAGGACTTAGTGTATTTTTGTAGGTGAGCTGCGCTCACCTATAAAAATTTAGTAGATATCTTTACTGGTATTCGTGACGTTAAACTTACCTGTGGGTGTGTGCACCCAACTTCCCTTAATCGTTTTGATTAATTGGGTCGTTTTATCGTCGTAAATAAGGACTGCTCCTTCTAACCAGCCAGATACCCAAAGCTCTGTACCTTGTGCGTTATACTCCATATGGGTAACACGCTTGGGCGAAGCCTTGATGTACTTGATTTCACCTGTCGAGATATTGTAAACCCCTATTTCACCGTTGACCCCTTCTTGCGCCGAAAGCGTCATGTCGAACCACAAGTTGTTCGATTTAGGGTGCGTCTTCACGAAAAGCGAACCGGCGGATTTAATTTTGATACGCTCGACTTCTTTCCATGCATACTTGGGGTGCTTTACAGGGTCTACGCCAATAAAAGAGATCGACGCAGCACCGATGTGTGGTGTCGCCCAAACAGGACCATACTTGGGATGGACAAAATTCGCTCCACGGCCTGGGTGGGGCACTTTATCAACCTTGATACATGGCTGTTGTACTTTTTTGAGCTTCACATCGACCACGCACACACGGTCCTTGCCGTTTGCAGCGACTAAGAAGTAGCGGTGCTCGTGCGAACCGGGTAAACGAACCCAACCGCCGTCGTGCAAGAAGTTCTCTGCTTTAAGGCGGATCTCTTTAGGTTTTCTCGGGTCGGTGTAATCGATGAGGTATACCCAACCTGCTTCCTTGAGGTTGATTACCCAAAAAGGGTCGGTCTCAGAAGCCGCAATCGACGCAACGCGCACCTCGGGGAGAGTATTGCCTGTCGCGTAATCTTTTGTTGCTTCGACGTTCGTGTTCGAAAGTGGTTCAAGCGTCAACCCGTCTAAGATGACGTACTGGTTGGGCGTGTAGCAACCGATAATCGCGTACTTGTCCTCGTACCCCGGCGCTTTGGAACCGTCGATCGAACGCGCATCCCAGCAAGTTCTGCCTTCAGCGACCATCTTCGGCGTTTTGTACCAAAGGTCGATGAGTGTCACTTTGCCGTCGCGGCCAATCGAATAGAAGTAGCGGCCTGTTTGCGACGAGCGTAAGATGTGAACTGCAAACCCCGTATCGAGAAGAGCGATTCTCTCCTTAGTATCTCCATCGAGGATGGCTACCTTACCCGCATCGCGCATGACAACACCAAAATAGTTTTTGAAGCGGCCGTTCGACTCGTCGGTTTTCGGACGATCAGCCACAGGCACATGCAGCTTCCAACGGTTCTTCATTTCTGCCAAGTCGAAAGTCGGAATCGACGGAGGCGTCATTTGGATGTAGCGCGCCATCAGGTTGACTTCTTTTTTGTTGAGGACTCCTTCTTTACCCCAAGGAGGCATGCCGCCGGGAGTTCCGTTCCAAATGATCGCTTCGAGAGCTTCTGTTCCTTTGGATTTCGTTCCGCCGCCGGAGACTTCTTTCGCGTTCACGATGTGGCTATCGGGCAAGAGCGATGGTCCCGTAGCGCCCCAGCGTTTTGCGCCGTGGCAACCCGAGCAACGGTCGAAGAAGATTTGCTTGCCTTGGGCAAACTCTGCATCGGTCAGCGGCACAAAAGGAGTCTTCGCCCCGCCTCCGGTTTGGTCCATCCACGCAAGGTATTCGACGATCTGCTTGCTTTCTTCTTCTTTAACGCCTAAAGCCGGCATCGCCACGTTGTTGAACTTCTTCAGCAAGTCTTTCGCGTACTTGTCGCTCTTCAAGAGAGGAGCGGGGTCGATAATCCACTTTGCGAGCCACGCTGCGGGACGGCGCTGCGTTACGCCTAAAAGATCCGGCCCTGTGGGTTTGTCTCCCGAGCCAAAGCCGTGGCAAGCCAGACAGCCTTTCTGTTCAAAGAGCGCCTTACCCGGCCCGGTAAACTGCGCTACCTTCGGTTTTTCTTTGCAGTTCTGCACGAGGAGAACTGCGAGTAGCGCGGCAAGCGCTACGGTGATTTTCGTTTTCATTTTCTCTCCTTGAAGGCATCATTTTTTGACACCTTCGATTTGGTTTTTTGGCAAGACGCCTTTGAGCGCCTTGCGTAGTCAAAAATTCTGAACGATTACACCTCCCCAAAAAGAGCGCGGCGGCCTGATAAGGTCGGTCTCGTTAAAGTTATTCGTCAGGTTTTCCGCGCTAATGAATGCAGAGACGCCTCGCGCAATTTCTTTTGAAATTCGCGCTTGCAGATCGTTGTAGGGACTACGCGCTTCTGTCGTACGCGTGAGCTTATTGTAAACTGGTCTTTCGCCGATAACCAACGCGCTCACGGATAATTTTAATCCCCAAGGACGGTAATCCATGATGAAGGTTGCCGATCCCGTATGCGCTGCCTGCCCATCGAGCGTGCGCACCATCGAGCTCGTGATTTTCGTCACTGCGTCTGTCGTCGTGTACTGCGCAATGGCGTCTGTGTAGGTGTACCCCGTCCGCAGCGTGAAGTATTTATAGAGACGGAACTCCGCCTGTAATTCGGCGCTTTTACTCTCTACATAGTCTGCGTTGACATGCGAATAAAATTGCGTCATGCCTGACGTGTGGTCCAAGACGCGCGTTATTTTGTCGCGGATGATGTGGTAGTAACCATTCGACGCCAAGGTAAGCCAAGGAGCGACTTTCCAAATCACCCCGGCGTTATACGACTGCGATTTTTCCGATTTTAAGTTGGGATTGCCTTGCACGCGCATAATCGGACCATACGAAAAATCATAGTTGAGCTCTTTGAGACTCGGCGCTCTAAACCCCCAGCCATACCCCGCTTGCAGCGTAACTGTCGAGAGAGGGTCTATACGAAAACCGAGGCGCGGCGAAACGGCGTCGCTGTGCGCTTCGACGTAATCGTAGCGGAGAGCGGGTTGGAGTATCATGTTGAGCGAGCGCACAATCACCCACTTGTTTTCTGCATACGTTGCGTAGCGGAACCGTTCTTTTTCGCCGGGCGAATTAGGCGTCGAACCCGCAATGCGGTCGCTCACCATTTTTTCGCCGATGTTTTCCATGCCGAGAGTGAGCGATTGATTACTGGCCCACAACCAGTTGTAATGAAAAAGAGCGCTCGCGTAGTTTTCTTTCGTACGCACCGAAGTATCTTTTGTCAATGGATTCTGGAAATCCTGCGCGTACGTGTCGTCGAAGTACGAATAGTTTAAGTCGACGTTGAGACTTTGCGTCGCGGAAAATTGGCTCTTAGAAAAAAGCGTTCCCGATGCGAGCTGGCTCAACTTGCTTTCGTTGATATACCCCGTAGTTTTCGAGACGCCTCTTTCGCGGCGATCCACCGCGTTTAAGTCTAAACCCACCTGCCATTTTTTGCTTACGTCAAACTGCATTTGGTCGGATATTTGCCAGTTGCCAAAACCGCGCCCCATGAGCTTAGGGTCGCTCGATGAGATGGAATACTCGTCGAGCTGGCGAAACGAGACATCCGTCTTGTTGCTGAAAATGCCGTGCTTCGTACCCACCATCGCATCGAGGTTGAACTTACCCAGTTCACCGCCGCCTGCAGAAACTTTGTATTCCACCGGGGCGTCGATAGTGCGCGTGATGATGTTGATGACTCCGCCGACCGCTTCCGAACCGTAAATGGCCGAACCCGCCCCTTTGAGAATTTCAATGCGATCGACATCGTTGAGGTTCAGCCGGTTGATGCTCGTCGCTTCTTCGTTCTTGCCGATGACGCGCCTGCCGTTGATAAGAATAAGACTGTATTCGGGAGGCAGGCCGCCGACTTGGACGGTATCTCCTCGCAGCGCATTGTACGAAACGTAGAGCCCCGGCTGGTATGCCAATGCTTCAGCAATGTTGCTCGAACCCGACTGGGCGAGGTATGCCCCGGGAATGGTTTCCACGGGGATAACCTCGTCTTCTGATTTTTCAGGATTTCGCGATGCGGTAATTACCACAGGCGTCTTAGCCCGCAAGCGCAGCGCATCGTCTTCAGAAAACTCGACCGTGCTCTCTTTGGTGGATTGCTCCCGTTTTTGATTCTCCGCTTCAGAGGCCGTATTTTTTTCTGGCAGAGCAAACACGCCGCTGGCTGTCGCGAAGAGTAAGAGGGTGATGTAGAGCCGTTCCATTGCGTACCTCTACCCTTGCCCTAAGCACGGGTCGTTTCAAATTGCATTGACCTGAATCAAGTGGCGCACAAAAAATTAAATTGTGTGTTTTTGAGTCTATCGCCTTGCTGGCAATGGCAAATTTACATACCTGCTCTAAACCAAAGGCCGCTACTCGCTCTGGAAGCCAAATCCTCTTGACAGAACGCTACTGCAATCTATGGTGTTCTAAGCATAGGGAGTGCTATTGATAATGAAAGTAGCTATTGGTTCTTGGCGAATTCATGTACTTGCTGTGGCCATTTTGGCGCTGCATTGCAATAATTACAACCTTTATGAGAAGCTCACTGATCCCGATGGGACGAACGCTGCGGCAGCGGGTCCCGATATCCGCACCGTTTTTGTAAGCTCGGTAGCGACAACGGGCGACTTTGGAGGCACTTCATTCAGTTCGGCATGGTCTGGTGCTTGTAGCGGAAAAGTGGGCTGGGCGATGGCCGACTGCGCGTGCAAACAAATGGCGGTAGCGGCAAACCTTCCCGCAGCCACGTATGTGGGTTGGGTGAGCACTTCCGGCGACGACATGACATGCCGTATTCAAGGTCAACCCCTAACTAATTGCACACTGCCCTTCGGCGGCCCCACGTGGGTCAACACGATGGGCGACACCATTGCCGAGGGGTATGCGCAGCTTTTTAGCGGCACTCTGCAAAATCCGATCCGGTACGACGAGACAAAAGCAGGGAGTAGTAGCAATACGTGGACGGGGACAAAGACAGGCGGCACGGCAGATTCGGATCACTGTAACGCGTGGGCGGATGGGACGACGGGACAGAATGGCTACAAAGGTTCGGCAATACATAGCGACATCAATTGGACGTACGCGACACCTGGTACGTGCAACGGCATACTTCCCATCTATTGCTTTGGTTTGAAATAGAGCGACGCCTTGTAATAGTTATTACATTTGCACGCGCCGTCCCAAACTATCGGGACGGCTCCCGCGCCGTTTTCAACTGGTGCGAGTATGTCTCGACCAATGCCTCCGTGCTCTGCGTCTCACGCACCGCCATAATCGGCGCGCCTCCCTCGATATACGCCAAGTGCTCGCCCTTTTCATCCACCGCATAGACGACAACCGCCTGCTGCCCGCCCTTCTCGCCCTGCATTTGAGCGTCGTAAGTTTCGATGCCCGGCTTCGTGCTGGGTTTGCGCGTTAGTTTGCCGTCGCTCTTGCCATAAGAGGCCGCGACAATCGAAAGCATGCTAATCGTTTCACCCTCGACGCGGAAATAAATCGTGAGCGACTGCAATTGCTCGCGTATTTTCTCCGCTTCCGGTCCATTGCGCTTCGCAACGTAATTGGCCAAATAAAGTCTCTCAATCATCTCACGCACAGACTGCGCATCGGCGCGCCAGATTCCCGCCGCTGGCATCGTCTTGTCGGGCTTAACCGTGAAAAACTCCGTCATCATCTGACGCATTGCTTCGGGTGAGTTCTTTTTGCCCGAACAGGCGAGAAAAAGGACAAGAGCGAGCGACACAACAATTCTCCATGGGGTTTTCTTCACTACCGAAAATGTATTCATGGAAAGAGTTTTTGACAGAGGTTCTGTGCGTAAATAGTTAATTTCGTATCGCTTACACGAGGCTCTTCTAAGAGAAAGACAAAATTTTCCGCAGTGGTCTCACCGAATTTTTCCGTGTCCTACCGGAAAACGGTTGGCAGTCAGCCACAAAAAACAAATTTCGCCTCGGTGGTATTAATACGTCTAACGATAATTTTATTTCTGTCGCTGATCTTTAGCTGTACTCCGAAAAAAACTTATGATCCGAAACTCGACTGTGCGCAAATGGGTGAAATGCGAAATATGCGGACGCACGATTGGGGAAAGGTTTTCTTCACCGAGACGCAATTTTGTGAAAGCTCGCCCACGACTCTCGCAGAAGTGCAGACGGTTCTGCGGCAGCACTGCCTATTCAGCGGGGCGCGACTCGATTTCCATTTGCGAACTCAGTTTGCTTGTACGCTTTAGACTGTCATTAAATATTTTGTCACGCGGCATGCGCTTTTGCCAGTACTTGATGCGCCGAATAACCAAGCCCAGACTTTCGCGCAAAGCAGCCATCTCGACAGACAGCACCTTCTCAAACTCTGGACGATCTGCCATCAGGTTCGGATATTTTTTTAGGATATTTCTGGTTTTTGCATACTGATCCCCAAAGAGGTGCTCGATGTTCAGTGCCGCCTGGCGTACCGTTTCTGGCTTGGCGCGCTCATCAAGCATTGGAGCGATCTTTTGCAACTCCGTATCCGTTTGTTGAAAAATCTCCCGAATCTCCGCTGTGCCGGGCAATTCTTTTTTCCGGCAATCAGCTAAAGCACCTGCCAAAATAAGAATAAGAAAGGGCTTTTCAAAAAACTTCATTATCTAATTACCTAGTCAAATTTCGGCTCAGTATCTCAAAACCAGCAGCATTCACGATTAACAACATGACGGCCAGCAAAAAGATCTGAAACCAAAGACGTACATGTGAATGCAGAGCCGAGTAAGAGATCAATCCTGCAAGGGCAACACCAATCGTACAAGTGACGACGCTGCCAGCCATCATGAGGCTGACGATAATTGCGCCAACGCCTGTCGTTATCGCCAGTATATACTGTAGTTTGTGAATCGAAAATCCGGAACGCCTGGCCCATGTATAAAGGGTCTTCCGCTTTTCACGAAAGTCTGCACGGATATCTTTAGCATCTTTCACAACCGAGAAGATAGAAAAACCGCCAAAGACAAGAAACGATGTTACTAGTACTCTTGAATTGGGATGCGTTATGTGCCCGGCAATGACGCCGGTTAGATACGTTAAGAGACCCCACATACCTTCGATCTTCATCGAACCGAG
>CAUJII010000118.1 GCA_963205035.1 Spirochaetota bacterium
AGCTTCGATGAGGCGTGTGACTTCGCGTATTTCGGTATCGGTGAGTTTCATGCGTTGTCGGAATTGTTAAGAAATCTAATGGCACCCGCCAGATTGGTATAATCCTCAATACAAACTTCTATGTTGTGATTTTGGGTTACATTCTTGATAGTTTCAACACCCAAGGGGTGTGTTTCATTTATTTCAATCACGTCATCCTGCTCCGGTTCTGTAGTATCCAGTAATTCAAAGACGACATACTCTTCACTGTCGACGATCTCGGCGGCATAGAATCCTTTTCTCGGGTTTGCTTTTCTGATGACAGCTTTCATTTTCATTCTCTCAATCAGTAGTTCAAGTCAGTTATCGGAGTTTGGACTGCACCCTTGAAACTGTACAGCACTTTATTGATTTTTTGCCTCGATAATTTCACGAGTGAATCAAACGATCAGGTGCGCCAAGTAGTGTTTTTTTCCGTTGTTGTCAAATGCCGTCCATAGCCGACTTTTCGCATCTCGCGCAAGAACACGTTTGCTATTGATTTGCGCATTTTTCTTGCCTCCCGCACCACGCGGCTCTTTCGCTTGACAACACATCGATACATTCGCATGTATCGATTTATGCTAAAAACAGATAATTCCGCAGGTGTTGCCGTGGGGCAGCTTCCTTACAAAGTCGCCGATATCTCACTCGCCGATTTTGGCCGCAAAGAACTCGACATAGCCGAGCATGAAATGCCAGGCCTTATGTCGCTCAGAAAAAAATACGGCAAAGAAAAACCCTTGAAAGGCGCAAAGATCATGGGCTCTCTGCACATGACGATTCAAACTGCTGTTCTTATCGAAACCCTAAAAGAACTCGGCGCGGATGTGCGCTGGTGCAGTTGCAACATCTTCTCGACGCAAGACCACGCGGCGGCTGCCATCGCAGAAACTGGAACGCCTGTTTTTGCTTGGAAAGGCGAAACGCTCGAAGAGTATTGGTGGTGCACAGAAGAAGCGCTGACGTGGCCGGATGGTTCGGGCCCTGATCTTATCGTCGACGATGGTGGCGATGCGACGCTCTTTATCCATTTGGGAGCACAGGCAGAAACAGACCCCGGCGTGCTCGACCAAAAAACAGACAACAAAGAATTCCAAATTATTTTGAATCAGTTGAAAACTTCGCTCAAGGCTTCGCCCGGTAAATGGGCGAAGATTGGCAAGGCTGTGCGGGGAGTTTCCGAAGAAACCACAACGGGAGTGAAACGTCTTTATCAAATGATGGAAAAGGGCGAGCTTCTTTTCCCGGCAATCAACGTCAACGACTCGGTCACGAAATCGAAATTCGACAACCTGTATGGTTGCCGCGAGTCTTTAGTCGACGGCATCAAGCGTGCAACCGACGTCATGCTTGCGGGCAAGGTCGCCGTCGTCGCAGGGTATGGCGATGTCGGTAAAGGTTCCGCGCAGTCGCTCCGCCAATTCGGTTGCCGCGTCATTATTACAGAGATCGATCCGATATGCGCTCTGCAAGCGGCGATGGAAGGGTATACCGTGACGACGATGGAAGATGCGCTTTCAGTCGCGGATATTTTCGTGACGACGACCGGTAACAAGGACATCATCACGCTGGAGCACATGAAAGCGATGAAAGACCAGGCGATCATTTGTAATATCGGGCATTTTGATAACGAGATACAAGTTGAAGCGCTCGAACGCTTGCCTGGCGTTAAGAAACTCAATATCAAACCACAGGTCGATAAATACACGTTACCCAACGGGCATTCGATTTATCTTTTGGCTGAAGGGCGTCTTGTCAACTTGGGTTGCGCGACCGGTCACCCATCTTTCGTGATGAGTAATTCGTTCACGAACCAAACCCTTGCTCAGCTCGATCTCTGGCAAAACCGAGACACATACAAAGTGGGAGTTTACCGTTTGTCTAAGCATTTAGACGAAGAGGTGGCGCGCTTGCATTTGGAACGCATCGGCGTCAAGCTGACAAAGTTGACTAAAGATCAGGCAGACTACATCGGCGTCGATGTGAACGGACCGTACAAGGCGGAGCACTACCGGTACTGAGAAAATAAGGCCAAACAAAATTGCCAAAACACGCTTGACGCTCTTACACAGCGGCGAGCGTATAACTATGCGGCTCATTGAACAGTTTGAAGATGTGGCCGAACGCCTCATGCGGTTTGCAGAGGATTACTACGGCGCCTCACTAATCACCTTTGCCGTTTATGGCTCGGTCGCACGAGGCACAGCCACCATCGAATCTGATTTGGATCTTCTGGTTGTCGCTTCTAATTTGCCCAATGGGCGCATGCCGCGTATCGATGCGTTTACCCAGTATGTTGAAGAGCGCGAGAGGATGGCTATCTCGTGCCAGGGCAAGACTTATCCTGTGCGTGTTTCAACCGTTTTGAAAACACCGGAAGAAGTGCAAATGGGTAGCTTACTTTTTCTCGATATGACTGAACAGGTGAGTATTCTCTTTGACCGAGAAGATTTTTTTACAAAATACTTGGAACGCCTACGCGAAAAAATGCGCGAGTGGGGAACAGAAAAGCGGTATTCGGGGGGCGGTTACTATTGGCTCTTGAAACCGAATCTCAAACCCGGCGAGAAAATAGATTTATGAGCAACGAAGATTTGGCAATCGCCTATTTGAAAAAAGCGGCATTGCGTTTGGAAGTTTTACCAGTCTATATAGAGAAACAGGGGTACTCGGACGCCGTGCGTGAGGCTCAAGAAATTGTCGAATTGGCGACAAAAGCAATGCTGCGCTTCGTGGCGATTGATCCTCCAAAATGGCACGATGTCTCGGCACTGATTCACGAACATAGGCATCGCTTTCCAAGTAGTGTGCAGGAACGAATACCCGAACTCGTAGCTCTTTCGCAGCGATTACGCCGTGAACGCGAAATTGCTATGTACGGAGATATCGACATGATTCCAACGAATCTTTATTCGCGCTCCGATGCCGATCGTGCGCTTGCCGAGGCAGCACTCAGCGTCGAAATTGCGCAGCAAACTGCAAGTAAATAGAGACAATCGAGTTCTAAGCCTAAACTCGATCCAAAATCCGCTTTATCGGCTGTCTCTTCTACCGCATCGTCCGTTTGTGAAGCGGATAATGACTCGATGCGCCGTCTCGATTGCGCTGGCGTATTTCTTAGTTCTCCCACTTTTCGCGCAGAGTGCGCATAGCAGGCTCAAAGATCCGACACTTCTTAAACGCTTCGATGCTATTTCGCACAAGATTATGTGCACGTGCGGTTGCAACATGCCGCTCCGAAACTGCAACCATACGGGGCATTGCAATGCGTGGCCTGCGCGCGATGCTATTGATAAATTACTCTTGGCAGGCTACACCGACACACAAATCATCGACGGTTTCAAGAATGGTTTTGGGAAAATCGCCGAGACCGACGCCGCGTTTACTTTAGCGCGCACGCAAGATTACAACTACATGGTGCCCAAGTTCGAGAACGGGTTCGGTAGCCAAATCTTGAGCATCCCCGAGAGTAACTATTTGGCGGTATTTTCAATTCTCGGGTTTCTTCTCTCTGCAGGCGTCGTCGTTCTTTTCATTCGGCACAGACGCAAAAATCAGAAAGCCGAGCCGAGTCTCGAAGGCGGGGAGGGGCTCGATGCAAGAAAGCGCGACGAACTCTTAAAACAAATTTCGCGCGACGTATAGATCATTTTCCGAAGATTTTAGTCTCAGAACTCGCTGGCACTGTGGGATTTATACGCTTTCTGCAACTTTATTTTTTGCGGCAAGATTCTTTGTAGATCATCACCCAAGGCCGTTCTTGGATACACGTAATAAACGAGCGGCTGTATTCGACCATCAAGCGAACGTTTTCGCGGATCTCTTTGTTCTGATTGCTGAATTTACCGAGAGTCCCGTGATTTTCAGAAAGCGCTTTTTCGATAGTTTCCAAATTCTTTGCAATCGTCGATGAATTCTGCACGAGTTCTGCCATGCTTTGTTGTTGCGCCGTGAGAATCTCCTCGCTATTATGCGCGATCACCGAGAGATTCCCCTTGAGCGTTGTGAACTGTGTTGAAATTGTCGAAAAATATCCCGTCGCGTTCTTGATTACGGCCTGGAGATCTTCACGGTTCTCGTTAATAATTCCATCGAGATTTCTTTGCAAGAGCGCAGCGTTGGCAAAAATGAGTTCTGAAACTTCACCCACACTGCGCCCCTCAAACCAGCTTGAGAAAGAAAGCATCATCTGTTCAAAAGAAGGCGGAGATATCCCCCGCACAATTTCTCCGGGTTGGACGAGAGGTGTTTGAGCGAGCCTTTCACCCAGTTGGATATTGATATATTTCTGTCCAAAAAGATTGTTAGAAAAAATCGCAATTTGCGTGCCACTGCCGCGTGGGATTTTCCCTTTGAGCGAATTATCGAGGTAAAGCCTTACATACGTCTGGCGCTCTTTTTGAAAAATATCTTTAACATAGCCGACTTGCTTGCCGCCTGAAAGCAGCACTTTTGCATTGCGCGTTAAATTGCTCAAGAACGAGAACGAAACGTCTATTGTAAATCCCGACCGCGCCGTGTGTATTCGCGAGCCGACGATGGCTACGACCGTCAGGAGAAGAAAACCGACAAAGACCCAAGCCCCGACGCGGACTGCGTGGCGGCGCGTCTCGTCGAGAGATTGCCATAGAGAAAGGCGCTTCGTTCCGCTCGCCACAGCGCGTTAGTTCCCCTTGTTGAGAAAGAGCGAAGGGTTGGCTTCGAGTTTTCTGAAAAGCTCGCGCGCGTGGTATGCCGCCTCGTTCGCGTTCTTGTAAAGCTCTTCGTCTTGGATGAGTTTGCCGACAGACCCGCGCCCCGAATTGATGCGTTGTGTTATCAAGTTTAGATCCCTCGAAATCTTTGACATGTTTTCGAGCATGACTTGAATGTCTTGCTTGTTTTGGTTCGAGATGTCGGTAAAGTTCTTGGAAAGAATGTTGAGTTTTTGCATCAGCGTGTCGAGCTGCGCCGAGAGCGAAGAAAACGATTCGCGCGCTTGTTTAATCGTAAAACGGATGTCTCCCCGGTTTTCGGTCACAATGCTATTGAGGTTTGCCAAGAAAGTTTCGGTCTCTTTCATGATTTCTGCGAGCACCTGCCCGCCGTTCTTGCCGTCGAACCAACTGGAAAACGCCATCATCATCTGGTCGATAGAAGGCGGATCGACCCCCACCCATTCGTCGCCGTCTTGAAAATAGACTTCGTTTTCTTTCGGCTCGGGAATCGTTATGTTGACGTATTTTTGTCCCATGAGGCCCGTTGTGTAAATAGCGAAGACGGTCTCTGCTCGTTTTGGTATCTTGCCGCGCAAGTCTTTATTGAGCGAGATTTGAACATACGTGCGCAGGTCGCGTTGATAAATCCGTTCGACAAAACCTACGGGGAGCCCTCCTGAGATGCGTACCGGGGCGCCTGCAGATAAATTATTCAAAAAGCGAAAACGTAAGCTGAGATGGAGCCCATCCCCTGAGACTTGCCAACGCCCGAGGACTGCCAAGAGAACCACGAACGTCACAAGCGATACGACGACCATGATGCCTACGGTGATGCGGGTGCGTTTTTCTTTGTCCATAATTAGAGTATCGGAATCGGCCCGTGGGCTGAACCTTCAACGAATTGCCGAATCACAGGGTCATCCGATTTTTTGAAATCTTCGACAGTGCCGATGAGGCGAAAAACGCCGTCGTAGAGCATGGCAATACGCTGAGCGGTGCGAAACACAGACGCCATGTCGTGTGAGATGACAATCGATGTCACACCGGTCTTTGCGTTGAGCGTTTGGATGAGGTCGTCGACCGCCGCGCCCAAGATCGGGTCGACGCCGGTCGTTGGCTCGTCATAGAGCACGATTTCCGGATTGATTGCAATGGCGCGCGCCAGGCCGACGCGTTTCTGCATGCCGCCAGAAAGCGCCGAAGGGTTTAAGTTTTCAACGCCCTTGAGACCCACCATTTCGAGTTTTTCTCGTACAAGGTCTTTGATTTCTTCTTCTGTAAGCTTCGTAAAACGGCGCGGGGCAAATGCGACGTTCTCGAAAACCGTGAGCGAATCGAAGAGAGCCGCCATTTGAAAGAGAACTCCCATTTTGCGGCGCAGAGCATTCAAGGGCTCGGTCTCCAATGAGTGGATGTCTTCACCGTCTATCCACACCTTGCCGTGGTCGGGTTTCATGAGACCGGTGATCGTTTTGAGAGTGACAGACTTTCCCGAACCGCTCTTGCCGATGATGTAGATAATTTCGCCGCGTTTAATGTCGAGGTCGATGCCGCTTAATACGTGTTTCGAGCCAAAACTTTTCTTAACGCCGTCGAGTTTAACATGAGTATCGTTCATTACAAACCGAAGAGTTGAAAGATGTAGGTAATAAAATAATCGGAAACAATAATCATCATAAAAGAAAATACGACCGCTTGGATTGTTGCCTGCCCCACACCGGCGGCGCCGCCCTTCGCGCGGAAACCGGAGAAGCACGAGATAAGCGCGATTTCTGCGCCAAAGAAAAATGTCTTGCCGACACCCGAGATGAGGTCTGAGCCCCGAACCAAAGTCCGCGCCGAATCGAAATAAAGATTATAGGGGATGTCTAAACTGATATTCGAGATGAGCGCTCCGCCGAAAACACCGACAACGATCGCCATCACCGTAATCATCGGGATGGAGAAAAGCGCAGCCAAGAATCGTGGCACAGAAAGATAATGTATCGGATTGGTCGCCAAAGTCGACAACGCGTCGATTTGCTCGGTGACTTTCATCGTTCCGACTTCGGCAGCAATAGAAGAGCCGACGCGCCCCGCCAAGAGCACCGCTGTGAGGACGGGCGCCAACTCGCGCACCATCGCGAGAGAAATACCACCACCCATAAACGCAGAGATGCCTTGTATTTGCTGCTCCATCGGGCCGCCCAATTGGAGGGCCATCACCATTCCGACAAAAAAAGAACTCACGACGCCGACAGGAATCGACTTCACGCCAATTTCGCTCATCTGGTAGACGAGGTTGTGCACGTCGAAAGGCCTTGCAAAGACAAAACGTATGGTCTGCCCTGAAAAAATGGCGAACGCGCCGACAGCCTCGAAAAGCGAGAGCACCCCCCTTCCGATATTATCGAATATAGAAAGAAGTTTGTTTTTATCTTCTGCCACTTAAATCCGTCTTCTGCGGGCAGTCTTTGTTTTTAAGGCGAACGGTCGAGCGTGAAGTGGTCTAGGGCTAAACTCTATACTCATTGACATAGCACGCTGGCATGGCGCGGTAGTCCTTATGGAATCCCTCGCCCACATAAAAACCCAAGTCCCCTTTGACACTATCAACGCGCTTTGGGGAGCGCGAGCGAAAGCACACGCCGAGAAGACATACCTCTATTGGCAGGACACTGCGTATTCCTACTCGGCGTTTCACGCAGCCTGTCTAAAAATGGCGGGGCTTTACAAGTCTCTCGGAGCCAAAAAAGCGAGTCCCATCGCCATTCTCATTCCCAATTCTCTCGAGTTTCTTGAGGCGTGGCAGGGGGCGATGCAAGGCGGATTTATTGCAGTGACGATCAATACACTCCTTAAGGGAGAAGAACTCGAGTTCATCGTTAACGATTGCGATGCAGAGATTCTCGTCACCACGCCACAACTACGAAAGGTTCTGGGTGCGGTGTGGCCAAAGCTCACGAAAATTCGACACTTGATTTTGACCGAGGACGACGCAGA
>CAUJII010000119.1 GCA_963205035.1 Spirochaetota bacterium
CGAGGTTTATGCACGGATGGCACCGCTTTTTTAGGATGTGGGATTTATCCCACGCCCACCGGTGGGTGGGAAATGAAAAAACAACAAATGCAAATTTTTGCGGCATTGTCGCTGACTTTTATTTTTTCATGTGCTGGCGTCAGCAGAACACAGTGGGCGCGCGCGGTCACTGAAGGGGCGAGTAGCTCCATCTTTTATTCTGTAGCGACCGACAGGGCAGGGAATGTCTACGTGGCGGGCACCAGAGCAGCAATGGCGTCATCGTGAAGTACAGGTAGGATAGCCTGTCGCGTAGCCAGTGTCGTCTATGTCTGCGGCTTGGCATTTCCGCGTATTAGTCGAGCCCGGCGCATACGGAGTCCATCCCTGAAATTCAAACCCAAGAAGCTTAACTGGGCAATTCCCACACAAAGCTCAATAATCTGAACAGCATAGAAGATTTTGTCAAATTCGCGTTGGCCAGCCTTGTAGTTTAAGAACAGCCCGGCGGGTATCATGAGGAGTAAGCCATTGAGTGCAGCAAAGGCCATCCTCTTCTTTTTTTTACCGACGAGACCTTTAGCGTTCGGCTGACTTAGTGCTATGCCGGACCCGCCTGTAATCGCCAGACACGGCACGAGCACGAATAGTCCATAGACGATAAATTTTTTCACGAACGCCACGGATGCGGCATCCAAGGCCGCTTCCGATATTAAGGTGGCAGTCCAAAATGTGAGTATGAGCGTCATCGCGGTAGTGCCTGCTAATGCATGTA
This sequence comes from Spirochaetota bacterium, assembly GCA_963205035.1. Lineage (GTDB taxonomy): Bacteria > Spirochaetota > Leptospiria > Turneriellales > Turneriellaceae > Turneriella. The sequence continues at coordinate 755 of CAUJII010000119.1, forward strand.
TTATGTGTTTCATTGCCTACTCCTCTTGATCATTTCTTTTTCAATACAATGTGAAACTTCAAGGTAACTTCGCTTTTGACTGGATTGATCAAACTGCTGTAAACCATGCCGAAATCTTTTTGTTGCAGCGTGGTCTCTCCGGCAAGTATCCAGTCTGCTGCCTCTTTTCTGCGGTGAAGGTTGAGGTTGATAGCTTTTTCAACGCCGTGCAGTAAGAGACGACCTTTTACGATCAAGCGGTCATTGGACGTCTGAACGTTGTCTATAGAGTAGATAGCCTCTGGAAACTTGGCGACGTCAAAGAAATCGGGATCTCGCAGATGTTCATCTCTTTTCTTGTTGCCGGAATCGACGGAAGTCAGTTGAATGACGATCTTGCCCTTGCCGCTTAAATCATCCTTGATTCTCCCCTCAAAACGCCAAGACGAAAATTGGCCATCGACATCGTGGATTCGACTATAAGCGGTGAAGCCAATGCGCGAGCTTTGTAAATCGACCGTATAATCTGAAAAAATCGGCGCGATGCCGCCGACACCCATTGCAAAAAGGATAAGCTTAAAGCTAAGCCCTATTATTTTGTTGAACATACTGTCTCCTTTTTTGGTTTTCGCCGCGCAGCCCTTCCAAAGCCTGACGACAGCAATACACCATATTGACAGCATGCTGTCCAATATGCAACATACTGTCAACTGTTTTAGGAGTCAACGGATGCCAACTCGTAACCGTACGCAAGAAGCGCAGATATTCACCGATCTTGTGCTCGAAATTTTCAGGATGAATGGTCGCCTAATTGCATGCGGCGATCACTTGACGGCTCCTTCTGGCCTAACAAGCGCAAGGTGGCAAATCATGGGGGCTCTCGCGGATGGGCCTGCGCCCGCAGCGCATATTGCGAGAAAAATGGGACTGGCAAGGCAAAGCGTGCAAAGGTTGGCCGACATTCTTATCAAAGATGGTTTTGTCTTGACTGAAGAAAACCCGCATCATCGGAAGGCTCATTTGCTGAAATTGAGCCCCAAAGGATCGAAGAGGCTCAAAAGCCTCCTTACTCTGTGGACGGAAATCGCTAATGGCATTGTCGGCGGCTTTTCGGCAAAACAGCTTAATCAAACCTTGGCAACGATCCGCGCACTGAGTGAACGAATTGACCAGCAGCTATAGAATTCTTCACGCAATGCGCTTGCATTTGCCAGCTTTGGTTATGCCATGCCGTTGACTGCGCTATTTTCGGGCCTCATTTTGGGGCTTATCTTCTTTAACTTTGCTGCATTGTTAAAAAAGAAATAATTTTCTGTAGGCATGATTGGCATGTACTATAGATATGCAGCGCCAGCAGTGGGATTTCTCAATTACCAAAATACAGGTTGTCGCTGATTTTCTTGATACACTTACCGATCTCGAATTTCTCCTTCTTTTTGATCCAAGTAACCGAACATTCAGTGCTCCGCAGAATCTTCTTGTCTTGTGCAAGGACAGCAGCATCGCTCTTTGCACCGTCTAACCACAGCATGGCGTTAATCGAGGTTCCGCTGCGGGGGATGATGAAACGTACCAGTTTGCTGCCGGGACGCTCGGCGAAGGCCGATTGCTGAACTGTATCGCCGCGTACAAAATATTCAGGAGTCAGCGCGGGGAAAAGCTCTGCCGTCACATCGCGCGGACTGCACGACTCCCCTTTAATGACTGCGCATGGATATTCCAAGAACGCGATTTGCGTGGCTTGTGAAGCCGGTCCTCCAAAATGGTCTAAGACAAGGCTGACCCCAACTATCGCTGTACCGTTGTTGCGGAAATACATGCCGACCGTGGCCTTGACGGTGCTGACATCGCTTTGAAGCTCATACCCCAGAAACCAATTTTTCTTGTCGAAAATGTATTGTGTTCTGGCACCCAGTTCATCCTGCTTTTCGAGGTACACGATACCTTTCTTTTGGGAGATTTTCAAATTCTGCGCAGTAAAGGCGGACTTGTTTCCGTGAACGAGCTGCAAGAAAGAACCTGCAAGTTCGTTTTTATCCAGAGCATGTAACGCCCCGGTGAGTACGAAAGCGTAAGTTAACAGCATCAATATTTTCTTAAACACGATGCTTTCAAGATAGGGGTTAGCGCGCTGCATAAGGAGAGGCTGGAATCTCTCCCTGAAATTGGAACCATTTTTTGAGTATTTCGCGTAGGACGATTGCGCCGGCGAGTATAGGCTTAGAACTCGCTCCCGTTAGACCCGAAGGTAAGTACAAATAGCTTGACTTCGTGTGCCAAAGTTAAACTGTCCTACGTAATGGATTGGTCGCAAATCATGATTCGCTCTCTGAACGAGGGTAGCATCAGAGAGTTACACTTATACCAAGTACCCGTTCTCAAGAACGTTGAGAACTGGAACGAAGTCAAGGAAGTCGGTAAAGTCGATTTTCACGGAAAACACTCCGACTATAAGGGTGCCATTGTGCAATACGGTGCAAGTTATTTCTTTCTGCCCAACGCTCGCATCAACGCTCTGTCGGTCTACCGCAAATGGAACTTTAAGAAGACTCTCAAAGTCGTTACTGAAGCAGAGCACAAAAAAAAGCCTGCCGGTTAGCTGCAATCGCAGTAAACATTTGTTCGTTTTGACTTTACGCTCCCAAGGCGCGTACCGATAATCGTTATAGGTATCCTATGGTTATATTTGCGCGTCCGATCCATCAACTTGTCAAACCCGAATTCGTCGAAGAAGTCCATAATCGACTTCTAAGAAATCTTTTTGCGAACATCCGATTAGCCATCGTCGGCCTCGTTTCTGCAATGCTTCTTTATTATGCAATGCTCATGCGCGACGACGGCATCGACAAGCACCTTTTCTGGTTTTTCGCCGAGTTTGCGTTCGCAATCCCTATTATTCTTTTTTATTTTATCGGCGAAGAGTGGATTAAGAACACGCACGTTCGCTTGCGCACGGCAAATGTTACTGCATTTCTTGTCGCTGCACTGATTGGCGTAGGTTTCGTTTTTCAACTGCCCTATATCAAAGACGCTAACATCAAACTCACTGCGTTCAGTCTCATCATCGGCGTCACGGGAGCGGCGGCGTTTACGTTTGCGTGCAACCGCTTCACATTCATTCTCTTCTCTATCCCGTGGCTTGCTCCAGTTGCAGTTTATCTCTTCTTTGTTGCAAGCGACTTGGGATCGATTGCACTCGCCTCAATGGTGATTCCATACCTTGGAGTTCTCACCTTCTTGTGCCTCAAAGACTACGAACGGCGGGTGGAACTCATCCGTTCGCAATTAAGTCTTATTGAAGAGAAAGAGCAGATTGTGCTTGCATCAGAAAAATTGCAGGCGAGTCTCGACCTTGTCAATGAACTCAAGACGCAACAAGACGGCGACTATTACCTCACTTCGCTTCTCTTAAATCCTTTGGGAGTCAACGCTGTCGACGAAGGTCTGAATGTCGACGTAGATTTTTTTACGAAACAAAAAAAGGTGTTTGAGTTCCGTAATCAACGCAAGAGCATCGGCGGCGACATTTCGATTGCGCACACGATGGAGTTTTCCACTGGTTCGGTCACGATTTTTCTGAACGCCGACGCCATGGGTAAATCGATGCAAGGCGCCGGCGGCTCGCTGGTTTTGGGCGCAGTCTTTCAAGCAATCATCGAACGCACGCGAAAGCGTAAGTCCAACGAACCGGTTTCATGGATTCAAAACACGTTCCTCGAGTTGCAAAAAGTTTTCGAGAGTTTCGATTGCTCGATGCTGGTTTCTATCTACATCGCAGTTCTTGAAAATAACACAGGCAAACTCTTCTACCTCAACGCAGAACACCCGTGGGGGGTTCTTTACCGAGGCGGCAAGGCAGTCTTTTTGCAAAACCGCAGCTACTACCGAAAACTCGGCACACCGGGATTGCAAGACGAAATTTTTGTCGACCAAATACAACTCGAAGATAAAGATATTATCTTCCTGGGCTCGGACGGTCGAGATGACATCGCACTCGCATCGACCGAAGCCGGTGTGCGCGTCATCAACGAAGACGAAACTGTATTCTTGCGCCATATCGAAATCGCCGAGGGAAGGCTCAACCCAATCTATGATTTGATTGCAGCTTCGGGAACGATTACCGACGATTTGTCGTTAGTGCGCGTTCAATTTAACGCTACCACAGCAGACGCTGCAAAGGAAGCGATAACGGCATCGGTTCTGCTGCGCGATGCTAAACGCGCTATCGATCAAGGTGACAGCAAAAATGCGCGCGATTTGCTTTCACAAGCACAAAATTCGAGCACGGCGGGGCCGCGCGCACTCCGCGCGGCACTCAACCTCGCGATGCAAATTAAGGAATACGACTTGGCTCTTGCGATTGCAGATAAACATACAGCGCTCCATGCAGGCGACAGTGAAGTGTTTTTTCTTGCGGCTTACGCTGCACATAAATTGAAAAAAACTCAGAGGGCCAAAGAAGCCCTCGATGAAGTTTTGAACTCCGACCCTGAGAATAGCCGCGCATTGCGTTTGCGCGAAGAACTTCTTAGCGAGCAATGAGACACCACTATATCCACATTCAAAGCGTTCAGGACATCGACACTTCACGTATTACTTTGAGGAGCATCGAGAACCGATACATTGACGCGCAAGGCCGCCGGTATGCGACCCGGTTTAATCTGCGGCGGCGAACAATCGAAATTGTTCCGATTGCATTGGGGCGCGAAGAGGCGCGGATGGCAAAGCGTCTTTTCTCAGGGCAAATGCCTCAAAGCGACAAAGCCGAGACGAAAGTGGAAACGGCAGCCGAACGCATACACCCAAACCCCATGAAACTACCCCAGTGGATTCGAGATATGCAAATCGAGCCCGACACCGAGGGAGCCGACTTGCAACAATTCTTGCAGACGATCGAAAAAGAAATGCAGCGCAACGGCGAACGCTACCGTGGCCTCATCCAGAGCCTCAAGGCGTCGTCGGTTCTCGAAGACATGAAAGACGGCAACCAACACGATGCAATTCTCGAACTCACGAACACCTTTGAGCGCGACATCCAGGAACACGCCGGGCGCGTGCAAACAATGTCGGTGGAGTTTTTGCGTTTCCCCAAACCGCTGGCGAGCTACGTCGGGCAAGTCGACCGGAACTGTAAAAGGTACGTTGAAAAACTCGACGGCGAAAAACAGAAAAGATATGCGATGGCATATCTCATCTCAAGCGAAATGTTCGGAGTTTTCAAAGGCTGCAAAGAAATAATCGAAATGGTCCAGAACTTCACAAAAGACGCGCAAGCCGATAGACTCGTACACGACCGCAAGAGCGCATACGAGGCGGCAATGGAAACTCTGCAATACTTGAAAGACGGGCTCACACCTGAAATCGCGAAATTCCTGGGGCTTCTTGTCAAAGTCGAAGTCATTTAAGGTTTTGGTCTCTGTCGTGCGATCATTTCTACTTGACCGTGCGCACGCAAATCGCCTGTAAGTATTTTCCGTGAGTGCCGAAGTCATCCGCCCCATAATTTTAGCCGACGACCACAGCGTGATCCGTGCTGGGTTGAAGCTCGTTGTCGAGCGTTCAAAAAAATACAAGGTTGTGCGAGAGGCTGCAAACGGCAAAGAACTCTTGGCGTTCCTCGAAGAAGTGCCGTGCGACATCGTCGTGCTCGACTTGGGTATGCCCGAGATGAACGGGCTGGCCGCATTAGAGGTGATGCAGAAAAAATTCCCAAAAGTAAAAACTGTGGTACTTACCACACATAAAGAGCGTTCGTTCTTGCGCAAGTCGCTGCAGTTGGGGGCGTTGGGGTATATCCTCAAAGAAGACGCATACGAGTCTTTGATCGCCGCGATGGATTCTACTCTCAAAAATCAGAAATATATTTCGCGCGATTTGATGAATCTGATAGTCGACAATTTTACCAACGATTCAAGGGATGGAATGTCGGTCGAACTGCTCACCGACCGTGAGAAGCAAGTGCTCCACCTCACTGCGAATGGTCTCACGAGCAAAGAAATCGCCGAACGACTTGAAATTAGTCACCGCACGGTTGAGGTCCACAGAGGCAACATCCGCGAGAAATTGGGATTTGCGAACAACAGCGAGCTCATGAAATACGCTATCGAGAATGGGTACGACTGAACGGTATTTTGTGGCTGCGGTGCGGTCGCTCAAACTATCCTGACGTAATAATTATTGCTTCGGCAATTTTTCCGCTGGGATGGGGTTGGGGATGTAATAACTATTACAAATCCCGCCTTTCCCTCAAAACCGCACTTTTTTGTAATAGTTAGTCCGAAATTCGCACTTTTTTTCTGAAAAGTGAGAAAAAAACACTGTTTCTTGGTATTTAATATATAGAGGGGAGTAATCCCACAAGTGGTATCAATACCCCCCAAGGAGAAACAATGAAAGAGAAACAGTTAGTCACAAGCGTGAGCTTGCCCGAGGCAGAGGCCGGGTTGTGGCGGGCAAACCGTACCGAGATTATGCAATTTTCGGAGCGGTATTTGCGAATCAAAATGCGAAACCAGATTCGGCGCGCCGTAACGCGGAAGTATAACCGGGCCGATGGGGAGTTTGCGATTGTGACGACGCGGTTTGCGCCGACGGAGTACGATGCGCTGCACTTTGTGGCTGCGGCATTGAGGGTGAGTGTTTCGCTACTTATCTATGGGCTCATTCTGTTGTGGCAAAAACCTTCCCGGCGCGCCATCCGTCGCTTCTTCTCGATTAACTATTCGGCAGATTCAGAGGGATGGGATACTTCCGCCGGCTTTCTCGAGGAAAGTATCACTTTCTGGGCGGTAGAAAACCCCGGCGACCCGCCACCCGTGCTCATGGCATAAACCCACCCCCCGAAATCGACATTTTCCGCGTCGCACTACGTAGTGTCGCGTACCAGTCTAAATCCCACCCTTATTGCAATTCTTAAATCCCCGTGTTAATATAAGGCATCCGCGAGGAGACGGGCAGAGGAGGCCCCCCTATGAGTATGCAAGAAAGGCTACCGGCCGTCGAACGGGCCACAGACCCTGATATTGTCGAGCGCGTATCGCTCAAGGTATCGCATCTTTTTTCCATGAAGGAAAAGCAACGCTCGGTCATCGGCGATTTTTTGAGTTTAGAGATTTTGAATTTCAACGCGCCAAAGCAAGACGTTGAAAAATACGGACTGACTTATCGCTTGGGTGTTATCGGCGAATTGGGTGGATTTGTTCTCTTAAACCTCAGCCCCAAACTGGCGGAGAAAATTGCGTGCACGCTTTTCGCATCAGAAAGTGTCGGCGACGAAGATATGCACACGGCGATGCAAGAACTGCTGAATATTTTTTCGGGGCATTTGGCGACTGCGTTCAACGAGTTGGGGATTGATTTCGACATCACGACACCCGAGCCGGTGGCAGAAGATTTTTTGAAAGAACAATCGGGGCGGCGCATTGTTTTTAGGTTCCTCTGTGAAAATGAAATTCTCCAATTTGTTCTCATCCTTAAAGCGTAAGAGAGGTCAACGTATGGTTAAGCCAACAAACACCGCAAAGACCGAAAGCGCCGCGTATGTCTCGAACATTGCGCGCATCAAAGGCCAAGGGACGAATAGCGGCGGCAGTCTTCTCGAAGAAAACACCAGCGACGAACTTTCAATCATACTTTTTGAAATCGGTAAAAGCACGTTTGCGCTGCCGACAGTTTCCGTTACAGAGGTTATGCGCGGCGGTAGTGTTGTACCCATCCCCCGCGCGCCGGCATTTATCGAGGGCATTATTGAAATCCGCGAACAGGTGATACCGGTCGTGGATCTCCGCAAGAAGCTGGGCTTCTCGCACTCCGATAACGAAAACACGGTCATCATCGTCGCGATTATCGGCGGCCTCAAGACTGGCCTCGTAGTCGATGCGGCGCGCAAGGTTATTTCTCTAAGCGCGGAAGAATTGCAAGACTTGGGTTCGATAGTCACGGGTGCAGAGGCGCGCTACATTTACCGCACAATCAACCGCGACGGCCAACCGATCGTGATCTTAAACACCAACGCCATCTTGAGCGAAGACGAAATCTCTTCGCTTGCCGATGTGAGGGAAGGCTAATATGGCAACTGCCGCCGAAACCGAAATCAAGAAGCAATGGGCTGTTGCGATAGGGATTGCGACAGAGACCGCGTTTCCGAGCATTACTGCACGCGCAATTTTCGGCAAATTCGTCGGTGCCAAACCCGAGGTGGAACTCCTTACTGTCGAACCGAGCGTCTTTCCGTCAGAGAGTCGCAGCGAAGAAGAAATCGACAGAGAGTTTAATTATACCTTTGTTTTTGCGACGGCGCTCTCGCGCGAAACGTTGAAATCTCGCTTGGGCCAAATGCTGCGCCCGCACAAGACGCTCACGCGCGTTAAGCTCGGTCAACTGAGCGCCGCGCATAAAGCGGTCGATGAAGAGGAAAAATCGACGGTGCCGGTCACGCCTTCCAATGTCGAGGCACACGCGGTCAAAGCGCACGGCAGCATGCGCGTGGATTTAATAAAAATCGAAGACTTGGTCAACCTCATCGGCGAGCTCATTATCAACAAAAACCAAGTCGATTCGCTGTCGAACACGATCTTGAACGCCGACTCAAGAAATGCGCAAGACACGAAGCAACAAATCATCGACTTCCACGCGGCAAAAAATCAGTTGAATTACGTCACCGGTAAACTGCGTGATTTAGCCCTCGGAATCCGCATGGTTCCAGTGGGTCAAGTAGTACGCAAGTTCCCTGCGGCTGTGCGCGAAATGGCGCGCAAATGCGGTAAGTCCGTGAGCGTCATCTTAGACGGCGTCGAAACCGAGCTCGACAAAGCGATACTCGAAGAAATATCCGATCCGCTCATGCACATCATACGCAACGCAGTCGATCATGGAATAGAGTTACCCGAAGAGCGTAAACGTAACGGCAAGAGCGCCGAAGGGACTATCCTCATCAAAGCGGAGCATGAAGGCGACCGCATTTCCGTCATGGTCGAAGACGACGGCGCGGGGCTCAACGAAGAACGTATTCTGAAAAAAGCCGTCGAGAAAGGCATCATCGGCGCAAAATTCGCGGAAAGACTGACTCCAAAAGAAATCCACCAGCTTATTTTCGCTCCGGGTTTTAGCACCGCCGAGAAGGTGAGCGAGCTTTCGGGACGCGGCGTGGGCATGGACGTTGTAAAAAATAACATCGCCCGCTTGAACGGCGTCGTCGAAGTAGAATCTGCGCGTGGCGTGGGTTCGCGCATTACGCTGAAACTCCCCTTAACGCTTTCGATTCTCGAAGGGCTCCTCCTCGAAGACGCGCGGCATGTGTATGCAATTCCGCTTATAGCGATTGAAAAAGCGTATGTCGTTTCGACAGCGCGCCTTAAACGTGTCGGTCGCTACTCTCTCATCGAACAAAATAATCAGACAATCCCCGTCTTCCGCATCGCCGAATTATTTGGATACGCGAAGCATGCGACAAGCGACACATATTATCTCATCGAAGCGTCTTCTGCCGATGGAAGGTTTGGTTTATTAGTCGAAAAAATTGTAGGGCGTCAGGAGATTGTTCTTAAACCGTTGGGCGATTACTTGGGCAAGGTCGTCGGCATTAGCGGCTCGACAATTTTGGGCGACGGGCGCGTGGCTCTCATTCTCGACACAAAGACAATCGCCGATTCTGTTTCGGAAATTTTACGCACGAGCGACGCTCTGCCGACCGGGCAAGTCGCTTTGGGGGAGATAGCATGACACAAGAAGCGGCGCCTTACCAAGTCGATCCGGAAATCATGGCGGAGTTTATTGCCGGAAGCGAAGAGCATATCGCAGAGGCGGAAAACGATCTCATCGAACTCGAAAAAAATCCGGCGTCAGAAACGCTCATCAACGACATCTTCAGACATTTTCACACCATCAAAGGAGACGCCGGCAGCGTCGGCGTCGACGCAGTGCGCGAGGTAGCGCATGAACTGGAGACGCTCTTAGATAAACTGCGCGAAAAAACTCTCGTTGTAGAGCCGCGACTCCTCGACTTGCTGCTCGAGGGTCTTTCCAATTTGGCCGTCTCGGTTAAGAGTGTGGCTCGTGGGATAAATACCACAGCGGATGCAAGTTTATTAGAAAAGCTCAAAGCATATACACCCGAAGCGGATCGCCGCAGCGTCGTCGAAGATGCTGACGCGCCGATCGCTTATGCCGCCGAACACACAGAGATGGCTCTTCAGGCGACGCAACTTATGAAAACGCCGGCATCCGAGCACGAAAGCGACGAGGCGGAGCAGTTGGAGAACACGTTCATCGCGTTCCGCACGGGGAGCATTCAATGCGCGATTAGCGTCAACGAGAGCAACGAGATTATCGGGCAGCCTTACATCACGCCTGTTCCGAACGTCGAGAAGTTTATCGAAGGAGTCATCAACTTGCGTGGCTCGATTGTGCCCGTCGTCCATTTGGCGCGGCGGTTGGGGCTTGAAGCAAAGCCATCGCAGCAGCCGCAAATTTTGGTATTGCTTTTGGACGGGGCGCGGCTGGGGCTTTTAGTCGACGAGGTTTTGGGCGTACGTTCGTGGGCGGCGACACGGCTCATGCGGCCGGAGAGTGTTGCGTTTGATTTGAAGCGCACTTTTGTAACCGACGTCGTCGTTGAAAACAGCCAAATCATCTTATTATTAAACACACAAGAAATTTTGAAGAGGAAAGAAGTATAATTAGAGGAGAAAACTATGAAACTGGGAATTAAAGGTAAATTGGTTTTAGGGTTCGGCATCGTAACGACCGCGCTCATTATCATTTCG
>CAUJII010000120.1 GCA_963205035.1 Spirochaetota bacterium
AGCCACGAGGAGCAGTGTTACAATCGCTGTAATCCACGCGAGCGCAGAGGGGGTGTCGAGCCAACTGCGCGCCACGGCGAGCGAGGCACCCACGCCGTCTGTCGTTGCGAGTAGCTCGGCCATGACAACGACCTTCCATGCGATGCCGAGTGCAGTGATCGTCGCCGGCAAGACATAAGAGAGAATGTGCGGTAAATAGACAACACGCCACCGCATGAGAAAGGGCAGGTTGTAAATGCGACCCACCTCGGAAAGCTCACCGTTTAACGTGCGTGCGCCTTGCATCGATTGCAAGAAGATAATCGGAAGGCATGCGAGTGCAACTGTTAAGATCGGCGCGCCGTCGCCCATGCCGAACCACAGCATCGCCAAGACGAGCCACGCAATGGGCGGCGTTCCTAAAAGAATGCTTATCCAGGGGCGGGCAAACATCGCGCCCACAGCTGTCGAGCCGGCCAAAAGACCGCCTGTCAACCCACCTGCGAATGCCAAGCCAAACCCTAAGAGCGCGCGCCGCGTGGTGATTGCGATGTGTTCCAACACCGTTGTGTCGGCGAGCATTGTGACAAGTTTTGCAAAAACTTTTTCAGGCGACGGCAAAATAAGATCGGGATAACCCTCCGCTGTAACATCCCACAAGGCGATGAAGAGAAAAATTGAAGCGGCAGCACCCCAACCGCTCCAAAGATAATCCGCAGTTTTTGTAAACCACTTCATCAATTAAGCGGGTTAAAAAAATCGGCGTCTGGCATTTTGCCGCCAATCGATGCGGGTTCTATATCATAAAGTTTTTGGTAAAAGTCTTTGAGTCGAATTTCTGCTTTATCCATCGTCACCATTTCGAGCTTGCTTGCTTGCATCGCATCGGTGACGGCTTCAGGCATGAGTTGGTCGAAATAAGGAGCAATCATTGCGCCGCACTTCGCGCTTTCGCGTTGGCAAAAAGCAAGCGCTTTCGCATACCCTGCATTGATGCGTTTCATGAGCTCATTATCTTGCGCCGCTTTGCCGACTGCAGCAAGCCCCGCCTGCGGCATCGACGCTTCTTGGCGAAAGACATCCCCCCATTCTTTTTGAAGCGACACCGAGCGGAATAATGTGGGAGCTATAATTTTCAAAGGGTATGACCCCGTTTTGCGTAAAGCCATCGAAACAGCGGGTTCTGGCAGAAGCACGTTATCTACACGGCGCGTGAGTAAGAGCGTCAACGCATCGAAAGGCGAGCTGACATAACGGATTTTGAAATCTTTCTGAACGTCGAAGCCTCGCTTCCGCGCAATGATTTGGAAAACGATGTCAGGCATGTCGCCACGAAACGGGATTGCAATTTCTTGGTTTTTGTAATCCGCCAAGCGCGTTTTTGTTTTATCACGCGATAGAATGTAAAGAATGCCCCAGGTTGAAATGTTCATCGGCCGCACGGGAATCTTGCGGTTGTAAAGATTCGCCGCAACGTTCGATGGCATCGCAAGAATTGCCGGCTCTTCGCTCATTGCAAGAGTGCGTAGTTGGTCGGGGTTCATCCAAATTTTGAAAACAATATCTTTGTCGAGGTCTTTGAACTCCCCCGATGCAATCGCATACGCTAATGGAAACGACACTGCGGCGGGAGGGCCTGCGAGCACGAGCTTTGCGCCGTGGGAATTCATCCCCTTCGAGGCGAGTTCGGGTGCGGGGGCGCGTTTTTTAAGAGCGAAAAACGCGATACCTGCAGCGACTAATAAAAGGATAAAGAGGGTCTTTTTATTGAAACTGAGAATCTTTCTCATGTAGGGAAGATATATTTATTTTTTCACTCCGTCAACAGAAAGCAGTGATTAGGAGCCTGTGCGGGAACTCGCGTAAGCGGTGCGAAAAGACGATTTTTTCTGTGTCATCGGAAAATTCCTTGCCCGGTCTACAAACCTATTTTTATTTGTCCTGCTTCCGATTGGAAAAGATTATTGTTTTGCCGCGAAGTTGCAGAATTTATCCCGCCCTCGCAACGCTACTTTCAAGTACAAGCCGATTCGCAAGTTTATGTTGGCGAAATTTTTTATATTACAGTCTATGCTTTGGACACACAATCGGGACAGCTTCTTAAAAGTTACAACGGGAATGTGTCCTGGGGAGTCATTGGCGCAGGGTCTCTGGATATCCTTGCAGAAGATGGTTGGAGCGACGGAAAAAATACTTATACAGCGAAATACAACGGAACCGTAAATGCAAATGACAGCATCATCATTGCCGTTTCTGTCCAGGATGCAGTCCAAAAACAAGTTCGAGGCGTGAGTAACAACATCACTGTTTTTGTCCCGGTAACTTTTACAGGTTTTAAGATTACAGCGCCTGTTTCAACCTTTGTATTTACGCCATTTGATTTAACCATAGAGGCCGTGGGCTCCAACGGAAAAGTTTATGAAGGCTATACAGGAACGGCGGATCTTGTCGCACTCAATAGCAGCGCGCGACGCCGCCAACGATGTTATCTACTCGTCTCAAACAAGCGCAAAACCTGCGGGGTGTACTAATATCTCGGGAGCATCTGCAAATATCAGCGTAGATAAAACATGGGCGTACGCACAGAGCCCTTTTTGCGTACAAGATAACGTAACGGTGAGCGCGAAACTCACGATCGAACCAGGCAGCGTCTTGCGGTTTGCTGCAGGAAAAAAGCTGACTGTGCAAAGTGGCGGGACTTTGGTTGTGCAAGGGAGTGCTGATAAGCTTATCTTTTTTACAGGAGATGATGCCGTTGCAGTGCCCGGATATTGGGGGGGGATCGAATTCTTGCCGGGTTCTGTCGGTTCAGCGATATCAGGCGGTTATGGCGGCGGCAGTGTTTTGTCTTTCGCCGTTGTCGAATTTGCCGGGCCGGGGCTCAGCGTCGATCAAACCTCGCTTTGGGTCGAATATACCATTATGATTCTAAGACGAATGGTGGTTCGACGTGTACCGGTATAACCCAAGGCAACGTGGATGTTACCGGTGCTAAGGCGGCTCCGTGGCCGTTATGTTCGGCGTCTCCAACAAATCCCGACTGTGTGGGACCAAATTAAGAGTCGAAGCTGCCAGCAATTCGCCCGGTTCAGCGGCTAAGTCTTAAGCCCTTCGTGGGAGTTACCCGTTTATTTCCCTGAATAAATTCGATGGGAATTGTTCTCATCCCTTCTTTAACATCCGGCACGACAACATCAAAGTGCAAGTGAGGCCCGGTCGACCAACCGACATTTCCCGACAACGCGATCACGTCGCCAACACGCACTTGTTGCCCGACTCTTACCCGTGCGCCATTTTTTTGGATGTGCAGATAGCGCGCGGTTGAGCCGTCCTTGTGCAGGATGTAGATGTAATTGGCTTTATCTCCCAAAGAAGGGTCGTTGCCGCCTTTAGAGAAACTTTGCTGTACTGCGCTGACCGTACCCGCACGCGCCGCATGGATGGGCGTACCGACAGGCATGGAGAAATCGGTTGCGTATGCCCAGATACCTACGTGCGCTCCATACCCGTTGTAACCGTTTGCCACAGTGAAGGACTTTCCCTTTCCCCATGGGCATTCGTAAACACCGTCGTGAATTACGGGTGCTGTCGGGTTTGCGATAGGAATGCCCGCCTGCAGATGCCAATTCAGGTTGCGGTAGTAGTACGCCTTTGTGGGGTCGATGCGGATGATGCGAAAAAGCGTAGTTTCGGTGCGCGAGTTGCCGGCGAGGGTTCCGATGAAAGGAAGCGATGTATCGGCGCGCATGTTTTCTAAATCGACGCTGACCTTGACGCCGTACGTAATCGCGTCGTGGTTTATCGCTCGAAACTCGATAATTGTGTTGTCGCTATTTTGGTATAGGAGAATCGCCGCGTTGACCCCGTTTGCGGAAAATTTTTGAATTTGCCGGAAATTTTCTGCTGCCAGTGGGGCCCATAGGACAAAGGTTGCATACAATACAAGGAAATTGCCGATGCGTTTCATAATGCGAACATTTTCTTTAGCAAGAGATAGGACTACAAGAAAATACAGTCGGGGACGGGATAAGTCAGACTCAGGTTCCTTTCGTTTTGCAAAAAATTTCGCCGCCAGTAACGAAAAGCTTTACTATCGAATCGAACGGAGGTTCCAATGAAAATTAATGTAGGCCCAATCGATCGAATAGTGCGCTATACAATAGCAGCAGCTCTCATCATCGTCGGCCTTTTTGTTTTAGACGGCATCCATGGCGAGACGGTGGGCATCGTCGTCGCAGTACTTTCGCTACTACCCATCACAACGGCGACAACCCGAAGCTGCCCCGCTTATTCAATTTTAGGGATTTCAACTTGCGGACAAAAAACGCCGAACGCTCAAACGCAAGACGCGAAGAAAGGCTAAAACACTTTGACGCATGGGGCTCTTAGTCGACGGTAAATGGCATGATACGTGGTATGAAACGGCCGCGAACGATGGTCGTTTCGTTCGCAGCGAAAGCCAGTTCCGCAACTGGATAACCGCCGACGGGGCCGCCGGGCCGTCTGGAAAAGCCGGTTTCACTGCGGAACCAGGCCGCTACCATCTTTATGTTTCTTATGCGTGCCCGTGGGCGCACCGTGCGCTTGTGATGCGCGCTTGGAAGGGTCTCGAAAAAATGGTGGATGTCTCCGTCGTCCATCCGCTCATGCTCGAAGACGGGTGGGAGTTCAAAACTAATTTCGAGGGTGCGACAGGTGACACGCTCTATGGCACCCAAAAGCTCTATGAAATCTATTTGAAGGCAGACGCCAACTATTCGGGTCGCGTTACCGTGCCGACGCTCTGGGATAAATCGCAGCAAACGATCGTGAGTAACGAATCGTCAGAAATCATCCGCATGTTCAATTCGGCATTCGACAGACTCGGTGCAAGAGAAGGCGACTTTTATCCTACGGCGCGGCGTGCAGAAATCGACAAGTTGAACGAGTGGATATATCCCAACGTTAACAACGGCGTGTACCGTGCGGGGTTTGCTACAACGCAAGCCGCATACGACGAAGCAGTGCATGCGCTCTTCAAAACGCTCGATGCGATAGAAGAGCTTTTAAGCACGAACCGTTATCTTGTGGGCGATAGATTAACCGAGGCAGACCTCAGGCTATGGACGACGCTTGTGCGGTTTGACGCAGTCTATGTAACTCACTTCAAATGCGACAAGAAGCGGATTGTGGATTACCCTCACTTGCAGGGGTTCTTGAAAGAAATTTATCAAATGCCGGGAGTCATGGAAACCGTAAAGATGGATCACATCCGCCACCATTATTTCGGCAGTCACAAGACGATTAACCCGCATGGTATTTTATCGATTGGCCCTACGCTGGATTTTTCTTCTCCTCATGGAAGAGGGTAATGTAGGTGCGCATTTTGCCGATGCCTTTGATTTCAATTTCACCTCGGTCGATAAAATGCAAAGAACTGTCCAGATGAGAGCGCGTCGTCTCGGTTACGTGGATTTCATTCGGTAGTCCCGACGACTCCATTCGGCTCGCGGTGTTGACGGTGTCTCCCCACAAGTCGTAGATAAATTTATTCTGCCCGATAACTCCCGCGACGACGGGCCCCGTTGCGATACCGATCCGCAAGCGCAGCGGTTCTTCGAGGCTCTGGTTTGCGTCATCCAAGACGCGCAGCATGCCCTCGGCCATTTCAAAGCACCGCGCAGCGTGATCGTCGCTTTGGTGGGGAAGTCCCGCTGCGACCATGTAGGCATCGCCGATGGTTTTAATTTTCTCAAGGCCTAAGACGCTCGCTAAGTTATCGAAGCGGCTAAAAATTTCGTTGAGCATCTGCACGAGTTTGTCGGGCGCAAGGCGTCTGGAAAGGGAGGTAAATCCCACGATGTCTGCGAAAAGAACCGAGACGCTGTCGAAATAATCGGCGATGGTGCGCTCTCCTGTGAGGAGGCGTTTCGCGACGCTTTCAGGCAGCACGTTCAGAAGCAACGCCTCTGATTTTTTCTTCTCTTGAGCCAAGAGGTGGCTCTGTTCTTCGATCATGCGGCTTTGCCAAAACTCCGTGCGCGCATTGCGTTCAAAATAGAAAACGGAAACGAATCCGCCGAGGTTGACAAATCCCATGAACGCGAGGCTGAACACCAACGGCGATTGGGGCATTGGACGTATGTAGAGCGCGTAGACTAAGAACTCTGCAAAAAT
>CAUJII010000121.1 GCA_963205035.1 Spirochaetota bacterium
GAACTGCATGATACCTTTATATTCTGTACTCGCATTGCGCAACCGAAGATCATTACTTTGAAGAACTCTGTTCGGGGCGGCGATATTGTTTCCTGCTAAGAGCACTACACCGGCCACATTCTCGCTCGCAACGCGCTCAGAAGGCGCAGAAGAACAAATAGAATCGGCTGAAGCAATAATCGCCAAATCTAAAATTTTCGATTGGTATTCTTCTTTTTTGTAATGCGCGTTCTTTTCAATTTGGATGCGCGCAAAACGGCTTTTTAGAGGCGCAAACCGCCAAGCGTACCAAGCTCCCGGTGCCGCAAAAAATTTGTCTTCTGATTGAACCGTCTGCCAAATTGCGCCGTCTTCTGAAAGTTGAATCTGGAATGCCTGTGGAAAATAATTATACTCTTCGTTGAGCGCCTTGAGATGAAATTCCGTAACGAAAAAAGATTCGCCTAAGTCAACGCTCACAGACTCCGGCGCGTTTTTTTCACGCAGAGTCGATGCCCAGCCGTAGTCTTCTCTTCTATCGAGTAAATTTTCAGCAGTCCATAGCCTATCCGACTCTGACGATGCTTGCACTTTGATTTTCGACTTGAAGCCAATTTGTAATTTCTTCAAATCGCTTTTGTGAACAGGTCCGCCTTCTTGGTATAAATTCACCTGCAAGAACCGAGCCTCGACAAGAGGAAAGACAAATTCGCGTTTATCGTTAGAACTTTCGTGTTTGATTCCATGAATTCTAAAGAAGCGTTTTCCATCTTCTGAGTACGCGACATCGGCAAGGACATGGAGAGTGCAGTCATAGCTGATTTGATTTATTTGTGTTAGGTCATCGAGCTCGATCAGAACACTCCCATGCGGCGTGGTGCGCTCTATCGAAAGATGATAAGCCTCGCCATGACGGTCTACCTTAACAGCAGACGTAAGCGAGTGAATTTGTTTGATGGCGGCAGAGCGCGAACGAGTTAAATCCATTCAATTCAACTATCGGACAAACTGCATGAGCCAACCCATGATCCAAATCATGAGCAAGGTTAAACTGCACGAAACAAGCGCCAGAGAGAAAGAAAAATAGCCTTCGAGTTTTCCTGATTCTTGACTCAAATAAATAGCGATACGTTTTTTTTGTTCGCTGTCAGCTCTGAGAACTTTGTTCTCCCATGCGTCGATTCTCTCGAAGGGATTCGCAGCAGAGAGCGTTTTTTCGGCAGACACTAAACGAACTGATAATGCCACTGCAACAATAGCTGCGAGCAAATAAATAAATCCACCGATGATATATGCATGGTTTGTGACGCTTGTCCAATAGAACGCGCCGCGACTTTCAACGAGAAGTCCCAAGACTGCAAAAAATTCGATCACAAGAAGCAGAATCGAAATGAAGAGCAACCAGCGGCCTCGATCGGAAAGATGCTGAATGCGACGAAGCCCTAAGAGCAACGGAAGATCGTCGCCGCCTAAGTTTTTTTCATTGTCGCCAAAAAGTGGAGAGATGTACGCATCGCGAACTTGCGCGCCGCTTTGCAGATACCAAAACAATCCAAAAAGACAAAGAAGAAAAAAGAACACAACCGTGTATAACATCAATGGCATAAAGCCCCCTTTTTTTGAGCCGCTTTGCGGCGTTTTGCCCCATCATGAAATGCGGAATAGTGTTTCAACCAAATTATGCATAGTAAGAACTTGCGCACAGGCTCCCAACTACCCTGACACAGCTTCATGCATCTGCCCCGAAGGCTTTACAATCTTGACTTGGATTCCTTCCTTTCTAAATTGTTCTTCTACAAATGTCGGAGAGACATTGGATTTTGCAGAAAAAAACAACGTCGATTCAAATTTCCCCATAGGTTCTAAGTGCCCCTGCCAAACTTTGAGCGATTCGGGCAAATTGTCAAAAGAGAATGTGTTTGCAGGTGTAGCTGAATTTTTGGCGTCGCGATTTTTTAGTATTCCTTCAAGGTAACGGATATCGCCGTCTTTTCCTTTGCTAATTGCAATTCGGATTGCTTCGCCCACTTCTAACGAACCATACTTGGCTAGCATTTGTTGAATCAAGTGTTCGCGAAAATCTCCTCGCCGGGTCGCAGTCCCAAAAAATTCATTTAACAACGACGAGACATCAGAGTTGTTGTTGTTGTTCGTTGTTTGGGTAAGTTTATGGATATGGATATTGACTTGGTTTGGTGGTGCTGCCTTATCCCCCAGAGAGATATTTTCAGACGCCCCAGAGGGATACTCCCCTACTCCTCTCGGGGGTGCTTTTTTCTCCCGGTATCCCTCTATATCCACCTTGCTGCCCTTGTAATCGAACCTGAAATAATAATACGAAGGGGTGCGCCCAGTTCCGGGAACGACGTGGAGCAATCCTACAGAAACGAGCTCTTTTTTAGCATCTTGGAGGGATTTCTTTGTCTTAAATCCTGTCAACTGCAAGAGAATGTCTGTGCCTGGCCAGACGGGCTTGAATAAGTGATTGCTGAATTTGCACAAAACTGGATAAAGTGCTTTTGCAGATGGGCTGAGTTGAGCCCAAATCCCGCTGTCCAAAATATCGGACATTATAGCAAGATACATATTTGCTTGCTCCATTCGTGTCTCCTGCTATCGAAGCTCTATGCACAAGGCAACGATAGGTTAAAAATAATCAAATTTTGGTTGACGAAATGTTGGCAAATGATTATGTCTCATCATCCAACAAGTTCCCTTTGGAATTCGGGGGTGTCTAGGGTGCGGAAAGCGCGCTTTAGATATCCCCTTTTTTACAAAGGTTGTCAACTGAGATAACGAGGGAGCGTCTTTTTTTCTATCGACACTTGTTCCAACAAGCCCTTGTTCTCAACTGTAAAGATGTGACATAATCATGTTTTGTCAACCTTTTTTAACTATGGACGTGGGACGAGTTTAGGCCTAAACTCTTAAACTCAAGTCACATTCGGCGCAGAGCGTCTGTGAGGTTCTTTTCGAGTTGCTTGATTTTCTCTGGACCTAAGAAAGAGGACGCGGTGAAATTGAGTGTGATGGAATAATTCTTATCATGCGCTTCGCTACGGATCTTTATTCCCGTGAGCAAAGGTTGAGTTTTCTGTACTGGGGTTTTATCGGTTTTTTGAGTTTTGTTGAACTGTTTTGCTGCTGCGACCGTTTTCATAGAGCCACTTTGATAAGCGTCGATGAACTGATCTCCACTCCCCCCCTTCACAGCTTGAGCAAACTGGATAAATAAATTCTTGCTTTCGATGCCAGCTTCTTGTGCTCGAGCGAGCCACGGCGAAGGGATATCCGCTACGGAAAGGATTTCATTGATATAATTGCGTGATTTTCCCACAATTTTAGCAAGATCGGAGTCGTTATAGTCGTATTCCTCTTTCAGTTTGCGGAACGCTTTTGCCTCGTCGACAGCGTTCAAATTTTCACGCTGCAAGTTTTCAATGACGGCGAGTCGAAAGGTGTCTTTGGGGTTCTTACGCAAGATGCGGCATTCGATTTCAGTGAACCCAGCGAGGCTTGCAGCACGGAACCGCCTTTCACCTGCAATAATCTTGTAACCAGTTCCTTCTTTAGTTACTACAATAGGCTGCATGAGCCCTTCGGTGCGGATCGAGTCAGCGAGGCTTTGTAGACCTTCGTCGTCAAAGTGAGTTCGCGGCTGGTTAGCTGCCGCCACAATTTGCGACATGCTAATCTTGCGAATAATTCCTTCGATATCTTGCTCAAAAATATCGGCAGCGAGTGATAGTTTCTTACTTTTTGAGGCCATCGATCACTTCTCGAACAAAGGCTTGGTATTCTTTCGCTTGCTTGACGCTTGGGTTATAGTCCAAGAGCGAGCGCCGCGAAAGATGGCTTTCGCCGACGGCCACACCGGTTGAAATAGATGTATGAAAAACAGGAAAATAATTTTGGATAACAGGAAGGATTGTTTTTGTAAGCAAGGTATTGCTTTTGAGCTGCGTAATGAGTGCGCCCAAAATCTTTAACTCTGGATTTATACGGCGCTTAATCCCCTCTATTGTGCTCTGCAAACCCTTTATTCCATCGATACTGAATTTTTCCGCTTGAAGTGGGATTACTACGTGAGACGCAGCGCCCAATGCGTTAATGGTAAATATCGACAGGCTGGGTGGGCAGTCGATAACGATTGCATCAAATTCCTTCCGGATCGTTTCCAGGCAATCGCGCAAGACATAGGGCGCGTCTACGTTGAGTGTGCTAAGTTCTACCTCGGCCAAGCTAATCTTCGCAGGCATCAAGAAGAGGTTGTCGTACCGGGTTGGATAAATGATTTCTTCGGCTTTGACTTTCTTTAAGAAAAGCTCAGCTACTGTTTTTTGGATAGAGTCCAAGTCTGCGAAAATGCCCGAACTATTGCCCTGTGGGTCCATGTCCACGAGAAGAGTTTTTTTTCCGGCTAAAGACAGCCCGTGGGCCAAGTTAATCGATGTGGTAGTTTTCCCTTCGCCGCCTTTTTGGTTTGCGATTGCGATGACGTCAGCAGGCATCTTGTGCAGAAAGAATCGTGTCCATCCACGCGTCAAGCTGATTCGTGTTTTCTTTTTCGCATGTGTCGGATATCCGACACATGCTGGGGTCGATTTCACTCACTTCGATACATTCTTGCGCCGGTGGCAGAGTGCTCCGCACTGGTTTCGATAAAAAGCACCCGTCTGACATGCGTTTTTCGCTCCGAAGACGGAATCCCGAACGGGTCGCAGCCAGCGCACGGAGCATATCGAAGCCACGCTAATCAGCGCAAATTCTCCCGCCAAAGCGGCTTCCATCGCCACGAGGCCGGCCGTTGGCCGGGCAACGCCCGGCGGCGTTTTGGTCGAGGGTAATCGTTCTGATTCGCTCGACGTGTTATTAGAATTCGCGCTGATTTGCTGTCGGATATCCGACACAGGGCAGGGGATAAGTCCGATGGGTATTCTTGCTCTTTGCGAAAAATTATGTCTTAGAGACTTTAGAAAACCGTGAGTGCCGAGCGTTTTTGATAGGTCGCTCACTGCGCTGGTTTTGATAAGAAACTCCTCTGCAATACGTGTTTTTTACTCCGAAGACGGAGTCCCGAAATGGGTCGCAATCAGCGTCCGGAATGTATCGGAGCCCGGCGGCTGTGAACTCGCCTGCTTTCAGTTTTACGGCACCCCTAACAAATCCCGCGTCCTATCCTACGCCCCTGACCTATAAATTACTTGACGCACGATTAAAATTAAGCCTGTTGTTGTATGGGCTTGTGGACCCAATACGTCGAATTGGGGATTTGGGGGCTGTGGCAAAACTACTTCCAATCCCCCTATTCTCTCAAAATAGCATGGGAAGATGCGGTATTCTGCTTTTCAAGTGTCGACGGGTCTGTAAAAGATAAGATTGAGGCGGCGCAAGTTTTTCACTGGGAGTCTGGGCACGGTCTCACGCTATCGCTTCATTCGGATGAATCTGTTGGCCAGGAACAGCAAGATTTCTGGAATCTGCTTCTACGCTATGAATCCGCAAAAAGTACCTTGCGCCCCACGTTTATTCCTTTCCCATTGAATCCACAGGCTGAGGTACTCGAAACAATCGTACGCACTCCGCCGGCGCTCTTTCTGATTACTGGTCAGCCGGGAGTTGGGAAACGGAGCCTCTTACAGAACCTTTGCTTGTTCCATTTGGGCAAACTGCCACAATTAGACACGCAGACTTTAATTCGATGGAAGGTGCAGGAAATCCAATATGCTATCATTGCCGAGGTCGCAATGCTGGAAGTTGAGACGCAGCAGGCTCTCGTAAGAGAAGCTGCCAAGGGGCAGAGAGTGTGGGGAGCCACAGCGTATGATACAGAAATGCTTGTGAGGCGAGAGATTTTGCTACCTGCGTTTGTGCGTCTTTTCGAGAAGGGTAGGGCGCACTTGCCGCCTGTGAGTCAACGCGACACTACAGAGCTGAATATTCTCACGGGCTTTTGGCGCGCATTTTATGGCGAACTAACGAGCGTCGATTTGCCCAATATGGGCTTCTTAAAAAAACGAGCCCTTAGAGAAGAGGGACTTTCCGTCGACTCCATTTTAGAAGAGGGCAGGGGGCTTCGCGGTGTTGTCGCGCAATTTGAGCAAGAAGCTATCCGGCAAGCATACCACCGAGTCGGCAAGTCACAGCATAAAATTGCGCGCTTACTCAAAGTGTCGCGTGGTTCGTTGCAGCACAAATTACGTAAGTACCAACTCGAAAGTTATGCCTCCTCAAATGTCGATACTGATTATGAGGAGAACTCTTCTGATTCAAAATGAAGTACGATGACTACATCGAACAAGATACCCCCGGGGGGTATATGCTCCGCGTCAACATGCGCAACGGCACGTTCTTGGCGTTTCGTAACGGAACTCCCCAGAGCTGGATGAGTGCCGGTGTTGAAATCCAAATCCACCCCATGTTGCACGCCATCTTTCTTGGAGGAGACTTCCGCATCCAAGTGCGGCAAGACACGCCCCTTATTTTTTTCCCCATGGAAAATGCGTTTGTCAAGATTCCATTTGAGTACGGGGAAGAAAGCGAGATCCGCTATATGCGTATTCCGCAAGAGTATGACGGGTTGGATATGCTCCCAGGGCTCGTGTTTCATTTCCCGGGGTACTGGCCCAGCGTCTTGCCGGCAATTGGCGACGGGCGGCGTTACTTCATCGCAGACCAAGGCATTCCAAGGCAAAATATTATGCGTATCAAAGGGAAGTACCCCCGTTCACGATTGATTGTTTTTAAGCCTGAAGAGTTTATGAAGGTACGTATCGAGCGGGAAAAAGTCGAAAGAGGCGAAAAGGCGCGTGCCGTGGACATTGTAGAAACATTGCAAGACGACGCGATTTCTCAAAATCCAGTTTTTGCAGCCCGCTACTTCTTGCGCAATCTCGAATGGCGCAAGATGTATTCCATCCCTTTGTTCACGCGGATCCGCCTCCCTGAAGTGGAAATCATTCTCAGTTTCATGGAAAAAATGTACAAGTCGGCATCGACTAGTCAAGACCTGCGGGATTCCGAAGAGCTCTTGTGGGATCTCATAGACTATTATGAAGGAATCTTGGCTATATTGACGGGGGATTTTGCACGCGTGAAATCCTGGCAGCGCAAGCACCAAACCTATAAGCGCGTCGTGCTCGCGAACCTCATTGCAGTGTGTGAATTTCAAAAAAAATATGCGCAAATCGATAAAAATACGGTTTTTGCGACATTCCTACGCGACATCCATCAAATTCTTCGCAATATTCCCCCAAAAGAAATTGCAGCATAGAAAGCACTCAAAATTCGATTAAAAAATAATCGTTCTGTAAATAAAATTTACGTTTTTTCTTGACTTTTTGCCTCGTTTCCCTGCTTTGGGGTAATGGCGTGGAGAAATACCACAGGAGTTCTTGCGTTCGCGCTGGCGCTATGCGTTGGCTCTGGTGAATTGCGCGCATCTCAGAACACACCTGCCCCTATTACGCCTAATCTAACTATCGACTTTGGACGCAAAAACCAACAGCCAAAAAAAGGATCCCCGGGTCTTGTAGAAACGCTGGCAAACGGCGCGGCTTATTTTGGCCGGACGGTTCTGCAAACCCTCGCAGAGGCTTCCCCAGAGCAGCCGAAAAAACGCCATAATACACGCTCTTACAAGCAAAGACACGCAAAAAGGCTGCAAATCGCCCAAATTCCACTCTTAACACAGCCTCTTCGAGTTTTGCAGCCCGTTCCCCAGAGTCTGTGGGATTTATCCGTTTCCTCAAAATTTTATATAGAACGGGGAGTAATCCCACAAATTTTTTGGCTAACCTTTCTTGTTCTGTCTATCGTTTCTTTAATAAAGAAGGGATTTATTCACATACGGCCGCCGCCCTCGCAAATTATCCATAAAATAACTACAAACTTGTTTTACAATCGACCCCCTAACGGCGCAGGTGTAGTTGGCGCATGGACGAGTGGGCGCGGGATTTACGTTTCGTTGCAATCGATTTGGAAACAAGCGGTCTCAACCCTTACAAGCATGAGATTATCGAAATCGGTGCTGTGGGCTTTTCGCTTGAAGGCCTCGAGCAAGAGTTCTCTATTCTTATCCGCCCTCAAAAAAAGATGGACCCCAAGTCGCGGGCGATCCACCAGATTAGCGCAGAAGAGCTCGCACAAAACGCCGTCTCTCTCGCCGAAGGTATCTCTGCATTCATGGAATTCCTTCCTCAGGGGAGCTGGGTTTTTCACAACGCACCGTTTGACCTCGCTTTCCTTAAAGAATCTTTCGCGAGTCTAAAGCAACCTTGGCCGCATAAGAATTATTACGACCACCTGCAGCTCTCGCGTAGGTTGCGGACAGACCGCCATTCGCATTCGTTAGAATCGATAAAAAAAGAATTGAAAATTGAGACGGGTAGGGCGCACCGAGCCCTCGCAGACGCGCAGGCCACCGCACTCGCTTTTAACCATCTGCTATTAAATGAGCCTGACATCTTTGTCTCAAAAACCAAGTTCCAAAAAATTCGCCGCTGGCAGCGCAAGACAGAAAAATTCGAGATTCTTTTTCCAAAGAACTTTGATCAAATCGAACATTATTTTGAAGGCAAAATCAGACAGGAAGTCATCTTAAAGGTCGATTTTTTTGACCGGAATGGGTTCCCACAGCGGGCCTTTGTACAGCCTTTAGAAGTCATGATTTTTAGCCAAAACATCTTTATCCGCTCGAAAACACACCCCGGAGGCCAAGAAATCCTCGTGCCGTTGAGCCGCTCAGTGATCCACGACCAAGAACTTGGCGCTCTCCGGCTTGTCTCATAATTGAGTCGCAACAAGGGGCAGTATTGAACTGGTTTTGTCGCTTATATTTCAGTAAGTAATTGTGAGACGCTCTTCTTTACTAATGCGCTCACATTTTGTCGCCATAAATTCAACGCTAATAAATCATCGCTTTGTTTTGAGTCGTTTTGCTTGTCTACATGATTGAAATCAATCATTTTTATAGCTAATTTTTTAGCAGCTATTTTCTTTGTGTCTGTATTAGTTAATATAGCGATTACGTAGCACCGTACGAGTAGGGGAACAAGTCCTTCTGGGGATGGGCTTTGTGTCAGTTCATTATGGAGAGACTGCTCTCCGAGAGTAGTTATTACAAAAGACTGATTAATTTCAATCAATTTTTCGTGCTGCAATTTTCTTGTTTCATGGTAGACGGCACCGGGCGAGTAGGGGGTGTCCAATATTTCCATAACCTGATTGGTTATAGTCATAAGTTGGTACCGTGTATCTATCCTCAATTCAGTCTTCATTTGGAGGTGTGCAAGAAGGAGGAGGCGCAAATTTGAATAAGGTTTCATTCTAAATCGAATATTCGATTTAGAATGAAGTGTCAAGCAAGAAATGAACTTTGGGCGTGGGATAAACCAGATGCGAGTTCTTCATCTTTGTACTTTTTTTGACCCCCTGTCTCGCATTTCTTTACTTGCTTTGTGAAGAAATCAGGCTTTTTTGCAGTCTATTTTGTGGTTTTCTTAGACATGCTGGGGTTTGGCGTATTAATCCCCGTTGTGCGGGATTTGACAACCGCGCTTGTTCATAACTCCCAACTCGCGTGGCCGGCGCCTGAAGTGTATATGGGTATCTTAATGGCTGTTTATTCAGGGGCACAGATGCTGAGCGCACCTATATTGGGTAGGCTTTCCGATCTCCATGGACGAAAGCCCATTTTTCTAATTTCATCGATTGGAAACGTGTTAAGCTATGTGGTTTGGGTGTTTTCAGGAACCTATTGGCTATTCTTAGCTGGGCGCGTCTTGAGCGGAATTACCGGCGGAAATATTGCAATTGCGCAGAGCATCTTAGCCGACAACACAACTGTCGAAGAAAGGCCCCGCGCTATGGGGCTCTTAGGTGCTTGCATAGGTATGGGGTTTGTCTTGGGGCCATTTCTTGGTGGGCTTATGATTAATATTGATCACATAAAAACATTTTATGGGATTATTATCAATCCATTTTGGCAGATTGGAGCCTTACCATTACTCCTATCCGTCGGTGCAGTAATTATGATTATATTTAATCACTTTGGTGAAGAGAAGATTCATACCGAGAAACCACGTATCGGACTGGGCCAGTTATTGAGCTCCTTCAAGCGCATAGGACAGCGCGCGACTTATGCGACACAACTCTTATCTCAATTAAGTTTTGTGAGCTTTGAAGTCCTTTTTGCATGGATATTGCAAAAGCAATATAATTTCGACCTAAAGGATACATACTACTTCTTTGGTTTGCAAGGGCTTATGTTAGCCATTGTACAAGGTGGCGTTTATCGGCGCCTTGAAAAGAAGCGGCCGCCGGCATACTGGGTGCGCGCAGGGCTTTTGGGCTCTGTCGTGGGAATGTTGCTTCTCCCGTGGATCGGCTACTGGGATATTGGCTTAATTTTTGGCGTGGCGGGCAAAACCATACTCTTGGCCGTACTCCTTTTTGTCATGGCTCTCGCGTTGGGTT
Source organism: Spirochaetota bacterium (assembly GCA_963205035.1). Classification (GTDB taxonomy): domain Bacteria; phylum Spirochaetota; class Leptospiria; order Turneriellales; family Turneriellaceae; genus Turneriella. The sequence continues at coordinate 10,456 of CAUJII010000121.1, forward strand.
TTGGCAATCCATCGCTCAACGCGTATGCGTCAATCAACGCGCCAAAAAATGAGCAGGGTCAAACGATGGGCAACATGCAAGGCCTCGGGGCATTGGCGCGGTTTGTTGCACCTGTCTTCGCGACGTCTCTTTATGCTGTTTGGCTACCGGTTCCTTTCTTGGTGGGTGGAGTGCTGTGTTTAGTGGCATGGTTTATTTTTAAGAAGCATGCCGTCAGCGAGGCGTGAATCTCCCGAATAGTTAGTTGAATTCGCGTGCGTAGAAGCCTGAATAGTTAGTCACTTCTTGGGTAGTTAATCAAGTTCCACGGCAAATATTTGCTTAGTTAATCATGTGGTTCAGCGCATAGTTACTCGTACAAAATCTGGAATAGTTACTCATGTGACATAAGAAACCTTATGGGAAGTTATATATGCGCCAAGACACAATTTGGCGGGTAGTTAGCAGCGCTAGTCATTTGCCTCCTTTAAGTATTGCGACTAACTATTCCACCTTGAGCTCGTCAAACACTGCCCGACGTATGCACCCCACCGAAAGCGCGGATGCTGCCCAATGTCAGAAACAACCACCCCAACATGAACGACGCCCCACCGAAAGGCGCTAAGAGTGCAAAGGCTCGTTGCTGTGTGACTGCATACAGATATAAAGAAGCAGAAAATAAAATTAATCCCACAAGAAAGGAAATAGCAGAAGCCGTAAAAAGTTTTTGTGGCTTATAGACGCGCAGAAGCAAGACAGCCAAGAGCGCCAGAGTGTGCCAAAAGTGGTATTGATTCGCGGTTTGAAAAACCGAAAAGAATTTTTCGCCCAAAGACGCTTTCAGAATGTGAGAACCGAATGCACCAAAAAAAACCGCAAGAAAACCGGAAACGCCCGCAGCAATGAAAAAACGCATGCAGTCAAATCGGTGTCTCGGTCGACGTGTCAATGAGAACTCATGCGCTTTAGCGGCATAGAAATAACTCCGCTTGTTCTTGCGAGCGCATCGCCGCGCAGACGCGAAATTCTAGAGCGGTTGGGGTTTACCTGCGTTGTCGAACCAGCGAACATTGACGAAGAATCAATCCGTGATAACGACGCCCAACTGCAGACAAAGCGGATTGCTCGAGCCAAGGGGAACGCGGTTGCGAAGAAAGGAAATCTTACTGTGTCTGCCGACACCATCGTTTATTTCGATGGCACCGTTTTGGAAAAACCGCGTAACGCAGACCATGCACGCGCCATGCTAAGAAATCTTTCCGGGCACGAACATTCGGTTTATACCGCCGTTGCGCTCGTTTTCCCTCAAGGTCACGAGGTGGAGTTCTTAGAGGAAACGCGAGTTACTTTTCGTGCGATCGCAGACGACACAATCGAAGAGTACATTCAAAGCGACAGCCCTTATGACAAAGCCGGGGGTTATGGCGTTCAGGATGCATTCGGTATGGCGCACATCTTGCGCATCGAAGGTTGCTATTACAACGTCATGGGATTTCCCGCAAGCCGCTTTATGGAAGTTCTTGCGGAGAACCGAAAATTTCTTCTTTAGATAACTTGAGCCCAGCAGCCATAAAACCTTCGCGGCGCAAGAGGCACGCATCGCACTCTTCGCACGGCACGAAACGATTTTCATTCTGCTGAGGATCATAGCAAGACCAAGTCTTTGCAACCGGTACACCCAACCGCATCGCCTCTTTTGCAATATCCGCTTTCGAGAAGTTTTGCAATGGCGTGAAAATTGTGGGAGCTCTCCCTTCGCGGCCGATTTTTGATGCGAGCGCGGCGGTCTTTGCAAACGCTTCTATGAAATCCGGGCGGCAATCCGGATAGCCGGAATAGTCGACGGAGTTAATTCCAATAAAAATGGCAGAGGCTTCTTCTGTTTCTGCAAGTGCAGTTGCCAGCGAGAGAAAAATAAGGTTGCGCACGGGTACATACGTCACGGGTATCTCTGCTGCATTCGACAAGCTCGCGCCACCCTTTGGCACTTCGAGAGAGCTTGTGAGCGCAGAGCCACCAATCGCACGCAGGTCAACCGCAACGATGCGGTGTTCTGCGCCTATATTTTTTGCAAGCGCTTGCGCTGCGTTCAACTCTGTGCGGTGGCGTTGTCCATAATCGAACGAAATTGCAATGGGAGTAAATCCCTGTTCACGCGCAGCATAGAGGCAGGTTGCAGAATCAAGACCGCCAGAGAGTAAAATGACAGCTTTCTTTTTCATTGCCTTCCCGGGTAGACGGCGCGTGAACTTGCGCCCTCTTGCACTATAACAAATGCAATGAGCGGTAAGACTTTTTTACCGTTCTCAAAAATCCATCGCGCAATATTTTCTGCCGTTGGGTTATCGAGATCTTCGACGGCATTAAGAAGGTTGTGGTCGATTTTTTGAAAGAGCGGTTTCATCGCCTCGCTAATTGCCGCAAAATCGATAATCCATCCTTTTTCGTCGACCTCGCCTTCTATACCGAGCGTGACTCGATATGTATGCCCGTGAAGTCTGCGGCATTTGTGATTCTGCGGAACGTATGGCAAGAAGTGCGCCGCATCGAAGACAAATTCTTTTTCAATAATCATTAGACAGCTCGCTGTTTGGGATCGTAAATGTATTTATGCAACTGCATGCCTAAGCGCAACGGGACTTTCGCAAACTTCACCCATTCCCCGAGCTCGTGCGGTTCGAGCGCGCCAAAGACCGGCTGCACAATGGCCGGTTTATCGAGAGAATCCATCAAGCTATGTTCTTCTATAAGTGAAACGGCAAAGTTGAAATCCTCTTTATTCTTTACCACGATTTTCAGATCGTCTGTCGGCTTAAGCAGCTTCAAATTCTCGTAGCGATTTTTTTCGCTCTCTCCCGACCCTGGCGCCTTCATGTCGAGGACAATGTGCACAAAAGACGGGACCTTATCCAGGAGAATCGAGCCCGAAGTTTCGAGGAGCACGCATTTTTCGAGTTCGTGCAGCAAATCGAAAAGTTCATAAACATTGCGTTGCAAAAGCGGCTCGCCTCCGGTAATCTCAACCCAACGCGTCGGGTATGTTGCAATTTCGTTCTGAATATTTTTTAGCGTGCGGTGCTCGCCTTCATGGAAAGAGTAAGTCGTATCGCACCAAGAGCAGCGCAAATTGCAACCAGTTAGTCGAATAAATACGCAGGGATAAAGAGCGTACGTCCCCTCTCCCTGAATGCTGTAAAAGATTTCATTGATGCGCAGAGTCATCTCTTCTCTTTTCACAGTGACCGCCGTTTCAACCATTGTTCAAGCGAATGGAATATAATTTTAGAGCCGCCGTAAATCTGAATTTAATTCTTACTCTTTTGTTGCTTTTTTGCCCGCCGCTTTTCTCTAAAGAAAAGATGTCGTATTTACTTACCGAATACAACGAAGGTGCATTTCGCATTCTCGATGCAAAAAACAGCAAAGCCTTAGCTCCCATGGGGTCGCTCTTAAAACCCTTTGCAGCATGGTATCTTTTAGAGAATGGAGCCGACCCCCATAACAAGATTTTTTGTCCAATCAACCACAACAAGAAAGATCCGCGCCGCTGTTGGACGCCGGCTGGACACGGCGCAGTCGACTTAGAACAGGCGCTCATTCATAGTTGTAATTTTTATTTCGCAAATGTTTTTGTCGCTCAGAATTTGAGGACGTATCAAGATTGGCTATCTCTACATTTTCAATGGCCGAAGAATATTCCCATGCTCAAGAGCGAAAATGCGTATGGATTTGATTTGAAGAGCGGCTTGCCGCCGGCGCAAATTTTGAAAATGTATGCTGCGCTGATTGAAGAATCTAAAAGAGGAAATCCATACGCAAGCCGTGTCACTCAAAACTTAGAACACATTTGCCAAGGCACATTCAAAGAAGCGTGCGACGAATTGAGGACATCAAGAGACTTTTCTTTCATTCTCGGGAAGACTGGAACAAACGAAAGCGGACAGAGGCCGTTTGGTGCTGCTCTCTATTTTGTGGAGTACATTCCAACAAAAATGAAAATTCTATTGCTCGCATACGAAAGAGGTAGAACTGGTTCTCAAGTTGCAAAAGACGCGCAAGAAATTTTGAAAGAGTATGCCAAACAAGACAAGAAAAGAAGAAACAACCGCCGTTGAATGGCTCTCTTTTTGGGAGTCGATTGATCCGACAAACCGAATGACTGTTGCAATAGGATTTATCGTCCTCATGTTTTTTGTTTTGCTGTTGGGCTACTTCGGCACAAAGACTTTCGTTAAATCGTTCGATTATTATCAGATGACATTCTCAGCTCCTTTCGTCGAAGATATTCGTCCCGGAACGAAAATTCGTTACCAAGGTGCGCTTGAAATTGGCGAAGTCATTGCACTGAAATCCAGCACTGAAGGACACCGCGTCACGGCGAAGATTCGAGACGACTTTCGTATTCCACAAATAGGGAGCCGCGCTTCGCTGAGTTCGTGGGGTTATTTTGGGAGCAAGTTCATCAACATTGAAGTCATACCCGATTCGGGACATGATTTTTATACTTTGAAATCACGGGCGATGCCGCTCGAAAAAATAATCAATTCGTCTATCTTGTTTCAACAATACTACGACATCATAAAAAAAGACGGCGTAAAGATGAGCCTTCTTGAGAGGCGCCTGCAAGATCTGAAAAAGGCGATTACCGAAGTGAGAAACATCCCTTACGCGCAGCGCCATATTGCACGGCGCATGGTGCATCAGACCGCAAATATGATGCAAGATTTTTTCGGTGTTATCAATACCACAAGCCAAGATCTTTACGTTATGCTTTCTCGCCTCAACGACATTAGCGACTATCTGGTTTACGACTTGAATCGAAACCTGCCGAAAATTCGCGCGAGCATGAAAAAATTAGAACAGAGTGTCGCGTACGAAAGCAACAGTTTTAGTGCGCGTCTGTTGCACGAAGAAGGATTGTACTTGACCCTCTTGGATTATACAAAATTCGCAAATGAAAAACTCGACGAAATGGCAGCTTCGCCTTACAGAATATTTTTCAACAAGTAGAGAATAGAATGGCCGAAAAAATTAGACTTAAAGTAAAATGCCACGCATGCGGCTTCGTTATGGAAGGCACTGCAAAGTATGGCAAAGGAAACTATAATCCCGATGGGCTAGATTTCCAGTTTACCGCCGTCGGGAAGCTCGTCGATAAAGGAGGCAACTCGCGTGTCAAAGGGGAGGTTGTGATTGTTTGCCCGAATTGTGAAACTCGCAACCGTTTCGATATTTAGTCTTATCGTCACTCCGTCGCTTGCTGCGCATTGCAAGAAAGCGGAGAAGTCTTTTCTTGCAAAGAATCTTTGGCGCGAAATTTCGCAGACTTGGGGGAATGTTCGCTTACCCGTCACACTCCAATTATGTATTGGAAATTCTTATTTCCATGAAATTCCACACGGAAACAAAATCCGCTCCGCACTCGATAGACGCCGCTTGCGCATTGTCTTGCGCAAAGAAGATGAAATACTTCTGCGGCATGAACTCGCACATCTCTATCTCGATTTGCGTTGGCGCCCCCTACCCTACTCCACTTCGGAATTTCTTGTACGTACAATAGTCTCGAAAAAAGAATGCGCGACAAATTTTGTGCCGCTTGATAATGAAACAGTCCGCCGACAATGGATCGCTCGACGAGAATTAGATACCTGTGGGATTACTTATCTCTTAAAGAATATTTTTGCGATGGAGCCTTTTTCTCGTAACCTCCTGCCTATCGAATAGCGCAATTCCTTAGCCAGGGATTTAAATCCCTGGCTAAGATTCACTATTTTGTTCGATACGCCTTCAAACTCTCGATCACTGGCAAGCCGGCTGCCTTGCTCTCAAAAGAAGACCAATACGAACTTGCGGCTGTGATATCTTTCTTTTGTGCTGAGAAAATCGCACGGAGCATAAGCGCGTCGGCTGTATTGGGCGAGCGCGTTTCTAAGGCGGAAATCCACTTTTCGGCGACCGATAAATTATTGAGTCTCAGCGCACGAAACGCCATGTCCGAATAAATCCAGACGTGGTCGGGTTTTAACTCCAAGGCGCGCGCCAAGGACTGAAGAGATTTATCGCCGTCCGTCAAAGCGGCCTGGAAATACCATAAGTCAGCATCGGTTTCTTTCTCATTCATTTCTGACGACAAAAGTTTTGCCGCATCGCTGTTCTTGCCGCCGATCATCAGAAGGTAAATCGTCGTCTTGATTGCGAACTTGTTTTTGGGATCTCTCAAGAGAACGTTTTGCGCAAATGCGTTTGCGGAGTTCAAATACTCCGTCGAACTTTGCCCTAATTGAGAAAGAATATTCGCTTCGTGCGCATAGACAAAACTGATGAGCGCTTGCGTTTCTAAATGTTCGGCATTCAAATCAATATTTTTTTCCAATAGATTGATAGCACCTTGGATGGATTTAAGATCGCGTTTCTCGAAAAGAGTGAGCGCATCTTGGTATTGCGCTTCAACAGCCGGTTGTGCTTGCGCAAACAAGGCGTTTGCAGCAAGTACGAGCGCGGCATAAAAGAGCAGTTGCGCCAACCCCTCGCTCAGACGAGTGTAAACGCGAAAAACTCCCCTCTGAGAATGCGGACGTGCCATAGACGATTATCGGCATCTATGGCGCTTTCTTTGAGAGGGGTCTTATTTGCTTAAAGTCTCTTTTTATCGGTGAGTGACTTCAAAAAGACGACGATGGCATCGACATCTTTCTTGGGCAAATCTTTACCTAACTGGTGGGATGCCATTTTAGTTACCGCATCGCCCAGCGTCGATGCGCCGCCATCGTGAAAATAGGGAGCAGTCAGCGCTACGTTACGCAATGAAGGTACCTTGAAGAAAAATTTGTCTTGGTCTTTTTTTGTGACATCAAACCGCCCAGCATCCTTTGTGTTTTCATAAGGGCGCACCGCTCCCATTTTTTGGTAGCTCGTGCCGCCAAAGAGAGGACCCATGTGACAGGCGATACAGCCCTGATCCATGAAAGTTTGCAAGCCTTTGAGTTCTTCCTTCGTAAGGGCGTTATTATCGCCTTTCACAAAATCATCGAAGCGGTCGTGCGTCACGAGCGTTCTCTCAAACGCGGCGATGGCATCGGCAATATTTTGGTAAGTAATCGCATTTTTTTGTTTCGGATAGGCCTTTGCAAATTGCTCTTTATATTCCTGGATTTTTGAAATTTTATCAACAACCGCTTTCTCCGAAGGCATTCCCATTTCGACGGGATTCAAGATGGGCCCTTTTGCTTGCTCTGCGAGTGTCGCAGCACGTCCATCCCAGAATTGAGCGACATGAAAACCTGCGTTCAGCACCGTGGGAGAATTACGCCCACCGATAGTGCCCGCTTTTGCACCGGGGCTGAATTTCTGGTTGTCTACGCCACCTTTTTTATTGTCTAAAATATGGCAGCTTGCGCAAGACTGCGTGTCGTTGACTGAAAGTCGTTTTTCGTGGTAGAGTTTATTGCCCAGTGCAATGAGCTCCGGTGTATCGTTTTCACTCCCCGGCATCTTTTCAGGCAGTGTGCCAAATGTAGACTTTGCGCGGTTACGGAGTGCATCGTAATCGACTTTGGGAGAACAGTAGAAAACGAACGTAGCACTAACGAGAAGAAGAATTTTTTTCATGGCTGATGAAAAATGTTTCGCCTGCCATGTCAACATTTCTACAAAATAATTGACACGCCCTCTCTGAAATAGAGGCTCTGCGAATCGTTTAGGAGGATTTTATATGGCAGACAAACATCTAGTAGCGTGTGAACAAGAACACGAAATGGTAACAGTACTCAAGCACTTCAAAAAAGGCTCCGTTAAAGAGAACGTTGCAAAAATGCAAGACGCATGCCGCGCATGGAAAAAAGATAGCGGCGCAAAGTATAAACCCAAAAATCGCACCAGCTTCTACCGCTACCTTGAAGAAAAAGGTATTTTACACAAGCTCGGTTAATGCTTGCTGTTGGGAAAAAAGTTCCGGCATCGCTTACGGGAATTCTCGTAGGCGATGGATCTCCCACAAAGATTAGACTGAGCGAGCTTTACAAAAAAAGCCCGCTCATTCTTTATTTCTATCCCAAGGACAACACGCCCGGTTGCACAACCGAGGCGCTCTGCTTTCGAGACAATAGCGCAGCATTAAAGAAAGCGGGTCTCAGCGTAGTCGGTTGTTCGCGTGACAACGAGAAATCCCATCAGAAATTCCGAGAAAAACAAAACTTACCTTTTCCCCTACTCTATGATGACACGGGAAAAATCACCGAAGCCTTCGGCGTCTGGGCTGAAAAGTCGATGTATGGACGAAAATACATGGGCATTTTACGCAGCACGTTCGTCATCGACACGACCGGAAAAATTACGCACGTTTTTGAAAAAGTTTCGGTAAAAACGCACGCACTTGATATTCTTAAAGCGCTTTAGCGCGTCAACACTCTACCTACCGCATCTTTCCAAAGTTTAAGTTCGCGCTCCCGCTCGGCATCGCTCATGACTGCGTGATATGTTGCAGCCGGGGGATTTAGACTTTGAAGCTCGTCTGGCGACGACCACACTCCAGCGGAAAGTCCTGCAAGGTACGCAGCGCCTAAGACTGTGGTTTCACTATTTCGCGGCACAACAACAGAAGAACCCAAAACTCCCGCTTGGAATTCCATGAGGTAGCGGTTGTTCGTCGCGCCACCGTCAACTTTGAGCGTGGGTAATTGCAATCCGCTATCTATCTTCATTGCATTGATGACATCGAGAGATTGGAGTGCTATCGCTTTTAGAGCCGCTTGCGTAATTTGAGCTGCGGTCGTATCCCGCGTAAGGCCAAGGATCGCGCCGCGTGCATCTTGATCCCAATAGGGTGCACCTAAGCCAGCGAATGCTGGAACAAAGACGACTTCGGATTCGTCAGAAACCGCTTTCGCCAAAGACTCCGATTTTTCGGAGTTATCGAAAAACTGCATTTTGTCGCGTAGCCACTGGACGACGGCGCCGCCAATAAAAATCGACCCTTCCAGCGCATACACCGGCTTACCCATCGCGTCGCATGCAAGCGTCGTGATGAGGCCATTCTTGCTCTGTAAAAACTTATCGCCTAAATTCATCACCACGAAGCAGCCCGTGCCGTATGTGTTTTTTGCCTCGCCGGGTTTGTGGCAAAGTTGGCCATAAAGTGCCGACTGTTGGTCGCCGATGAGCGAATGCACAGGAATGCCGTCGGGCAAAGATTTGAGTCCGCGTGTTTTTCCGAAGAGGCTGCTGCTCGCCTGCACTTGAGGCAGCATATTCTCAGGCACTGCGAGAATTTTGCAGAGTTCTTTGTCCCATGTTTTATCGTGGATATTAAAAAGAAGAGTTCGCGAAGCGTTGGTGTAGTCCGTCTTGTGTTCTCCGGTCAGGCGATTCAAAAGAAAACTATCGATTGTGCCAAAAAGCAATTCGCCGTTCTCTGCCCGTGTGCGCGCATTCGATACATTATCTAAAATATATTTTATTTTGGTTCCAGAAAAATACGCATCGAGAACAAGGCCCGTCTTGGAACGGAATAAATCCGCCTTACCTTCTTTCTTGAGTGCATCGCAATAAGCCGCCGTGCGCCGACACTGCCACACAATCGCCGGATGGATCGGCGTACCGGTTTTTTTATCCCAGACAACTGTCGTCTCTCTCTGGTTCGTGATGCCGATTGCCGCAGCGTCTGAAATTTTAAGCCCCGAAGCTTCGACCGCACGGGCGAGAAGTCTTTCGATACTCGCCCAAATTTCATCGGCGTTGTGTTCAACCCAACCCGGACGCGGGAAATACTGCGGAAACTCTTCGTATGCGCTCGACAAAACTTCGCCCTTTGCAGAAATCAGGAAGACGCGCGAGCCGGTAGTTCCTTGATCGATGGTGATGATAAACGGGGTTGCCATAGACTCAAATTTGCAACGGAGTAATAGAGACAACTCTATTCTGTGTTTGAAAAGGGCGCGCCGTGTAGGCTCGGTATAAACTCTAAAGATCAAAAAGCAAACTGACTTCCGAAAAATCTTTTGCTGCCGCGCCTTCATAACCCGAGGAAGAGACGCCTTCGCGTAGCAACAAACAAACCTGCATTCCTGCCGCCGCCGCCGCTTCGAGTTCTTCTTTTACGTCGGACAAAAATAAAATCGCGTTGGCTTTTTCTCCGACCGCTGCGGCAATTTTTTCATAAGAGGCCTTCTCTCGCTTATGCCCGGTCGTTGTGTCAAAATAGCCGCTCAAATAATTCGCAAGGTTGCCCGCCTCGCTATGGCGAAACATGAGCTCTTGCGCCTCGACAGAACCCGAGCTATAAATATAAAGTGCAAGCCCCCTCTTCTTCCACGCTGCAAACGCTTGAGGCACGTCGCTATACACATGGCCAAAAACTTCTTGCTTCTCGAACGCCTCTTTCCAGATTTTTCCCTGCACCCATTTGAGTGTGGTGTCTTTCACATCGTCTTGAATATATTTTTCGAGAAGAGGTGCAAGCGTCCGCGCCATGCCCTCTGTGGTATTTACCCCGTGCTGCGTTCGATCCCACAGGCGGCCGAGTTCTCTCTTTAGTTCTGCATCTTCTTTGTGCTCAGACAAATAATTCCTTAAACGAGACAAAGCCAAAGGGAAAAGCACCCGGTGCACAAAAGAAATCGAAGACGTTGTGCCTTCGATATCCAGAAGAATTACTTTAGGCACCACTTATTCGTATTTTGGAAACTTGTCTGAAATATCGCTGCCGGTAAATTTGCCGACCCACCCTTCGGGGTTATTGAAAACACGGATCGCCTTGAAGAAGGGTTTGGGCCCCATGTCAAACCAATGCGTTGTACCTGCGGGCAAGTTGATGAAATCACCCTTCGTGCATAAGAGCATAAATACCTTACCCACAGCGTGCACGTAAAACATTCCCGAACCATCGACAAAAAAACGCACTTCGTCTTCTGTATGGATATGCTCGCCCAAAAACTTCTTGCGTGCTTCTTCTATATTGGGCGAACTCGGGTGTATTGAAACAACGTCGAAAGCCTTATATCCTTGTTGCATAATACGGTCGATTGAAGATTTGTACGCCGCTTGAACTTCGGCGGGACTCGCTGTATCGCTGAGCGGCGCTTCTGTTTCCCAGCGCTCGAACCCGATGCCTAAGCTTTTTAGTAGCTCCGCAATTTTTTGAAAATCGGTCAAAACTTCTTTCGCTTGCGGATTGTCTTCGACACAGATTGTTAAACTTGTTTGCATTTATTTATTCTCCATAAATTTTATTTCCATCAAATACTCTAACGCTTCAAGGCATTGCTTCGCATGGGTGACAGAGCCACCCCATGTGTAGACGCCATGCCCCTCGATGAGATAGCCCACAGGCCACGGGTTAGCTTGTAAATAACTATCGAACGCACAAGTAATGTCTTTCATGTCTTGACTGTTTGCGAAAATCGGAATCTCAACACGGCTTGTATGGGTTGTGACGCCCTGAAAAATCTTCTGCATCTCAAAGCCTTCAAAAACCACCTTGCCTTCGCTCTTGTGCTTCCTTGAGAAATACACCGAATAGGGCGAATGCGTATGGAGGACGGATTGGATTTCAATTTTGTTTTTTTGCGCATGGCGGTATGCGTGGCAATGCAGTTCGGTTTCTGCCGAAGGACGCATTGCTTCAAAACCGGCGCACGGTTTTCCCAGAGTATCGACAAGCAAGAATTCGGCGGAGCTCATTTTTTCTTTATCTACGCCTGAGCGAGACACAATAATTTCTCCACTTGGAAGAAGCGCCGAATAGTTGCTGCTGCTCGACAAAGACCAGCGCCACCGGTGAAATAGTCTTGCACAACGCGACAGCTCATCTGTAAGCGGATGGTTTGTGAGCTCTTCGTGTGTCACCGGACAAGAATGCTTTGCACTATTTTTTCGCGGTCGTTGCTATTGCCTTCAAGAGCGACGGCAACGGCTCGATCTTGATTTTGCACAACGCGGCATGTCCCCGCCTGCGATGGATTCAGAGCCAACGCGTCCCCGGCTTTGACTGCACCGTACACACGCAAAGAGACAACGCCTGCGACAGCAACGCGCACGCCATCCCCTGAAGGTTCAAGCTGCACGGCGGACTCTTTCACAAAAACCCCCACGCAGTATTGCCCTACGCTCCGCATTTTAGAAACCAAACCATTTTCTATCGAGAGTAAATCCCCTTCGACGAAAGTTTCGTTGCTGCTTTTTGAAAGCGTAACTGAAAGAGCGCCCTTGCCTTTGATGCTCACTTGTCCTTCGATGAGAACGTGTCCCTGTGCATGCAGAGCTTTCTGAGACGATGTCACTCCGTTTGTAGAGGCCGGAATTTTTACAGCATAATCCGTTGCAGAGACAAAGACACCCGCTGCGGCATCGCGCGATGCGGCGTGGAGAGCATTCCCCGAACGAGAGATGTGGTAGCTTGCCGTTTCTTCTGCGCTCGCTATAATTCCACCAGAGAAAACACCTGCAACCCCCTGTGTGTTCAGGATGTCAAGAGGCGCATTCGAATCGCTCACGACTGCAAACCCATCGGGAAGCGCAGTTTTTGTGTTCGATTGAATATGCAAGGTGCCCGAATGCGACGAAAGACTATGTTCTTTGAGTGCATATTCTTCGTGAACGTGCGGTTTCGGGGCACGCGCATCGAGTAGTCTCTTGTCTGTAGCTTCGACTGCGTAGCCTTCGATCGAAACGCCGTCGCGCGCGAATTGCACAACCCCCCTATTCTCTCGCGTTGCGCTGTGAAGTCTTGGATCGCTCGCTTGCACTGCTTTGAAATCTGCGGCTTCATTTTTTTTCGCAAACTGCACACGGCCTTTCTTTTCTTCGCTCGCTTCTTGCAACCGAGGATCGTCCGACGCGAGAGCTTTATTGGGCGCGCTTTCTGAATGCGATGCAAATTGCACAACACCGGGTTGGTTAAGGCTTGCCTGTTTGAGTCTTGAATCGTTCGACTGGACTACCTTGCCGGCGCTTTCTTCTTTATCACGCGCCAAATAAATAATGCCTGCATTCTGCTCTGTCGCTATCTTGAGCCGTGAATCGTTTGCTTGCAATGCGACATTCGCTTTTGCCTCGCCGTCTTTAGCGAGCTGCACGATACCTAAGCTATCTTGCGTTGCAGGTTTTAATCGTTTATCGTTTGCTTGCACAACCGAATGCGCCAGCGATTCGCCATCGCGTGCAAGACGCACAATACCCAACGCCGTTTCGCTCGCAGCATTCAATCGCGAATCACTGCCCTGCACCGCCTTTTCTTGCGCTGCTTCGTTATCGCGCGCGAACTGCATGATACCTTTATATTCTGTACTCGCATTGCGCAACCGAAGATCATTACTTTGAAGAACTCTGTTCGGGGCGGCGATATTGTTTCCTGCTAAGAGCACTACACCGGCCACATTCTCGCTCGCAACGCGCTCAGA
>CAUJII010000122.1 GCA_963205035.1 Spirochaetota bacterium
CCAATGGAGACAGGCAAATTCTGGGTTATGCGATGTTTGGTTCGGAGGGTGAAAGCGCTGGTGCATGGCATGAATACCTGCTCAAACTGAAAGAGCGCGGTGTCACGACCGTCGATCTTTTTGTGACTGATAACTTGCGCGTCATGCCCTCTGACCGCACGCGCATGGCGACGATACTTATCACCCCTCTCATGTCGTGTTCGGCCAGGTTACCCGTTTACATTCTTTTTATCGGTTCTTTTATCGAACCGCGCTATGGCGCTCTTTGGGCTGCGGCGACGCTTTTTGGTATGCACTTGGTGGGCATCGTTGTTGCGATGCCGTTGGCATGGCTTTTGAACCACAAGGTTCTCAAATCGGGGCGAAGTCCTTTTATTTTGGAGCTTCCCGAGTACCGCTTTCCCCATTGGCCCAACGTGCGGCGGCGGGTATACGATGCAGCGATGGATTTCTTGCGCGGCGTCGCGGGAATTATTTTCGCTCTCTCGATTACGATTTGGGCGCTTGCCTATTTCCCTCATTCAGAAAAGACATCCGAAACGGCGTATACCCAGTTTGCGCAAACGCAAAAGCTGGATATAAAAAGTGTGCGCACTCTTGCCGCAGAGCTAAAGGTTGCTGAGCAAAAGCAGAAACTCAAGGCAGAGTTAGAAAGTTCTCTGCGCGCCGCCCATCTACGCGATAGTTTTTTAGGACGCTTTGGACGTTGGGTACAACCGATTTTCCAGCCGTTGGGTTTCGATTGGAAGATATCGGTTGCGATTTTGGCGGCTTTTCCCGCGCGCGAAGTTTTTATTTCGACGCTGGGGATTATTTATAGCGTTGTCGACACCGACGCTGAACCAGAGGCTTTGAGTAAGAAACTTTCCAACGAGAAAAAACCGGATGGCACGCCGCTTTATAGCGTTCTTTTGGCCGTGACGGTGATGGTTTTCTTTGCGTTATGTGCGCAGTGCATGAGTACCCTGGCCGCGATTCGCCGCGAGCTAAGGAGTACGCGCTGGGCCGTGACGGTTTTCGTTGTCTTCACGGCGATAGCTTACCTTATGGCGATGGCGGTTTGGCAAATAGGCTCTCTTTTTGTTTAACTCCCCTCCGCTCTGGCACGGCGCTCATGGAACATTACAAATTGACGGCAGAGACGATGCTACCCGAACTCGTGCAGTTGGCGCAGTCTGTATCGTCAATAACCAAAATTCTACTTTCCCAAGCGCTGGCGGATGGTATTCTTGTGGCGCACGTCGATACCTTCGACCGAGTAGATGATGCTCTCAGCGACGTTGGTTGCGTGGTCGGCGATGCGTTCGAGTGCTTTAGCTGTAAACGACGTACCGATCTGCGGGTATTTTTGCAGGATATTGTATTCGAGCGTGTCGATGGCATCGTCTTCGAGAATGATTTCTTTTGCAAGCTTCGAGTCGTCGGTCGCAAGCGCACGGAATGTTTTTTGCGCGGTGGCATAAACCATTTCTGCGAGCTTTTTCATTTCAGGGGGCACCTTGTCGTTGTAACCCTTCATCTCGCGTGCGACATTTTTACATTCGTCGCCCATACGTTCGAGATCGACATTGACCTTGATCACTGAAAATACGAAGCGCAGATCCGAAGCATGCGGATTGATGAGTGCGAGCAGCTCCATGCATTGCCGGTCGAGTGCTTTCTCGATCTGGTCTAAATGTTTATCCTGCTTGAAAACTATTTCAAGCTCGTTGATCTTTTCCTGATCGAGAGAGTTTTTAACGAGCTCGATCATGTCGAGCACGACTTCGGTCATCGAGCTTAAATTTTCGCGTAGTTCTCTGAGGGCTTTTTCAATGATTAACATAGTGCTCCTTAACCGAACCTCCCGGTTATATAATCTTCCGTTCTTTTTTGCTGCGGCCGCGTAAACATGAGTTTTGTCGGGCTGTATTCGATGAGGTCGCCCAGGTAGAAGAACGCGGTCGTGTCTGAAATCCGCGCAGCCTGCTGCATGTTGTGCGTGACGATGACTACTGTGTAGTTTTCCTTGAGTTCGAGCGTCAGCTCTTCGATCGTCTGCGTGCTGATCGGGTCAAGCGCGCTCGTCGGTTCGTCCATGAGAATGATATCGGGTTTCGTTGCAATCGTGCGCGCGATGCAGAGGCGCTGGGCCTGCCCGCCCGACAATGCCATGCCCGAATTTTTGAGGCGATCTGACACTTCTGTCCAGAGGCCGACCTTCTTTAGCGCCTCTTCGACACGGCCGTCGACTTCTGACTTGGGCGCGGCCTGCGCGATGCGGATGCCATACGCGATATTTTCATAGATCGATTTGGGGAATGGGTTCGGTTTTTGGAAAACCATACCGATTTTGCGCCGCAGCTGTGTGACGTCGAGGCGGCGTTCATTGATGTCGATGTTATCGTTGAAAAGAATCTTGCCTTCGGTTTTGGTAATGTCGATGAGATCGTTCATGCGGTTGAGGCAGCGTAGCAGCGACGATTTACCGCATCCCGAAGGACCGATAAACGCAGTGATCGAGTTCGCAGCGATATCCATGTTGATGCTTTTCAAGACATGGTTGTCGCCATAGTGCAGGTTGACGTTTTCCAGTTTCAGAATCGGTGTTGCAGGAGCATCTATTGCAGTTGTTTCCATATATTATCCTAAATGGCCGATTTTTTTGCGCGCGCGCGATCTCAGCCCGATCGCCAGCACATTGACAACGAGCACGAGCAGCACGAGCACCAGCGTAACGGCGAATTTTTGCTCGTCTTTGACGCCCGTGTTCTGCGTGCTGATGGCATAGAGATGGTATGAAAGCAGCATCGATTGGTCGCTCAGGCTTTGCGGCAGGCTTGGCATATAATACGCCGCGACCGTAAAAAGTACCGGCGCGGTTTCACCGGCAATGCGTGCCGTGGCGAGAATGACGCCGGTAAAAATGCCGGGCAGCGCCGTCGGTACGACAATCTTGAAAGTTGTCGCAAGCTTTGAGGCGCCTAGTGATAGTGAGGCTTCGCGCAGCGTGATAGGTACGGCTTTGAGGGCCTGATAAAAAACCGTCACCAAGAGCGGCAGTGACATGCAGGCCATCGTGAGTGCGCCGGCAAGGATCGATTTACCGAGGCCAAAGAAAATCACGAATAAGCCGAGGCCAAAGAGGCCATATACCACCGAAGGCACTCCCGCAAGATTGACAATGGTGAGCTCGATAATGCGAAACCAGCGGTCTTTGCGCCCGTATTCAGAAAGATAAACCGCTGCAAGAAGCGAGATAGGCACCGCGAATACGAGTGAAGCCACGGTTAAGAGCAGCGTGCCGAAAAGTGGGGCGAAGATGCCGCCCGATTCCATGGAAGAGGATGCGGTAAAGAGAAAATCCCAGTTGATGCGGCCGATACCTTTGACGGTGACATAGACGAGGAAACCGACTACCGGCAATAATGCGAGTGCCGTCATACCATAGACGAAGGCATAGGCGATGCTGTCGAAAATGCGGTATTTTCGGGCCATCATGAACCTTGCCTCCGTCGAATGCGCTCGATAATGATGCTCGAAAGCGTGTTCACGCCGAGCGTGATAATAAATAGCAGAAGGCCGATCATAAAGAGCGCGCGGTAATGGTTGTCACCCATGACGACTTCGCCCATTTCGGCGGCAATGGTGCCCGTCATCGTGCGCACCGGTGCCATGGGGTTGAGGCTCAGTTGCGCCGAGCCGCCCGCGACCATCATCACCGTCATCGTTTCTCCGATCGCCCTGCCGATACCGAGCATGACCCCGGCGATGACACCCGACGAGGCGGCGGGAAAAGTAATGCGGAAAATTGTTTGTATACGGCTCGCACCTAAGGCGAGCGAGGCTTCCCTGAGACTCTTCGGCACCGCCTGCATCGCTTCATCGGCGACGCTGGCAATCGTCGGCAGCGCCATGAACGCGAGCAAAATTCCCGCAGAGAAAGCATTGAGGCCCGTTTGCAGGCCGAAGGTTTTTTGCACCCACGGACCCAGAAAGATAATACCGAGAAATCCGAAGACGACAGAAGGGATTGAGGCGAGAATTTCGAGCAGTACTTTGAAGATGCTGCGCAGCCTTAGCGGTGCGAGTTCAGAGAGAAAAATAGCGGTGCCTATCGCCATCGGTACGGCGACGACGAGAGAGAGTATCGTGACCATGATGCTGCCGGTTAAGAGTGGCAGCATTCCATACCTGTCTGAAAGTGGGTACCAGTCTGTTTTAAAGAGGAAATCCGCCGCGCTGTAGACGCCGAAAAATGGCAGGCTTTCGCGTAAGATAAAAAGCAGGATTAAGAGTAGGACGACGACTGCCGCATAGCCCGATAGGCGGATTAACCCTTTCTCGATGAGGTACTCAGCGATGCGACTACGCTTTTCCATACCTAATAGTCACCGCCGGGTATTTTGACCTTGCGTACATCGGTCACTTTACCGGAACGAAATCCTGGCTTTTCACAACTTTTTGTCCGGCAGGGCTCATGACAAAGTCGATGAACTTTTGGCCTTTCTCGCCCGATGCGGTGCTCAGATACATCTGTAATCCGCGCGCGATAGGATATTTCTTGTTTGAAGTATTCTCGGCCGTCGGTGCGAAGAATGCTTTACCATCCTTACTCACTTCAACTGCCTTGGTATCCTTCGTGATCCATCCCATGCCAAAGTAGCCGATCGCTGCAGGGTTTGTTTTCACCTGGTCGGCGATTGCCTGCGACGAAACGCCGTATGTTACCTTGCTGCCAAATTCGAGCTTTGCCAAAGGATCTGGGTTCGCGTCGTCTTTCTTCGCTTCTTTGCCCTGGCGCAATACATGTTCTTTAAAATAGACATGCGTGCCCGAATTGTTTTCCCGCGAAATCACGAGGATCTCCCTGTCGTCGCCGCCCACTTCTTTCCAGTTAGTGACTTTTCCTGCATAGATATCGCTGAGTTGTTTGATCGTGAGCTTTGAAACCTTGTTGGACGGATGCACCACCACCGCGAGTGCATCGAGTGCCATGACATATTCTTTGATGTCGAGGTTCTTGGCCTTTGCCTGGTCCCATTCCTTGGGTTTCATCTCGCGCGAGGCGCTGGCAATGTCCGTTGAACCGTTGAGGAGCGCCGCGATACCGGTGCCCGAACCACCGCCCTGAATCGATACTTTTTCGTCGGGGTTTGCTTCCGAGTAGACTTTGGATAGTATTTGTCCGAGCTGTACCATAGTATCTGAACCCGAAATTTTCAAGTATGGCTTACTTTCTCGGCAAGCGGTCACGATGAGAAGTATTAGCAATAGGCGGATTGATCTCATAAACCACGGGCTCATTTTGAAAGGAAATGTAAAGTGATATTTCGCTAAATCACGAAATATAGATATAATGTTGCGTCGTTGAGTCCCCTTTGATGCTTGTGTTCTGCTGTATTTCAGATTGTTCATATACCCACGCCCGTTTTGAAATTCAACTGTGCCTGAAAAATAATAAGGTTTTGAGCATACCCTCCGAGCGGGTTCTTTGCGGCATCGTAGCCTTTATAATTATTTGCCATGATATTGTAGAATAATTGAAATTTCAGGTTATGCTCGCTGTGAAAGAGATTGAGGCCTGCCCAAGCGACTTGAAACTGATTAGCCGGGTCGCTCGCGAGACCGCTGCTATTGGGCGCGGCTAAATTTCCCTTCATGAAATCATAGCGCAAGAGCGGCATGAGCGTCGCCTCAGCGTAGAGCGGTATACTATAGCCTGTCGTAAAGGTGTAGCCGGTTACATTGTTTCCGGACAAGCCGCCATAAAACTGATAAGATGCATTGAAGTAAATACCTCTATATGCTAAGGTCATATCATATGTCTGCGCCAAGAGACTGCAGGTTTGCCCGGCCATGGGTGAAATGCATTTTCCAGAACCCGAACCCGTCGATAGGGATATTGCCGAGCTTACCGGAGTAAACTCGGTCGAAATATGCGTCCCGAGCTTTCTCTCATTGGTACCGGTAAGGCCTGCGCCTATGGAGAGCTTCAAATCACGCTGAAAGATTTCGTTGCCTTCGACCCACCCTTTGGCTTTCCCCTTTTTATCGAGGCCGCCAAAAACATTGTATTCGATGCGCAGAGACCACAGCGGGCTGACCGTTGCCGAAGCCGAACCCTGCGTTTGCTGCATATCGTAGCGGCGGCCAAAACCGTCATCGCCTCCGCCGCCATGGCCCGTCGTCACCGAGCCATAGATACCCAAATGGTATTTATATTTTTCTGCGGCGAAAATAGAGAGTGGATAGTAGTCGAAGCGCAGCCCGGTATCCCACTGGTGCATGGCGCTTGTAGCCATCGCGCGTTCGAGGGCAATCAAATTCGACGACGATGTAAAAAATTCACGATTGAATGGCAGCCGAATTAAACCAAAGGAAAATTTAAATCCCGCAGTGCCCTGTTCATAAGAGAGATTCGCCTCTTGTAATAATCCGCGGCTTTCTTTCAATGCCACGGCCGTAACACAGGGAGCCCCTCCACAGTTACCCTTTTGGGTGGTGATATACGGTCGATTGAGCGCGTTTTCCAGACGTAAATCGACTTGCATTCCCCAGTTTTTATCCAACTGATAGACAGCGCCGAGGCGCAGGCGCCTAAAATTAAAATCGACCATGTTGAAGTCCTGTGTTCCAGTACTCCAGAATGTATCGCGACCGCCGGACATCATACGCATTTGTATACGGCCTTTTATGAAAAGCTTTTCTAACTTCTCGGGAGATTGCGCGCGCGTTGCGCTTAAAGTTTTAGTAGCGGAGTGAACTATGTCGGGTGAATTCGACTGAACGGCTTTTTCCGTTGGCCAAACTGCTATGGGCCACATCAAAATAATGGCGACCCCTGCCAAGTAGCCTATAAAACAAAAGAATTCGCGTAACGATGCTTTGGGATTCTCACCCCGATTACCTTGATTCAATAAACGTGTTAATCTATTAGTCATTTTATACTCCAATTGCGTGACGAGTTCAGAGTTCAGGTTATTTTGTAAATCGTTATTTAGGTAAATAGCGAACTAAAGATATGAAAAAATGTTTGCCCTCAAAATTCCGTAACGTCTTGACATCGGTAATCATTTCGCTGTTTAGTTAAGTATGCAATTGCGGGAATATGAACGCATGTTCAAGGCGCTATCGGATAAACAGCGCCTACGAATTCTTGCTCTGCTCTCGCGCCGCCCACTCGTGGTGAACGACATCAAGCTCATGTTACGCCTTTCGATGCCCACAATATCACAGCATCTCTCGATCTTGCGTGACTCTGACCTCGTGCTCGATAATAAGCAGGGCCGGTGGGTTGAGTATTCCATCCATCCGCAACTGACGGATACCAAAAATTTTCCTGCGATTATCTATGTAGAACTCAAGAACCATTTCGACGGCGATGAAACATTAAATCTCGATTTCGAGTTTCTCGATAAAATTAACAGCCGTACGGGAAATTTGGGATAGCAGATTTACTGCGAACTCTATAAGCAACCTTATCCCATTTGTAAAAACGCCGCCATAAAATCTTGATAAGATTCTATGGCGGGCCATGCACAAGTTTCGCGAATCGAATGCATGGCGAGGGCTCCCTATTGGGGGTTATCGCATTTCGCCTGGATCCACACTGAAACCGTAAGTTCGCGGCGGTCGCCCGTGATGGTAATGACCGGCCCCGCCTCGCCCGGTTTACAGCCGCGTGAAACCCACGGTATGACGGCGTGCCCAGGCTGCTCGTCTTTGACGAACCGGGGAGCTTTTTTTCCAAAAATTTTCTTGCCCCTATAGAATGATTCGAGCTTTTTCACGGTGGCAAACATCTGCCTTTCATTTTTTACCGTCAGGCTATAACTGAGGCTTTGATCGCCCACCTCGACCTCTTTGACGCCGGCGATAACGGGTACAACGCCGCCCAGCGCCGCGACTTTACCCTTGACCACGGCAATTTTCGCCGCCACCGCCTCTTCTGCATACGCCGCCTCTAAGGTACAGGCCACGAGCAGCACGGTGATATATTTGTTGAATTTTAACATGCCACTACAAAACAGAGAGGCATTCTATTGTCGAGCGATAAAAACACTCACGAGCACCGGCATTTCCTTTTAGAAAAGTCTCGCAAAACGGCTCGTTGCCTGTCGGCAAGCAACGCCTGCATATCGGCAGACAACGCCTGCTCGTAGTTTTCTCAATGCCAGTGCTATTCGACGGCAAATTTTTTCACCGTGACCCCACCTGACTTATCCCGCGCCCCCGCTCACATACTTTTTGTTTAACCGCTTGCCGGGAGAAACGGTCGTCCGCGATTCGCCTATGCGCCTCAAAGGGTTTTTGTACCCTCACTTTGAAAATAGAACCACCGAACACCGTTTTATCTTGGATAACAACCTCAAGGCCGCACGGCAAGCGCGCTCGGGATTTTTCTTTGGAAGCTTTGGCTATGCCATGATGAGTATTGTCGTCTATTTTCTTTTGCCAGAATACTTCGAGCGCAGTTGGAGATTCATTTATTTTTTTATCATTCCGACGCACATGATTGCGGCGGTTTTTATATCCCGCTTCGGTTCTTTTTTCTATCTACAGTGGTTGCTTGTTTTTTCTAATATCTTTAGTTCGCTTTGTACGTTCTGGCTTATACACCTTTTCGACGACGCCGAATACTACCACTATGCGTATGGTCTTTTGACGTGTATTTTGATTTATGCGTTTGCCATGTTGCGGCTGCGCACTTTTTTTTCCCTTTTTGCGTCAGTCTTAATTTTTGCCGAATTTTTAACGTATGCGCTTTACATCCGCCCCATGCCTATGTCTTCGCTTATATTTAGTTTGGCGTTTATGGGTTTTGTCAACATGGGCGGCTTTGTCTCTGTTTTTTATTTTGAAAGGAATGCACGCACGGAGTTTTGGCAAAGCCGCACTATCGAAGAGCAGAGCCAGCTTTTAGCTAAAGAGAAAAAAAAATCAGAGGCGCTGCTCTTAAATGTTTTACCCGAAAGCGTCGCGAACCGCCTGCTTGCGGGGGAGCGCACGATTGCCGATTACTTCGATAGCGTGACGGTACTTTTTGCCGACATCGTAGGATTTACAAGTTTAGCGCGTCGTCTCGACGCTGCAAGTCTTGTACAAATGCTCAACCGAGTCTTTAGTCACTTCGACAACCTCGCCAGCGTTTTAGGGCTTGAGAAAATTAAAACTATCGGCGATGCGTATATGGTCGCTGCGGGACTTCCGCAAGAAATCGACGATCATGCGAAGCGTTGCTTTGAGATGGCGCAAGGGATGTTGCGGATTTTAGACGATACCAATAAAGACCTCACCGAGCCGCTACGCTTACGCATCGGTATCGCGACAGGGCCTGTCGTCGCCGGAGTGATTGGGCAAAACAAGTTTATCTACGACCTTTGGGGAGATACCGTCAACACCGCGAGCCGCATGGAGTCATCGGGGTTGCCCAATGAAATCCACATCACCGAAACGACCCGCACCGCGTTGGGGGATAGCGCAGAATACGTCAGCCGGGGCGAGATTGAGATCAAAGGGATTGGTAAAATGCAGACGTATTTAGTGAAGGGGGGTGCTATGAACGCCTAACGATCTCTGTAAAAGCCCCATTAGCGTGCCAATAATGAGAGAGCCTAAGATGACATAGACTGATTTGTTCACACCTATTTCTGTTTCGTCGGTACAACAAGGCGGTATTCGGCGATGCGACGGCAACAAGTCAAACTGCAGCGCCGGGCGGTGTGATTTATCAGAACTGGGCTGGCGGTACTACGGGAACTTTTGTTGTGTGCGGAAGCTCGGCATACCCGCTGTACTGCGTCGAGCAGTGAGTGTATTTTCGGTAAGTGCATGACACAGTGCATCCTTTATTGTGAAGAGCAGCCATGATCCAACGTAAAGACTTCATCCTCCGCCTGGTCGACCAATTTGGCGAATTTTTGCGCCGGGTTTTTGAAACCAAAAAAGACGATAAACACGCGGCAGGTCTTCTGGTCGAGTCTGCAATTCAGCAGATTACGACTCTGAACATGCATCTTTTCGACATGCTTGACTTTGAAAGTGTTGTGCGAATGGCAGAGCGGCACAAGCATCTAACAGCACACGAGTGCGCCATCGTCGCGAGGCTCCTCATCGAACGCGCCGAGCTTCACGAGGAAAAAAGTGCGCCGAAGGCTAAAGAGTTTTGGCTGCTTGCCGAAAAGCGTTATCTGAATCCCCATACCGATGTGGCCGAATTGTTGGAGTTTTTGCGTGCCCACTTTGAGTCGTTTCAAAAATAATTGACTTGATGAGAAGCCTTCGAACGTACTCTCTTATGCGCAAATATTTTTTCTTCGCTTTATTAGTCCCACTCGTGGTGGCATGTTCGACTTCAAAAATTTCAATCCGCAAAGAAGAACTCAAAAAGATAAAGACCGTCGCTGTCATGCCGTTTACATCGACTGTCGTCGATACGAAAGTAACGCGTGAAGCCACCGAAGTTTTTCGTGCAAGCCTCGTCGAAGCCGGCTTTGCTGTCGTCGAGCGAGAGAAGTTAGAAAAAATACTTAAAGAGAAGGAACTCGCACAGACCGGGCTTATCGAAAATAAGGCACTCGAAACTTCGCAGTTTTTAGGCGCACAAGCGACGCTCTTAGGCGAAGTGACTGGCTACAGTCTCAAAGTCGAAGACTACATGCGCACTGTCACAGAGCCCGGCGCATACCCAACCAACCCCAAAACGGGGCAGGCAGACACAACCCAACCTCGGCTTTCAACGACGAAGCAAGTGCCCGACAAGCGCAAGACGTTTGAATTTCAGGTGATGGTGCGTTTGGTGAGTAACGTCGACGGAGCGACGATTTTTACGGTGCAAAACGAATACCCCGTGCAAACGTATACGGCAGATAGCCCCGGCATTCATCCTTCGAGTCTCGATGAGTTCCGAGCGGCGATCTTGGCGCGCATGGCGACGGATTTAGAAAAGGCGCTCAAAGATGCACGTGAATAGTTAGTCGGTTCAGCGCGTCTTCTAAAGCTTGTTTAGCTTCGGTGAGGT
>CAUJII010000123.1 GCA_963205035.1 Spirochaetota bacterium
AACCGTCTGGGAGTGATAGCGTGAACCCAAGCGAGTGATTGGGGACGGGGTTAATACACCGAACCCAAGAAGATTCTTTCAGGAGGAGACAAACAATATGGCGATTAAACCATTAGCGGACCGCGTTCTTATCGAAGCGGCACCCGAAAAAGAAGAAAAAATCGGTAGTATCTTTATTCCCGATACGGCAAAGGAAAAGCCCAACGTGGGAGTCGTCGTGGCTGCAGGCCCCGGCAAGGTTACCGACGATGGCAAAACGGTACCGCTTCAAGTGAAAGCGGGTCAAAAAGTGCTCTATGGAAAATATAGCGGCACAGAGATTAAAGAAAACGGTAAGGAGTACCTCATCGTACGCGAGTCGGATATCCTCGCGATCGTAGAGTAACTATTAAGGAGAGAATATGGCAAAAATGTTAGAATACGACGAAGTTGCGCGTGCGCGCCTCATGGCGGGCATCAACAAATTGGCGAATTCAGTCAAGGTAACGCTGGGGCCACGCGGCCGTAACGTCGTTATCGACAAAAAATTCGGAGCGCCTACAATCACAAAAGACGGTGTGACAGTGGCGAAAGAAATCGAACTGGAAGATGCTTACGAAAATATGGGAGCGCAGCTCGTCAAAGAAGTTGCAACGAAAACCAACGACATCGCAGGCGACGGTACGACGACGGCGACGATCTTAGCGCAAGCGATTGCGCGCGAAGGGATCAAGAACGTCACTGCGGGCGCAAACCCGATGGACCTCAAGCGCGGCATCGACAAGTCGGTTGAAGAAGTTGTGAAGTATGTCGGCAAGATCGCAGAGAAAGTCGAGAACAAAGACATTGCAGCGGTCGCAACCATCTCTGCAAACAACGACGCCGAAATCGGCAAGCTCATCGCCGACGCGATGGACAAAGTCGGCAAAGACGGAGTCATCACTGTCGAAGAAGCGAAATCAATTGAGACAACCCTCGACACTGTCGAAGGGATGCAATTCGATCGCGGCTATGTCTCCTCATACATGGTGACAGACGCCGAGAACATGACAGCGACGCTCGAAAACGCATTTGTCTTGATCTACGACAAAAAAATTAGCGCGGTGAAAGACATCGCTCCCATCTTGAACCAAGTGGCTCAAGCGGGCAAACCGCTTCTCATTATCGCAGAGGATCTCGAAGGCGAAGCGCTGGCGACGATTGTGTACAACACCATCCGCAAAGCGATCAACTGTGTTGCCGTTAAAGCTCCAGGTTTTGGCGATCGCCGTAAAGCGATGCTCGAAGACATTGCAATTTTGACAGGCGGCCAAGTCGTTTCAGAAGAGTTGGGCCAAAAACTCGAAAGCACAACGATGGAAAATTTGGGCAAAGTCGAGAAGGTGATTGTTGAAAAAGAAAACACCACCATCATCAAAGGCGGCGGCAAAGACACGGACATCCAGCACCGCATCAAGCAAATCAAAAAGCAAATTGAAGATACGACTTCCGATTACGATCGCGAGAAACTCCAAGAGCGTTTGGCGAAACTTGCGGGTGGCGTTGCCGTCATCCACGTCGGCGCTGCAACCGAAGTCGAAATGAAAGAGAAAAAAGCGCGTGTCGAAGACGCTCTTTCTGCAACGCGTTCGGCAGTCGAAGAAGGCATCGTTCCCGGTGGTGGTTTGGCGCTCCTCAAAGCAATCGAAGTCGTTGAGAAACTCAAACTCGAAGGCGACCAAGAAACAGGACGCAACATCGTGATGCGTGCGCTCGAAGAACCGATGCGTCAAATTGTTTCTAACGCAGGCCTCGAAGGCTCGCTCATCGTGAAACAAGCCAAAGACGAAAAAGATAATATCGGTTTCAATGCGGCGACACTCAAATGGGAAGACATGCTCATAGCGGGCATTATCGACCCTGCGAAGGTAACGCGTTCTGCGCTTCAAAACGCAGCTTCGATTTCAGGACTCGTCCTCACCACAGAGTGTGTGATTGCCGACAAGCCTGAGAAGAAAGAACCCATGGGCGGCATGCCTCCTGGAGGCATGGGCGGAATGGGCGGAATGGGAGACTTTTAATTTCCTCCCCCTCCCAGCCTCCCCCGCATGCGGGGGAGGAGCCTGAAAGGCGGAGGGGGAAACCTCAAGGGCCGAAAGGCCCTTTTTTGTTGTAAAACCGTAAATCGCTGCGTCTTATGTAGTTAATATCGGCCGTTGCCGATGGAGTAACTATGCGACTTAAGACGCTTTCACTTTTCATGGTGCTGCTCTGTCTAATTCCAGGGGCACTTACTGCGCAGGGGCGCGGCAAAGCAAAAGCCAAGGCGCAAAAGAAAGCCGCCGTGGCTCCCGTTGCAGAAGAAAAAAAAGAAGAAATAGATATCCTCAACGCACCGACACATCTGAATAACTATGCGCGGCCGTGGAAGCGCAGCCAGCTCGATTTAAGAGTGGGGCTTTTGGGCGGTGGGATTATCCCTATCGGGCAAGCGAGCAAAGTGCTTGAAACAGGATGGGGCGGCAGGTTGTGGGCGTCTGCGGAAACCAGCTTCATCAAGTTACCGAAATCCAAGATTTTTGAAAATACTCTCCTTATATACGAGTTTAGCTACTATGCGGTCAAAGGAACTTCCGTCACGAGCAAAGTAGGGCAGGATACGGACGCGTACTTTGTGACCAATGCGGGTGCCATCGGTAAGGCTTACGACGTGCCTTTTTCGGCCAAATTTGTCATGCGCTTCATTCCATATTTCGGCGTAGGGCTGACGAATATTGCCTCCGATACGAAGCTCGTTACCGGGCAAAAAATCCACGCGGTTTCGGGAGACATAATCGCCAAGTACGGCGTCGCTATGGCGTATGATTTCGACCGCCGCTGGCAGGCTTTAATGACGATTGACCATTATATTTATTTTGAAGAGAAGGTGGGCATGTCGCTCAGGATCAACTTAGGTGCGACGATGATGATTTTTTAGTCGAGCACAGGTCCCGTTCCAAAATCTCAGGTTTGCACTCTTTGATGTCGTAAATCTAATACGATTTGCGTCCAATGAAATTACAGAGGGATTTATGGCAACAAAAATACGCCTATTGATTTGGATATATATTGCGCTTTTTGCGACAGCATGCGGCAAGGTCACCAGTAAAGACGATCTGGTCGCTGCTACGCCTAATTCGGGCGTACAAAACCCCAATTCTCCCGAGGGGTCGGTGGCGGGTGCGCCTCCGGCTTATGTCTCCCACACGCGGATAAACCCCTCGCTTATCGAAGTTGCTTTGACAAAAGAGCTGACCCATGCGACAGCCACCAACACTTCGAATTTTATCTTCAATAACGGATTGCAAGCGGTTTCCGTCGCCAAAAAATCGGGTGAACCGACAACGTTGCAAATCACCACAACTACACAACAACAGATTAACTACACGCTGACGATGCTCAACTTCGTCACCGTCGAAAGCGTGAGCTTGTCGGGTGTCTTGCAAATTACGTTCGAGGGATTGCCTTCACCTGTCATTACCAGTATCGATTGGAAAGATCCCGCGATTACAACCAACCCGTTACCGGCATCGGCTTATGGCATCACGCTCTGCCAGCTTGCGAGCGGCTCGGGTTCCGCTTGTACTGCCGCCCCGTTTTACAACCGCACATCGCTCTACGGCGTATTGACTGCAGGGAGTGCGGTTGCATACCGTTACAAAATCGATGCGGGTACGTGGTCTGCGGAAGTGCCGATTGCAACGCCATTTAATCCCACAGGACTTACCGACGGTTACCATACGATTTATTTTGTCGGCAAGCATTCCGCAGGCTATTGGCAGGCGACAACGGCGAGCGATGTTTTTACGCTCTCTTACGTACAAGACTCCGCCGCTCCGCAGGCGTACATCGACTCGCTCACCGTTCCCGCAGCGGTGACCGCCTCGACAACTTTTAACGTGCGCGTCATTGGCACCGACGTTTCGTACTTTCTTTATTGCCTCGACAACGGTTCGACGACGGATTGTTCGACGAGTACCTGGCAAGGTTTATCCGCTGCGCCTTTGGCAAGTTCCGGGTATGGTTTGCCCCTCGGTATCTATGGCGCAACGCTTCAACCCGGGGCAGCAAAAATTCGCGTGCGCGGCATCGACGCTTCGGGAAATCTTCAAGCCTCGTATATTGCAGGCGGCGAGTATTCATGGGTTGTCGACACGGGTACTGTCGAAGCGGTCTTCAACACGGCCGACATCGCAGCAATTACCACAACAGGGACAACCGCGAGTGTTCACGTTGTCAATTCAGGCGGAGCGGTGAGCTATAAAGGGAAAATCGTTTCCGGCATTGATTGCAATTCGGGTACAACGTGGGACCTCTTGCCTGAAATTACGAATCTGACGACGCCAATTACAGCGACCGGTCTCGCAGCCAACGGCGGTTATTATACTGTGTGTGCGATCGGCAAAAGTTTAGGCAACAACTGGCAAGGCGGTTGGGACGGCGTTCAACCGAGCGCCAGCGTCGTGACAAAACATAGTTGGGTTGTCGACACGACGGCGCCTACAGCGCAGATTACTTGGATTACTCCTTACGGATTGCCTTCGGTGACGACCGACACGGCGTACCAATGGCAAGTCTCTACATCCGATGGAGTGACGCATTACAAGTACGCTGTTTTGACGGGCGCCGGAACGCCGTGCAGCGGTGCCACGTATAGCGCAGAGACTTCGGTGGTCGATCCGATTGCGTACACCGCTCCTGCAAGCGGCGTCACAGTTTACAAATTGTGCGTCATAGCGCGCGACGCAGCCGGGAACTACCAAGCGACTTCGAGCGCGTCTTCGTCGGGCGAATGGACCGTCGACAAGGAAGCGCCTGCGAACAACCCTTCGTTTGCGAGTTTGTCGCAAAGCGTACGCAGTTTCAGCGTTCCTGTATTAGAGTTCGCCATCGACAATGCAACAGCGACATCGGATAGTTATTACTACCGCGTCGAAGTCGACAAGACGACAGCTTTTGCCTCAGCAGATAAAATTATTTTGACTGTCGAAAGCTGCAAAAGCGAAACGAGCGTCAACTGCCCATCCCTTTTGGCCACGAAGAATTTAACAGTTCCCGTCGATGCATTCACGCAAGGGTCGATGTATGCGCGCATTCAAGCGGGCGACAAGTTCGGCAATTACCGCAGCGATTTTAGCTCCTCCTCGGCAGAGCACTACGTCGTCGGGAAAATCACCGGCACACTGAAAGATGTTATAGCAGGCGCTGTCTCCGGCGTTACAGTGCGCATCCTCGACACGGACGGTTCTTCTCTTGCGGCGACTTATAGCGACCGCACGAGTGACGCATTGGGAAATTTTGCGTTCGACAATGTCCGCACGGCAAAGGCGCGGTACCGCATTTTGGCGGCCCCCTCCGACGGCACGTATTACCCTGCGATGAAGCAAAAGGTGAGCGTGCAACCGAAAGGTTCTCTGGGGCTTACGGTCTCCTCTACGGGAAGCTACACCCTTGTTAAGAAAACTTCGGTTTCGCCTCAAAACGTTGTCGCGAAAATCGTCGACGGCGACGATGGTTGGGGCCTCGGTTACGCAGAGGTTAAACTCTTAGACTATTCCGGCGCAACGATTGCAAGCGCGCAGAGATCGACTTATACAAATAACGCCGCCTTTGCCGATTGCGACGACGTTCCACCCGTTGGTGGGCCGCCGACAAATCTGCCCAAAACAAAGTCGACGAATGCGTCCACGCAAATTGCGCACATTTGCGGCGACGTTGTTTTTGCCAATGTAGCTCCCGGAACGTATAGCATCCAAGTGACGGGCAATAGTTGGGCGTCTGGAAATGCCGTTTACAACGATTTCTCGCAAGAAAACGTCGTTGTGCCCGGGGTCGAAGAATCGCCGTTCTTACTCGTGCGAGGAAATGGTACAAGTCAATCGACAGTTTACGATGGCGTCACGCATTCGGTGCGCGCAGGGCCGTCGATCAACTCTACTCCCGGCGCGGGTGCCCATGCTCTGGAAATCCAAAGCGGCCCGCTGGCAGGAAAATTTCTTTTTCTGCGCGCTGGAAACTCTAACGTGACGCGCGTCTTCCATACCAACGACCGTTCGAGCACCATGGCAGGGCCGAATCTCTCGGGGAATGCGGGCGCAGGAGCGCATTCTTTCGCCATCGCTTCGGGCCCGCAAGCGGGAAAAATTCTCATCATCCATGGCAATAACTTAACGACAACGTCTCTCTACGACCCCGCAGCCAACACCATGGTTGCAGGGCCTGCACTCAGCGCACAAGCGGGCGCCGGAGCGCATGCTTTTACCATTCCATCGGGCGCGCAGGCGGGCAAGACGCTCGTTATCCACGGTCGAGCGACTGCGACGACGTCGCTTTACGACCCCGCGACGCATACGATTGTTGCAGGCCCTGCGCTTTCTGCGAGCGCGAATACCGGCGCTTTTTCGCGTGCGATTACATCGGGGACGCAATCGGGTAAAGTGCGCGTTGTCTTAGGTAATCTAAACAGCACATCGCTTTACGATCCTGCGACGCATACCTTTGCAGCGGGTTCGACGCTTTCTGCAAATTCCGGTGATGGCGCAAGCGCATTTGCCGTGACGAGTGGAGTCAATAGCGGCAAAATAATTTTCATCCATGGGGGAGGAGTGACGACGACATCTCTCTATGACCCCGCGACCGATAGTTTTGGGATTGGCCCTGTGTTGAGCGCAGTGGCAGGCGCAGGCTCGAACTCTTTTAGTATTCCCACAGGTGCACAAAAAGGAAAACAATTTGTGGTTTTGGGAGCGGACACGGCGGCGACTTCTCTCTACGACCCCACTACAGGAAATTTTTCCGCCGGACTGCCACTCACCAGGCAAGTTAGCGCCGGCGGCTTTACACTGCAACTGACGCGGGTTGCGGCGGGTCGTTTGGCGCTCGTGCGGCAACTCGTGGGCCAAGACCTCAAGGTTGTCTTGAGCTGGGGTTCTGGCGACCCTGTCGACCTCGACTTCCACACTGTCGGCACTCTGCCTTCGGGGCAGACTCTCACGAACGTCAATGGCGACGATTGCGGTACGGCGAATAATACGCTTTTCCATGTTTGGGCCGCACGCCCCAACGTGGGAATGACCTGGTCGCAACAGTATTCTGCGAAAACGCGTACGTATATCCAAGGGAACGCATCTTACAATTCGTATAATTATTTCCCCACCTCCCCCGACACAACGACTGCCCTGGTGCAGGACACGAACCGAGGTTTTGGCCCCGAGGCTATCAACTTTGTCGGGGGCTATACCGACGGCACGTACTGGTTCTCCGTCGTCAACTGGAGCGGTTGGTTTCCTGGTTCCTACAGTGTCGATAAGGCGAGCCAGCAGTGGGATGTCACAAACGTCGACCTCAAGGTGTACGATGCGACGGGGCTTGCATTCCAAATGAGCGTCGGTGCGCCGCAGGTGACTCCCGACTTTACGGAACAGGCGTCGCAGGCCGGTTGTTCCTCGACTACCGATTGGCAGCAGTGCGAACTGTGGCGTGCATTCAAGATGACTGTTTCGGGTTCGGGGCCTTCGGGGCGCATATTTGAACCGAAAAATGAATTCGTCAATTGGACGGATGCGGGTGGAACTTTCGATCAGAACAAATGTAAAATCGGGGGTAACTGGTAATGCGCCGCCTTGCTCTCTTAGCCGCTCTCACGTTGGCCGCGTTTGCAAGCCAAGCCTGCGTGGGGAAATTTCTCTCGAATTTGCTTTCGACGGAAAACGCCAACTTCAAGCTCATGGAAGCTATTCCTGTTTCCAACGTAAAAATTCTCGTGGGTTTTAACAAACCACTCGATTATTCGCGCGGTGCGCTGACGCTTTCTAATTACTCGATTGCGGGGCTCAATTTGGTTTCTGTCGAAAAGGGTGCCGAGAGTAACCAGGTGTATTTGCGCTTAGACCCCAATGACTCCGTGCGTATGCTGCGCCAACTCTATACGCTGAAAGTGAGCGGCGTGCAAAATGTTTTCTGGGACGACCTTCTGCCCGGCGATGAAAACCGTAGCCGCGAGTTTATGGGCGCGCGTTGGTTGCGCGCAACGTGTTACGACGACACGAATACATTTACCTGCCCACCGAGCGGCACTTCGATGGGAGCGCCCGTCGTTGTCACGGTGCGCGGCGATTACGCAAAGGGCACTAATTACCGGTGGGCGCTTTACAACGTTACGACGTCGAGTTATGTTACATCGGGTTTGGCGCATAGCCCATCGGCGCAGAGTCCCGTCATCGACATCAATACGACGTTCGTTGTTCCGAACACCATCGGCACCGGTGATTTTCGTTTGGAGATGCAAATCCAAGATAGCGATGGCGCGTGGCAGGGCGCAACCGACAAGACGGAACATCTCTTTACTGTCGATAGTTCTTCCGTGGACAATATCGCTCTCTCGAACACGCCGCCTGCAATGACGAGCACAACAAAGACAGCCATCAATGTTGTGTACAGAAACTGTGTTGTTCCTCCGGGCTTTCCCAACGGGTATGTAGCGCCGTGTTATTCGCCATCGGCTCCCGATGCAAACCAAATACCGACTTACTACAAGTACCGCGTGGGTAAGAAGGCGGGCGTCGTCGCAACCGACTGCAACGGCGGCGGTTACACCTTTGCTGCGTGGAGCGCCGAGCGTGCGGCGAACTTGCCGATTGTCGAAACGCTCAGTACGAGCGAATGCTACAATGTGCAAGTCATAGCGGCAGATAACGTCCACAACTACCAGTGCGACACCTCGAAAGCGGACGCGGACGTCGCCGGATGCACCAATCCCCTGGGACCGGGCGACCACAGTATCAACGATTTTTTTAGCACAAAGACTTACCAAGAATCGCGCTTTCTTCTCGATACCACACCGCCTGTTGCCGTTCTCGACACGAATACGCTCCCCCCTCAAACGACATCGGCGACGAGCTTTGCGATTGTCGTCGATAGCACGGGGCTTGATAAGTACCGTTACCGCGTCATCGGTTCGGGTTTTTCAGGCGCATGGTCGACCGACAAAAACCCGGGTGCCAGCGGCGAGCTTATTACCGGAGCGGGATTAACGAACGGGAGCTACCGCATCGAGGCGATTGGAAAAGACGTTGCGGGTAACTATCAATCGGATTCGGGTTTGCCGGCTTCTTCGTATTGGGATTTCACCGTCGACACTTCAGCACCTACGGCAATTTTGACGTCGCATGCCGACTGCATGGGTGCAACGGGTCTTCCTCCCAACCCCACGAACCGCAACTGCGTCGATATCCAAGTCGGTGGCACAGGCGTCACCAAGTACAAGTACAAATGGGTTACGGGGAATGTGTGCGGCGCTGGCGGGTATGGGGGAGAGCAAACTGCCGCGACTGACTTCATTACAACGGGCCCGGCTTGGGCCGATGGAACGACTTATAGCCTCTGCGTTATTGGCTCCAATGGCACAGTCTATCAAGGCGAAGCCGAAACTGCCGTCACGCGGCATACTTTTGCATACGATATTACTCCTCCCAATTCACAAATTGGCGCGTGGGTAAACCCCGCCACGTCGTTGGCGACAAAGTCGACGGTCTTGGATCAAGTTTCC
Organism: Spirochaetota bacterium; assembly: GCA_963205035.1. GTDB lineage: Bacteria > Spirochaetota > Leptospiria > Turneriellales > Turneriellaceae > Turneriella. Next base: position 9,545 of record CAUJII010000123.1, read on the forward strand.
GTAAGTATTGCAAAATCGGGCGCCGAAGAAATTATTTATTTCAAGGGAGTCGTCACCAACGCAGTGTGCCCCACTGCAGCGACGCTTTCAAACCCATCGAACGAATCGACGTATCCTACGACGTCGCCGCAATCGCCTCTTCAAAAAATTGGATTGGCAATCGGAACAGTGCATATTTGTTTTATTGCGCGCGATGCGGCAGGCAACTGGGAAACGACGACGCACGATGTCTCGTATACGCGCTTTGAACCGCCTGCGCCCGCAGACGGGGGCGGAGCTAACGATGCGCAGTATACAAACACGTTCAACTTTACTTGGGTCACGGGCCCTACAGGAATTCCCACCGGTACGCAAAAAATTTCAGTGCGCGTCTGCAAAGACGCAGCGTGCGCAAGCCCCTTACCCGGAATGAATAACGGCAAAGACGTCTGTACGTCTGTGGGAGTCTGCGACGTAACTTCTTCCGCCACGCTGGGCGACGGGTGCGCGGGCTTGGATTGCATCAAGCAAGCCAACGACGCGTCGTATTTCGCGCAGCTCAAGGTGACCGATTCGATTGGACAAGAAAGCGTTTTTGGTCCGGTGTCAGACGGTAAAATTGTAACGGGGCAGGTAACTGGTATCTTGCGTAATTCTTTCAACGCGCCGATTGCAGGCGGAACGCTCAAGATTTTCGACAAGACGTGTGCTGCACAAATTGGCGGCGATGTTACAAGCGCCGGCGACGGCTCTTTTACATTCTCGTTGGGTGCGGGGCATCCCCTGCCCATTTTGCTTCCCGCAAACGGATACTGCGTTAAAGCGACTTCCGGTGCGCTGCAGGCCACCAAAAAATTCATCGAGGCAAAACCCGGTGTCGTAACGAATGTGGGAGCTCTCTACGCGGTCGATACGTCGGGTACGCCGGGCTGTCTCTTGGGCGCCGTTGTCGATGGCTCGACAGGGTCGCAGCTTCTCTTAGCAAATGCAACCTTCACTCTCAAGGACTTCGACAACAATACCGTCGCTTCAACGCCGGCGCTCGACCCCGATGGCAAGCAATTTGTATTCCCGAGCGCATGTCTCAACAGTTGGGGTAGTGCGCCTTACAACGCGCCAACGTATACGCATGCATCGGGCATCACTCCGGGCGTCTATACGTTGACAGTCTCCATTCCCGAATACTATACGATCAACGAGACTGTAGCCGTCGCAAGCGCTACGACTGCGAATGCCGGTTACTTGCCGGCAGTCAAGACTTTTGCAACAGGTTCAAAACAAATCAAGATTATTTTGACTTGGGGTACTGTTTCGAAAGATTTTGACTTGCATTTGGTCGGTCCGTCTTCGGGCATCGATTGCCAACCGTACAACGAAGCGGCGATAGAGAATACGACCGCGAGTAAATTCCATGTTTCATTCCAGCAGCGCTATTGCGCAGAGACGGGTACCAGCGGGCCTATCGGCTCGACAAGTCTTGCGGTCGACGACAGCTACGAGTATGGACCGGAGATTATCAATTTTTATACCGGATTTGCGGATGGGACGTATAAACTTTCGGTTTTCAACAACGATGCTACCGCGCTCAATTGGAACCAATCGAAAGCGCGTATCGACATCTACGCTGGCGATTTTTTTACGGGCGGCGGCGGGCTCATGAAGACAGTTCTAAACAACGGCTCGTCGACAGACCGAGGTTGGAAGGCGTTACGCCTTATCGTTGCCGGTACAACGCTCACCATCGACGACACGACAGGTGTTGGGTACGCGGCGTGGACTTACGGTACGGGTTCTTTCACCTGCGGCTCTGGTCGTATCAACGGGCCGTCAGATGGACTGACCGTAGGTGCGTTGCCGCCAGCGGGACAGTATCCGAAAGATCCGAATTTGGATTGCGGTCTTTTTTCAAACGGAGCGACAGTTGCTGGCGGTGCCGGACCACTCGATTGGTAGTCTGGACTTAGCGCAGAAAAATTCGTACCAGCGAGTTCTAAGCCTAAACTCTCAGGCTGTAACTCGCTAAGCCACAGTTTCTTGAAAAATGTTTGACAATCTGTAATCATAGTTATATGCATGACCATGGTTAGCATAATAACAGATTTTCTCTCCGAAGAGGTTTCCAAGTCAAAACTCAAGGCGCAAATGTTAGGCATTTTTCGTCGGCTGGAAGAAGAGGGCGGCGAGCTCATCGTGACTGACAACGGTCGTCCAACTCTCAAGGTTGTTCCGATCCGTCAAAAAATCTCGGCAGCGATTCTTTTTGCAGACCAGCGTAAGAAAATTGCCGAAGGTAAAATGGCTTTTCCTTCGCGCAGCGCTGTCTTGGCACCTATAGACGCCGAAGACTATGCAATGGACGGTGCTCCACTCTAGGCGCGAGCGAGAATTCATGGTGCTCCTCGACACACACGCGCTGCTTTGGTATACCCACAAGCCCGAAGAGTTGTCGGCAAAGGCTCTCCAAGAGATTGAGAAAGCAAGCCGCGCGATTGTGTACGTTTCCGCAGCGACATTCTGGGAGATTGCACTCAAGGTGAAAAAAGGCACACTTCCTTACGAATTGGGAGTTCCCCATTATCGAAACCAAGTTTTTAAGATGGGGTTTGTTTCTATTTTGCCGGTAGACGAGTGGGCGTTTATGGAGGCGGCGACGATGGACTTTCCGAACCGCGACCCCGTGGATCGCATTCTTGTCGCCACCGCGAAGCGGCATAAGCTGAAGCTCGTCAGTTGCGACACGGTGATCCGTTCGGTCTACCGTAAGACAGTCTGGTGATCGATGGCCTTCGGCTAAAGCTCCGCAATTCTCACAAAATTTCCATCCAAAAACCCTATTTTGATTGTCCCCCTGACCCTGTTTCAAAAAATGCCTATCTGTACTTGGTGGTTCTGACACAGGCTTTCGCCTGTCGGGGGAACCTGGATTACAAAACCAGTGCGAACTTTAATAATTGAGGCTTTGTCATGCAGACGGCCCGGGTCATCGGAAGCGGCATTTGTTGCTGAAGATAATCCAGCGGGTGCAGTGTGTGATAGAGCCGAACGTTTTGAGGAGAACGTAAATGGCTAAGGAAAAATTTGACAGAAGTAAACCCCACGTAAACGTAGGCACAGTAGGCCACGTTGACCACGGCAAAACCACATTGACAGCGGCAATTACAACAGTGCTCGCAAGAAAATTCGGCGGTAAGAACAAGGCGATTGCATACGCCGAAATCGATAACGCGCCCGAAGAGCGCGCGCGTGGTATTACCATCGCGACGAGCCACCAAGAATACGAAACGGCAAACCGCCACTACGCGCACGTTGACTGCCCGGGCCACGCCGACTATGTAAAGAACATGATTACCGGTGCCGCGCAAATGGACGCCGCGATTCTCGTTGTGTCTGCGGTTGACGGTCCCATGCCTCAAACCCGCGAACACATTCTGTTGGCGCGCCAGGTGGGCGTTCCACAAATCGTAGTTTTCTTGAACAAGATCGACATGCTGCCCGAAGCAGACCGCGCTGAAATGCAAGAGCTCGTTGAGATGGAAGTCCGCGACCTACTCAATAAGTATAACTTCCCCGGCGACGAAATTCCTTTTATCGCAGGTTCTGCGCTTAAGGCTGTCGAAGGCGACACGTCGGATATCGGCGAAGGCGCAATTCTTAAACTCGCAGAAGCGCTCGATTCTTATGTGAAAGATCCCGTACGTATCGTAGATAAGCCGTTCCTTATGCCAGTCGAAGACGTGTTCTCGATTACTGGCCGTGGTACGGTTGTAACAGGCCGCGTCGAGCGCGGTCAAGTCAACGTGAACGAAGAAATCGAAATTATCGGTATTCGCGACACGCAAAAGACGATTGTAACAGGTATCGAGATGTTCCGTAAGCTCCTCGACTTCGGTCGTGCGGGCGATAACGTCGGCCTCTTGCTCCGTGGTACTAAAAAAGAAGACGTAGAGCGCGGCCAAGTTGTCGCAAAGCCCGGTTCGGTCACTCCGCACAAAAAATTCTCTGGCGAAGTGCTGGTTCTCACGAAGGATGAAGGTGGAAGACACACGCCGTTCTTCGATAAATACCGTCCGCAGTTCTACTTCAGAACAACTGACGTTACAGGGACAGTCAACTTGCCTACGGGCGTTGAAATGGTTAACCCCGGCGACAACGTTACAATTACTGCCGAGCTCATCAGCCCAATCGCAATGGAAGAAGGCCTCCGTTTCGCTATCCGCGAAGGCGGTCGTACCATCGGCGCGGGTGTTGTCGGCAAGATTATCGAGTAACAGAATATGGCCGCTCAGAAGATTCGCGTAAAACTCAAGTCATTCGACCAGCGGCTGCTTGATCAGTCGACGGGAGAAATAGTCGGTACGGTAGAGAGGACCCGCGCTAAAATCGCGGGCCCCGTGCCGCTACCGACAAAAGTCGAAAAGTTTACGGTGCTCCGCTCGACGTTCGTCTATAAAGACGCACGGGATCAATACGAAATGCGCACGCACTCGAGACTCATCGACATTCTCGAACCGACAGAAGACACTATCGACGCGCTGATGAAGTTGCAACTTCCAGCGGGTGTGATGGTCTACATCAAGTCATAAGACAAAGGATTAGAAAGGGATTTCACTATGAAAAAGGGACTTCTTGGAAAAAAAATCGGCATGCTGAGCGTTTGGAATGACGCAGGCGAGCAAGTGGCAGTCACTGCAGTTCAAGCAGGTCCCTGTCCTGTTCTACAAATCAAGACACCTGAAAAAGACGGATACAGTGCTGTCCAGATTGGTTTTGGCGACATCGCAGAAAAGGCGTTGAGCAAAGCGCAAAAAGTACACCAAAAAGCAGCCAAAGAAAAAACGAACAAATTTAGCCGCGAGGCATTAGAGCTGCGCGGTTATACGACCGACAAGGCGCTGGGTGACACCATCACCTGTGAGCTCTTTACCGTTGGCGAAAAGATTTTCGTTCGTGCGACGAGCAAGGGCAAGGGTTTTGCAGGTACCGTAAAAAGATATAACTTCAGCGGTGGTCGCATGACGCACGGTTCAAAATTCCACCGTGCGCCGGGCTCCATCGGGAACCGCAAAATCCCCGGGGAAGTGCAAAAGGGCAAAAGAATGCCTGGCCATAAGGGTGCGAAAAGTGTTACCGTCAAAAATATTGAAATCTTTAAGATCATGCCTGAAGATAATGTCGTACTACTCAAAGGCGCAATACCAGGAGTCAAAGGGGCAACAGTCTTCTTATACCAAAATCAAGGATAAATATGGCAGCCATCAAAACATATACAAATTCGGGTTCAGCTTCGGGTACAGCGACAGTTTCCGACAAGATTGCCAATCTGAAAGTTAATAAGCACCTCATTTGGGAAGTCGTTAAAGCGGAACAGGCGAACGCACGCCAGGGAACGCACAAGACCAAGACAAAAGCCGAAGTTTCCGGCGGCGGCAAGAAGCCGTGGAAGCAAAAAGGCACCGGCAACGCACGCCAAGGTTCTATCCGTTCGCCCCAGTGGAGACATGGTGGCATTGTGTTTGGTCCTCTGCCGCGCAGCTATACCGATAACATTTCACGCCAGAAGAAACAAGTGGGAGTGGCGCACATCTTGGCTCTCAAGGTTCAATCGAATAAGATCGCCGTCTATGACGGACTTCATTTAGAAAAACCCTCTTCTAAGACGGCGTTCCAGACGCTTGCGAAGATCACCGAAGCGGCGCAGTTCCAAACCGAAGGCCGTGCGAAGAAAAAATTGCGTGCAAGCAGCAATGACGCACGCCACTCGATTGCAGTCATCATGGCTGCAGCTGAATTCAAAGACACTAAGTCAATGCGTAACATCCCTTGGGTGAAACCTTTGAATGCGTCGCGGTTGGCGGCAACGTCGCTTTACTATAACGAAGGTTTAATCATCAGCAAGGCTGCGCTCGCAGAGTTGGATTCAAAATTCTCGGCGGTATTGTAGGTAAAATATGAATGTGTATGATGTAATTAAGAAGCCCTTGATTTCAGAGAAAATTGAAGGACTCAGAGCGCAAAACTGCTATGTGTTCGAGATTGATCTCAATGCAAACAAGACTCTTGTAAAGCAGGCGATTCGCAAAATATTCGGTGTGACGCCTGTCAAGGTCAACACGCTGGTTCTGCGCTCAGAGCCTAAGACCAATAAGTACAAAATTGGTTATGGACCGCGCCGCAAGAAGGCGTACGTGTTCTTGGGTAAGAACGATAAAATTACACTTTTTGAAGGTGTCTAAAAGGCAAGACTATGGCAATTAAACGATTCAAACCTAATACGCCGACGCAACGGTATAAATCCGTCTTGCGCTCTTCTGAGGTGAGCGGTGGAGAACCACACAAGCCCTTACTTAAGTATCTCAAAGAAACCGCAGGCCGCAATAACCAAGGCCGCATCACAAGCCGCCGCAGGGGCGGTGGCCATAAGCGCCGGTACCGCGTTGTCGATTTCCGCCGCAACAAAATGAACATTCCAGCTACTGTCGAAGCGATCCAATACGATCCTAACCGCAGTGCGAACATTGCATTGATTTGCTACGCAGATGGTGAGCGTGCATACATTATCGCTGCGCAAGGACTTAAGGTCGGCCAGAAAGTTATCGCGAGCGAGAAGGTAGAAAACGAAGTGGGCAACGCTGCTCCTATCGGTACACTTCCCATTGGAGCGAATATCCATAACGTAGAGTTGACTTTAGGACGCGGTGGTCAGCTCGCGCGTTCCGCAGGTTCATTCGCGATCATTTCAGGTCACGACGGCGAATACACAATTATCAAATTGCCTTCGGGTGAAACCCGTAAAGTGCATAACCGCTGTATTGCTACGCTCGGTGTCGTGGGCAACCATGAGCACAATTTAGTTTCGATGGGTAAAGCGGGCCGAAGCCGTTGGTTGGGTCTGCGTCCCCGCGTTCGCGGTGTGGCGATGAACCCGGTCGATCACCCTCTGGGTGGTGGTGAAGGCCGTACTTCCGGTGGACGTCATCCTGTGACACCTTGGGGCAAACAAACACGCGGCAAGAAAACACGCAACAAGCGCAAGGTTTCTGAACGCTTTATTATTTCACGCAAGACGCGCAACAAAGGTGGTAAATAATGTCTCGCTCGCTTAAGAAAGGCCCGTTCATTGATCAGCATCTCTTCAAGAAAGTAGAGAAAGCTAAAGCAACGAACGACAAAAAACCAATTAAGACTTGGTCTCGTCGTTCGACAATTTTTCCCGAAATGATCGGAATGACATTCCTTGTGCACAATGGAAATAAGTTTATTCCTGTTTTCGTAAACGAGAACGTGGTCGGGCATAAATTAGGCGAATTTGCGCCAACGCGTACCTATAAAGGCCACACGAGCCTTGACAAAAAGAAAGCGGCACCAGCGCCGTCTAAAGGATAATTTATGGAATCGAAGGCTTCTGTAGATCAAGTTATGATGTCTGCGCGCAAGATGCGCTTAGTAGCAAACGAAATTCGCGGCTACGAATATCCCGAAGCGGTTGATATTCTTAAGCACATCCCAAAAAAAGGTTCGCGTATTATTTTGAAAGCGCTCCTCAGCGCGGCAGCGAATGCGCGCGTCTTAAATCCATCCGTCGATGAAAAAGCTCTCTTTATTAAGAAGATTTTTGTCGATGGCGGTCCGCTCATGAAGCGCTTTATGCCGCGTGCTCGGGGGCGTGCAGACAGAATTCAGAAGAAAACTGCAAAATTGACAATCGTACTTTCAGACGAAGGATAATATGGGACAAAAAGTAAATCCAATTGGGCTGCGCTTAAAAATCACACGGACGTGGGACAGCATCTGGTACCACAAGAAAGAAACGTATGTTCAGACGCTCCACGAAGATTTGAAGATGCGCAAGCACATCAATGCGCGCTTCAATAAAAGCGGCATTGTGAAAATTGGGATTGAGCGCTTTCCCGAAAAAATCCATGTCAAATTGCATAGCACGAAGCCCGGCTTAGTCATTGGACAGCAAGGCAAGAAAATTGAGGCTCTCAAGGCTTCGCTCCGCACGATGGTGACGAAGCCGCTTGAAGTCAAGATTATTGAAGTCAACAAACCCGACCGTTCAGCCCAAGCGTTGGCAGAGAACGTTGCGCTCCAGCTCGAAGACCGCATGGCCTTCCGCCGTGCGATGAAAATGGCGTTACGGTCAGCGGTCCGCGCAGGTGCTTTAGGCGTGCGCGTCATGGTCTCGGGCCGTTTGAACGGCGCAGATATGGCGCGTCGTGAACAGTATCTTGAAGGGCGCGTTCCGCTCCACACACTGCGTGCGATTATCGATTATGGAACGGCTGAAGCCGACACGACATTCGGTAAAATCGGTGTCAAAGTGTGGATCTATAACGGCGACTATTTGGAAGCAAAAGAGAACGACGAAGACAAATACTTAGTCAAGCGTCGTGAGGCATAGGTAAAAGATGTTATCCCCAAAAAGACTTAAATGGCGTAAACCGCACACTCTCAACCTGCACGGTCTCTCGAAAGGTGGCAACACGGTTGCGTTCGGCGACTTGGGCCTCAAGGCTGTCTCTGGCGAGAGAATTACGGCACGTCAAATTGAAGCGGCCCGTGTTGCGATGATGCGCCACGTGCGCCGTGGTGCGAAAGTTTGGATTCGCATATTCCCCGATCGTCCGGTTACAAAGAAGCCCGCAGAAACTCGCCAAGGTAAAGGCAAAGGCGGGGTAGAATACTACGTCGCGATTGTAAAGCCTGGCAAGGTGATGTTTGAGATGGGTGGCGCTGACGAGAAAGTGATGGCCGAGGCACTGACGCGTGCAGCGGCAAAGCTGCCCATCAAAACCAAAATTGTGAAGCGGGCTAAGTAAATGAAGCTATTTGACGGCGTGTTTCAAAAACAAAGAATGGAAGTCTACCATGGCTAAGGCAGATAAGAAAAAAGCTACGAAGAAAGTTGATTTTACGCAACTTACCGATGCAGAATTAGCAAAGCACCAGAGCGATTTCCGTAAAGAGCTTCAAGAAATTCGATTCAGCCAAGTGACAGCGTCGTTTACAAACAATGCGCGAGTCGGGTCACTCAAGAAGGATATCGCGCGTATTTTAACAGTACTTACTATGAGAAAGAAAGAGGCGGCAAAAGCATGACTGACGTAAAGAAAGTTAGAAAGACAGTGCAAGGCGTTGTCGTCTCTGCGAAAACAGAGAAAACAATCGTCGTCGAAATTGCGTTCCGCAAGCAAGATGCGCGGTTTAAGAAGACAATCCGCAGAAGCAAGCGCATCATGGCGCACGACGCCAATAAAGAGGCGCACGAAGGCGATACGGTGGTTATTGTGGAGTCACGCCCTTTCTCGAAGCGTAAGCGTTACGCGTTACAGAAAATTGTTGCGAAGCGCACTGTGGATGTGCCGGTTGTGGGTTAAGAGGAGTTCTTATGTTACAGATGCTTTCAAAGCTTAAAGTTGCAGATAATTCAGGCGCAAGACAAGCTCAAGTCATCAAAGTCTTGGGCGGGTCGAAGAAGAGATACGCCGGCGTGGGAGATATCGTTGTCGTTGCGGTTAAGTCAGCGACCCCGGCCTATGGCTTGAAAGACTCTTCTGGTAAGAAGGATCATAAGAAGCAAGTGCAGCGTGCGGTGATTGTGCGGACTGCAAAAGAAGTGCGTCGACCTGATGGGTCGTATATCCGTTTCGACGAGAATGCGTGCGCGCTTATTGATAACCAGAATAATCCAAAAGGCTCGCGTATTTTTGGACCCGTTGCACGCGAGTTGCGCGATCGCCAGTTTATGAAAATTGTATCTTTGGCCCCCGAGGTTTTATGAAATCAGCTCCGAAGAAAGTCAAGACACGCCTCAAAGTAAAAGATGAAGTTGTTGTCATCGCCGGCAAGAATAAAAAGGCAAAAGGCGAGATACTCTTTCTTAATCTTGAAAAACAACAAGTCGTTGTCAAAGGGGTGAACTTGCGTAAACGGTTTGCAAGACCTTCGCAAGAGAATCCGAAAGGTGGTATCATCGAGATCGAGATGCCCATCGCTCTTTCAAACGTGCAATACTTCGACTCAAAAGAGAAGAAGGCATCGCGTATTGCATACGCAGCCGACAAGAATGGCAAAAAGGCGCGCTTTTCAGTGGCGTCTCAGCGCAAAAGGATGTTAGACTAAAATGGCAAAGGCAGCAGTAAATTCTAATCCGGCGCGCTTGCGCAAGCTCTACAATGAAAAATACCGCGCTGAGTTAAAGCAAGAACTCGGCGTCGCCTCTATTATGCAAGTTCCGGTGCTCAAGAAAATAGTCTTGAATGTGGGCGCGGGTTTTGCCGTGGCAAATCCGAAGTCGCTCGACCGGGTTGTAACGGAGATGGCAGCGATTGCAGGTCAGGCTCCCGTAAAAACGCGAGCCAAAGAAGCGATTTCAAACTTCAAGCTGCGTGAGGGATTGGCTATTGGTGCTATGGTGACGCTGCGCGGTAATCGTATGTACGAATTTTTAGATCGTCTCATTCAGATTGCACTACCGCGTGTTCGCGATTTTAACGGACTGAGCTTAAAAGCATTCGATACGAGAGGCAATTACAGCTTGGGTATTAAAGAACAGATTATTTTTCCAGAAATTAGTTTCGATGACGTGGATCAGATCCACGGCATGGACGTGACGCTCGTGATTCAATCCGAAGGCCCCGAACACTCAGCGAAGCTTTTGGAGAAATTTCAATTTCCACTCAGAAAAAAGCAGGTAAAGGAATAGAGAATGGCTAAGAAATCCATGTTGATTAAAGCGGCACGCAAACAAAAGTTTTCCGTGCGACAATACCGCCGCTGCGTTTTTTGTGGAAGAGCGCATGGTTACATGCGGCGTTTTGAAATGTGCAGGATCTGCTTTCGTGAAAATGCCTCACGCGGTTTGATTCCTGGTGTGAGTAAATCTTCTTGGTGAGAAAATTATGACAAACGATTTAATTGCAGATATGTTGACTCGCATCCGCAACGCCTCGGCGGCGCGGCATGAGAGCGCAGAGGTTCGCATCAATAATATATGCGAGCGCATTTTGAATATTCTGAAAACAGAAGGCTTCATTGATTCCTTTGTGGTTTTCAAGAGCGGTGCGGCTCGCATGGCAAAAATTGACTTACGCTATTACAAGAGCGAGCCTGTGTTTTCAGCGATGGAGCGCGTTTCAAAACCCGGTCGTCGTATTTATTTGCCTTGGAAAGAGATTCGTCCCACGCGCAATAACTTGGGCCTAAGTATCTTTTCAACGCCAAAGGGTGTGCTTTCAGAAAAAGAAGCAAAATTTCAACACGTCGGTGGCGAGTTTATTTGTCGAGTTTATTGAGGTAGCATGTCACGCATCGGTAACAAAATTATCCAAATTCCGGCTGGAGTAACAATTACTCCCGGAACAAATAACGTGACAGTTAAAGGTCCCAAGGGAACTCTGACTACTCCATTATTTGACGGCCTCAAGCTGGACGTGACTGCGACAACTGCGCAGCTCACGCGGGCAAACGACGAAAAAGAATTGCGCGCAAAGCACGGCTTGTTGCGCTCGCTCATCAATAATTGTGTCGTGGGAACGCACACAGGCTATTCGCAAATGCTGATTTTGCAAGGTGTGGGTTTTCGTGCGCAGAAGCGCGGTAAAGATGTCGTGTTTAGTTTAGGGTTTTCTCACGAAGTCGTTTACAAAGAGCCGACCGACGTTTCGATTGAAATTGTAGAGAACACCAAAGTAAAAATCAGTGGTATCGATAAACAGCGAGTGGGTCAAGTTGCAGCGCAGATACGCGCTTTCAGAGAACCCGAGCCTTACAAAGGCAAGGGTATACGCTACGAAAACGAGCACATCCGTCGTAAGGCGGGCAAAGCCGGTAGCAAAAAATAATTAGGAGAGGAAATGGCATCACCAGCACGTCTTAATCGCCAAAAAACAAAACGCGTTCAGCGCGTGAGGGCAAATTTGCGCAGGGCCAACCGCCACGGCAAACCAAGAATTTTCTTTCATGTTTCGGGCAGACACATGTATGCGCAAGTTTTGGACGACAACCAAGGCAAAACTCTCGTCAGTTGCTCGACTCTCGACAAGAGCTTGCAAGACGCAAAAACAAAATGTTTCACCAATAAAGAATATTCGGTGAAGTTGGCAAATATACTTGTGAGCAAGATGCAATCGGCGAGCTTGAAATTAGACGCGGGGTATGTTTTTGATCGTGGCGCGAAATTATTCCACGGACGCGTTAAGAGTTTCGCAGACACTTTGCGTGAGAAGGGTGTAGGCATTTAATAGGAAATTATGGAAGAAGCAAAACAACCGGGAAAAAAATCAAACCGTAAAAAAGGCGGCCCGCGCGAAGGCGTCAAGAAGAATCTCTTAGAGATCAATGGTGAAACAATCGAGCTCACCGAACGTGTTGTGAATATGGCGCGCGTTGCAAAGGTAGTCAAAGGTGGTCGGCGTTTCTCGTTCAACGCACTCACCGTCGTTGGCGATGGCAATAACTACGTCGGGTTGGGCTTCGGCAAAGCAAAAGAAGTCCCTGAAGCAATCCGCAAGTCGATTGAAGATGCAAAGAAGAACGTGATGAAGGTGCACAAAAAAGCTGGCACAATCCCGCATGAAGTTGTGGGTGCTTTTAAGTCAGCGCGCGTGATGCTCAAACCCGGAGCTCCCGGTACGGGAATTATTGCGGGAGATTCTGTGCGCGCCGTCTTGGAGCTTGCGGGCATCCACGATATTTTGACAAAGGCATTGGGTTCATCGAACCCGCTGAACATTGTCAAAGCGACTTTAGACGGTCTCAAAAAATTGAACAGCATCGAAGAAACCAAACTGCGCCGTGGGATTCCACTGCCGGTTCTTTTTGGCAACTATGCACAACAACGCCGCGACGAAAAACGCAAGGCACTCGTTGAAGCGGCGACTACGGCTGCTAACGCTGCGACTCAACCGACTGAGGCCGCAAACTGAGGTAAAGAATGAAGAAAGTTCGTATTACACAGACCCGAAGTGCAATCCGCAAGTCTGACGTGCAAAAGGCTACGCTTGTTGCATTGGGCCTTCGTCGTGTGGGAATGACACGCGAACACACGGTAACTCCACAGTTGGATGGCATGTTAAAGAAAGTAGGATTCTTAGTGAAGGTTGAGGCAATCTAATGGAAGCGTTGAAACCCAGAGTTGGAGCGAATAAGCGCCGCAAGAGAGTAGGCCGTGGCACAAGTAGCGGCTTCGGAAAAACGTCAGGACGTGGCGGCAAGGGCCAGACTGCGCGCAACGGCGGAAACATTCCGGCGCGTTTTGAAGGTGGACAATGGCCACTCTACCGCCGCATTCCAAAACGTGGATTTAAGAATCCCTTTAGACATGCTTTTAACGGCGTCAACGTGGGGCTTTTGGCAAGCGCCATCGGTGAAGGTCTCTTAACAGATGCTGCGATTTCACTCGCAAGTCTCAAGTCTGCGGGACTATTGCCAAAAAATGCGGAAACATGGAAACTTCTTGGCAAAACTAAAGGCCAGACAGGGTCGTTTGCCGGAAAAAAGATTGTGGCGGACGCCGTGAGCGAAAATGCGCGCAAGCTCGTTGAAGCGGCCGGTGCGACGGTCGAAGTGATCGTGAAGAAAAGCAAAGTTCTTAAGAAAGGAAAAAAGAAAAAAGAGTAACCCATGGTTAAAGCGCTCGTTACAATTTTTACAGTAGCGGATCTTCGGAAGAAGATTCTTTTTACGTTAGGTATGTTACTGGTCTTCCGTATCGGAGCGCACATCACGGTTCCAGGCCTTGACTTCAAAGTCTTGCAAGACTATTTCCAGAAGGCCGCAGCAGGCGGAGCAGGAAGTCTGACCGACTATATTGACCTCTTTGCGGGCGGGGCTTTCAAGCGACTCTCTGTTTTTGCTTTGGGAATTATGCCCTATATCTCTGCATCGATTATTATGCAAATTATGATGGTAGCTGTTCCATCGCTCCAACGTCTCGCGAAAGAAGGGGAGTTTGGTCGCAAGAAGATCAACCAATACACACGCTACGGCACGGTTCTTCTCTGCGCACTGCAAGCTTACGGAATTACCGTTTATATCACATCATTACACTATGAGGCAGTTCAAGGCGGCAAGGGAATGCTCATCCTTGGTGGCCCGGGGAACGCTTTTACTGCGATGACAGTTCTGACTGTGACTGCAGGAACAATCCTTCTTATGTGGATTGGCGAGCTCATGACCGAGCGCGGCGTTGGAAACGGAACATCGCTCCTTATTTTTGCCGGTATTATCGCCGGCGCGCCTGAGGCTTTGGGTCAGTTCTTGAAAGATATCAACAACAACCAAGCCGACGCCATTCTTGCACTCATTTTGCTCGTTCTTTTTATCGCAATGATTGGTGCCTCTGTCATGCTCAATGAAGGGCAACGCAAGATACCACTTCAATACGGCAAGCGGATCGTCGGCCGTCGGATGATTCAAGGCGCCAGCCAGACGCTGCCCATCAAGGTGAACGCGGCAAACGTGATGCCGATTATCTTCGCATCTTCGCTCATGATTTTTCCTTCGCAAATTGCGAGCTATTTTGGGTCGCGTTACCAAGGCTTTGCCGAAACAATCCAAAAATATTTGGCACCCGGTACTTTAACTTATTTTATTATCTACATCGTGCTCATCATTTTCTTTGCATATTTTTACACGAGTATCCAATACAATCCCAAAGAGATTGCAGAAGCTCTGAAGAAAAACGGCGGTTACATTCCAGGGGTTCGCCCGGGTGCTCACACCGAAGAAACTCTCGAACGTATCTTGAATAGGCTCACCCTCTCGGGGGCGATTTTTCTGGCGTTTATCGCAATCGCCCCTGACATCTTTATTCAGCTTTGGAGTTTAGAAAAATACGCACAACTCATCCACCTTTTCGGCGGCACATCGCTCCTGATTACTGTGGGTGTTGCATTAGATACACTGAAACAAGTCGAAAGCCAGCTCATCATGCGCCATTATGATGGGTTTATGGACCGCAATAAAAAAGCAGCGGGCAGACCAAGGGTGGTCCGGTGAGCGAGGCTCCAGCATGCTGATAATTTTTCTGGGGCCACCGGGTGCAGGTAAAGGCACGCAAGCTAAAATATTCTTAGAGCGTGCGGGCATTGTACAGATCTCCACCGGGGATATTTTGCGTGCAGCAGTTGCAAAGGGATCACCGTTGGGTACTCAAGCCAAGGGCTTCATGGACAAGGGCGAGCTCGTGCCGGATTCTGTCGTTATCGGAATAATTGAAGAGCGCATCCAAGAAGAGGATTGCAAAAAGGGCTTCGTTTTAGACGGTTTCCCAAGAACCCTCGAGCAGGCCAGAGCGCTCGACGAAATTTTGCTGAAGCTCCATTTGCATTTAGATCACGTTGTGAATTTTGAAGTGCCCGATGAAGAGCTCGTGGAGCGTCTCTTGGGCCGTGCGCAGCAAGAAGGCCGATCGGATGATAACCCCGAATCGATAAAAAATCGCTTGCAAATTTTCAAGGATAAGACACAACCGCTTATCCAATACTACGCTGAAAAGAAAAAGCTCCGCCCCATCGACGGTTTGGGCTCGATGGCCGAAATCGCCGATCGCGTAAAGGCAGTTGTCGGTATATAGAATGGGTGTAAATATTTACACCAACAAAGAAGTGACGCGCATCATGGAATCGGGCATGATTGCATTTGAGACGCATATGCGCATCCGCGAGCATATCCGCCCAGGAATTTCCACGGCGGAGCTCGACGAAGTGGCGCACGATTTCATCGCCTCAAAGCATGCGAAGCCGGCATTCTTGGGGTTGTATGGTTTCCCGGCGACGATTTGTGCGTGCGTGAACGATACCGTCGTACACGGTGTGCCAAACAAGAAGACCGTCCTGAAAGAAGGGGATGTCTTGAGCGTTGACTTAGGCGTTGTGTACAAGGACTATTTTTCAGATACGGCGTGGACTTGGCCCGTGGGGTCGGTCTCGAACGAAGCGCGGCAGCTTATCACCGTGACGCAGCAGTGCCTCTTCAAGGGCATTGCCGAAGCACAGATCGATAACCGCATCGGAGCGATAGGTGAAGTTGTGCAGAAGCACGCGGAGTCCAACGGTTACGGTGTGGTGAGGCAACTGGTCGGGCACGGCATAGGCCGCGCTGCGCACGAAGATCCGCAGGTGCCGAATTACGGGCGTCGCAAAGAAGGAATGAAAATCCGTGCCGGCATGGTCATTGCGATTGAACCGATGATCAACGAAGGCACGCACGATGTTTTTACCGACTCGGATAAATGGTCGGTGAAAACGAAAGACGGCAAGTTAAGTGCTCATTTTGAGCATACAATTGCAATTACAGGGACTGGCCCTGTGATTTGCACCATGCCCAAGGGTGCAAATATCAATGTTTTTGAATTAATGGGCAATGCGTCTGGACACAAGGCAGACGAAAGAGCGGGAGTGAGCGCATGAAGGTAAGAGCATCGGTAAGAAAAATTTGTCCGCAATGCAAAATTATTCGCAGAGCGGGAATCATCCGGGTAATTTGCAAAGCAAACCCACGGCACAAACAGAGGCAGAGGTAATTTATGGCACGTATTGAAGGGATTGATCTTCCGAATCAGAAACGCGTTGTCATTGGGCTGACTTACATCTACGGAATCGGCCCAAAGATTGCGAACGAAATTGTAGAAAAAGCGGGCATACCGCTCACAAAGCGCGTGCACGAACTCAGCGAAGAGGAAATCGGGAAGATTAAGAAAGCCATCGACGGCCATTACACTGTGGAGGGCGCACTGCGTTCCAAAGTGCAGCTCGATATGAAGCGTCTGATGGATACCGGCACCTTCCGGGGAACGCGGCACCGTAGGGGTTTGCCCGCGCGCGGTCAGCGAACTAAAACAAATGCACGTACACGTAAGGGACGCCGTGTGACTGTTGCAGGAAAAAAACAGGCCCCAAGTAAAGGATAGCCAAGGTAAAATCACGATATGAGCGAAGAAGTCAAAGCAGCAGCCGGTAGCGAAGAAGTTAAGACAAAAAAGTCGAAAGACAAAGGCCGTGTGCCGAGGGGCCGAGTGTATATCAACGCCACTTTCAATAACACGATCATCACAATTACCGATATGAATGGTAATTCGATTGCATGGGCGTCGGGTGGTTCGTTGGAGTTCAAGGGTTCACGCAAGGCCACTCCCTATGCGGCACAGCTTGCAGCGCGTTCTGCGCTCGACAAAGCGCGTGAGCGCGGTTTGCACGAGGTAGAAATCTATGTGCGCGGGCCCGGTGTGGGTCGCGATCAAGCGATCCGAACTCTCGCGACTTCAGGACTGCGCGTCAGTCTCATAAAAGATATTACTCCTGTGCCGCATAACGGCTGTAGACCGCGTAAAAAGCGCAGGGTGTAACGGGGTAAAAGGAAAAATATGGCAAGAGCAATTGGACCAGCGTGTAAACTTTGCAGACGGGAAGGCCTGAAACTCTTTCTCAAAGGGCAAAAATGTATGACGGATAAATGCGTTTTCAACAAGCGCAAAAATCCTCCGGGGCCACCCCCCAAGCGTAAGCCGAAAGCGTCGGGTTATGCAACACAGTTGCGCGAGAAGCAAAAAGTTAAACGCGTGTACGGAGTTCTCGAACGTCCCTTTAGAAATTATTTTGATAAGGCGAACCGTATGCAAGGTATTACAGGCGAGAATCTGTTGATGCTTTTGGAGCGTCGCCTCGATAACTCGCTTTACCGCATGGGAGTCGCGTCGTCACGTTCGCAAGCACGCAACTTCATTACACACGGTCATATTCTTGTGAATGATCGCCGCGTAGACATCCCCAGTTTCAAAGTTTCTATTGGCGATAAAATTTCACTCGGCGCAAAATTGCAAGGTAATAAAGTCGTCGGAGACAACGTAGAAATGGCAAAAAATGCAGGGCTCATTGCCGACTGGATTGAACTCAACGAAGACGGTAAGTCGGCTAAGATTGTCAAGATGCCTGTACGCGAAAATGTGGATATCCCGATTAAAGAAAACGTCATCGTGGAATTGTACTCGAAGTAATTAGCGGAGAACGAGAAATGGCAAAAACTGCACCAAAGAATTTACTCAAAGGACTCAAGCGCCCAAAGTCAGCGGAGTTTCAACACATCGAAACGCGCCCCGATTATGGCAAGTTTGTGGCCGAACCTTTCGAGAAAGGGTTTGGTGTCACGATTGCAAATAGTCTGAGACGCGTTCTCATGTCGTATATCGAAGGCGCGGCGATTGTTGCGGTCAAGATCGAAGGTGTCAACCATGAGTTTTCGACAATGCCGGGAGTTAAAGAAGACGTCACACGCCTCATTCTCAATTTGAAGCGTGTTCGCCTCAAGCTCGATGGGCAAGGGCCAATCACTTTAGAAGTCGAAAAGAAAGGCGCAGGCGTTTTGATGGCTGGTGACTTTGCCGTCTCTAACAGCGTAGAAATTATCAACCCGGATCTCGTCTTAGCTCACATGAACGAAGACGCGAATTTGAAGATGACTCTGCAAATCGATAAAGGCCGCGGTTACTTGCCCGCCGAAGTCACAAAAAAGATGATCGATGAAGTGGGAGTAATCCCCATCGACGCACTCTTTTCGCCGATTACAAAAGTCAACTTTGACATTACCGAAACCCGTGTCGATCAGCGCACAGACTACGATAAGGTAACATTTGAAATCTGGACAGACATGACAATTTCTGCCGAAGATGCGATGGCGTACGCGGCAAAGATTTTGAAAGAACATCTGACTGTCTTCATCAACTTTGCAGAAGAAATGTACGAGGAAGAAGAGGAATTCGATGAAACCGACGAACGCTTGAAGCGGGCGATGCAAATGCACCTCGAAGAGATGGAGCTTTCTGTGCGTAGTATTGCCGTCCTTCGTAGTCTCGATATGCGCAACGTCAAAGATATTGTTACGCGCTATGAAGACGACCTTCGTAAGAGCAAGCATTACTCAGACAAAGTACTGTTACAGCTTAAGAGCAAACTTGCGAACATGAATCTTTCGTTCGGAATGCGCGACGGCCGTTAATCTTTTGGAGAAGACATGAACAAGGGAAACAAAGTAAAACACCTCAATAAGAAAGTAGGCCACCGCCAAGCGATGCTCGGTAACTTGGTGCAATCGCTTTTTTATCACGAAAACATTAAGACGACGGTTGCAAAAGCGAAAGTCACGCGCCAAATCGCTGAGAAGCTCATCACGCGTGCGCGTGAAAACCAAAAGGATTCTCTGACACAAGCGCAGAAAGTTCATAATCTGCGTGAGGCGGGCAAGATTATTGGCGACAAAGAAATCTTGCACAAGCTCTTCAACGACATCGC
>CAUJII010000124.1 GCA_963205035.1 Spirochaetota bacterium
CTGAGACTTATGCGCTCCTTGCCAACCAAGAGTTCAAGAAAGGAAAGCCTAAAGCGGCTATGGAGTGGCTGCGCATGGGAGTCAGGCGTAACCCAACGAATGCAGTTGCGTTTCGCAATTTGGCGCGTGGCTACGTGCGCACAAAACAGTACGACAAAGCGCTCAAAGCGTATGAACGCTCTCTCGAATTAGACCCCAAGAATGCAGAAACGCGCTACGAGTATGCAAAGCTGCTCCAGCGTTTAGGCGAAAAAGAGCGTTATCGTGCAGAGCTTCAAAAAGCATACGAGGCAGATCCCAAGAACCCGAAAATTCTGCGCGAATTAGCGCGTCTTGAACGCGGTGCGGGCCGAGATGCGCGTGCTCTCGAACTCCTTCGAGACGCGCTCAAGCGCGATGGAAAAAATACGTCGCTTAAGGCGGAGTATGAAGCTCTCTATAACCAGTTGGCTGCGGCGCAGAAAAAAAACGATACACCTCCACAGGCTGCAACCGCTGCAAAGCCCAGTGTTGAAACAAACAAAGGTTCAGACGAAGCGGTTGCTGCGAATGCAACGTCAACGCAGCAGACAAGCACTTCCGGCAAAAATGTACCCGAGGCTTCCTCGTCTTTAGAAAATACATCCCATGCCTCCGCAGCAAAAGATACCGGCATTGAAAAAGAATTAGCCGCCGGAAAGAAAGCGTTTGCCGAAAAGGATTACTCGGGAGCCGAGAGAGCATTCCGCGACGCGCTTCAAAAAGATCCTAATTCGCTCGACGCGCGTTTTTTTCTGGCGCGCACTCTCGACCAACAAGATAAAAAAGAAGCTGCGATGGCCGAGTACCGTAAGGTCTTGGCGAAAGACGCAAACCATAGCAAGGCAAACTACCACTTAGGCAGATTACTTTACCAAGACCAAAAATATCGCGAAGCAGAGCGCGCGTTTGAGAAATCCGCAAAAGCAGATACGAAGTTTGCCGCTGCACGGTATTCGCAGGGATTAGCACTCGAAAAACAGGGGAAAGAAAAAGAAGCACTCGCGGCATACGAGAAAGCATCCGAGGTAGCGCCCAACCTCACGCAGGCGCATTTTAATAGCGCGATTCTTTTGAAAAAACAAAAACGTTACGACGAAGCTCTGCGAGCGTTATCAAAAAGCGGCAACGGAGCGGATGTTTCGTATCAAGAAGGCGAAATTTATCTCAAGCAAAAAAAATATGCGCAGGCAAAAGAGGCTCTCTCTCAAGCTCTCTCAAAAAAACCGCAGCACTATGAAGCCGCGTTCAACCTCGCTCTTGTTTATCACAAGATTGGCGATGCGCAAGGCGCGGATAAAGTTCTTTCGCGTGTTATCCGCGACGATTCACCCGCTGACTTGCACTATACTTATGGAAAGCTCTTGGAAGAAAGCGGCGAGCTGGCGGCTGCAGAAAAGCAGTACAGAGAAAGCGTCAAGAAGAACCCTCGCTATTTCAACGGTTGGCTCAACTTGGGACGTGTGAGTGCGCGTGAAAAAAAATACGATCAAGCGGAAAATGCGTACAGACAGGCTTTGACTTTAGAAGGGAGTTCGTTTGAAGCGAATTACAACCTTGCTAACGTATTCTATAATCAGAAGAAACACGCACAGGCGATCGAATATTTTGAGAATGCACGGGCCAAAGAAAACTCCCGCGACGTCGTTCTGCCTCTGTCTGCAAGCTACGAGGCGACGAATCAATTTGACAAAGCGGCGAAGACCTACCAATCTTTTTTAGACAAGCACCCCAAAGACCAAACTGTCTTAGAGCACTTGGGGTATCTCTATTACCGAAAGATAAAAAATAGCACCAAAGCCAAAGAGCAATTTCAAAAACTCTTGCAATACTATCCGCATTCTGCAAAGAAAGATCAATACGCAGGAATGATAAAGCTCATTGAGCAAAAGAAAAATGAAGATTAAATCCATACCACTTACTTTATTGCAGATGGTGCGCTCGGTCGAGAAGAACCCCATGCGTGTGTGAGGAATGATGGCATCGGCGGGAGATCAATTAAGACAAATTATTCTTGCTCTCGAAAACGAAGACGCAGTGCGTCAAGAAGAGAGAAATCGGCCCCCTAAGAGCGTTATCGTCGTCGCAGATTCTGTGCAGCAAGCGATGAAGCTCGCGTCGATTGAGATGCAAAAAGATCCGTTGCAGTTGGATTTCAAAATCCTAAACCGGGGCGGTTCGCAGCTTCTGGGGCTTAGACGCCTACCTTACCGCGTGCATGTTTTTTTAGCGAAAGAAGATACCCGTTTCAGCGATTTAGAAGACATGAATATTTCGCTCGAAGGGGCGATGGCGCAAGCCGCTTTTGCAGAAGACCAACCGATTGCGATTAACGCCGATGGAAAAATCTTAGTGCGTATTTATCGCACCGGCGTTTATGTCATTGTGCGCCCGCCGGTGGGTGAAGGGCAACCGGTAACTCCAGCGCAGGCGACCGAGAGGCTTCGCATCGCCGGAGTCACTGCATTCGATAAAGGGCGGCTCGAGAGCGAGCTTAAAGCGAAGTCGAGCAAGCAAGTCAAGATTGCAGAGTGGGCGCCGCGACCGGGTGCGGATTCCCAACTTCAAGTCGAGGTGTCCGCCGATCGTCTGCGCGCTTCGATGACGGTGACGCGCCCACGACCGGGTGGCCGCAACCTGCAGGTTTCCGATGTAATGCAAGCGCTCAAGTCGAATGGCGTGCAATACGGTTTCAAGGAACAAATTATCGAGAAGGCTCTGGATGAAGAAGTCTATCAGGTTCCCGTCGTCGTGGCCGAAGGAAATCCTCCTCAAAACGGACGCGACGCTTATATCGATTACAAAGTGCGCATCGATAAGAAAGTCGAATTCAAAGAAGACGAATCGGGCCGCGTCGACTTCTTAGATAGAGATTTGGTCGAGAACGTAATCCAAGGGCAGGTCCTGGCAGAGCTCATCCCTGCGCAGCGCGGCGTTGAAGGGCGCGACTTGTTCAACAAAATTACTCCTGCAAAAAACGGCAACCCTCTCACCATCAAGCCTGGTCCGGGCACCATGCTTTCCGAGGACGGCAAAAAACTTCTCGCAGAAAAGAACGGTCAGGTGCTTTATCGAGGCGGTATCTTGAGCGTTCACGACATGTTCACGGTCAACGGCGATGTGGGAATTACAACGGGTAACATTACATTCTTGGGCTCGATTATGGTGACAGGCAATATCGAAGACAATATGCATGTCAAAGCGGCCGGAGGAATCGAAGTCGCCGGCACGATTCAGAAAGCGTTCGTCGAAGCCGAGGGAGACATCGTCGTCCGGCAAGGTATTATCGGTCGCGACGCCGCGACGATTGAATCGACAGCGGGTTCTGTCTACGGCAAGTTCATTCAGAACGCAACGTGCATGGCAGAGGTCGATGTTGTCATGGGCGAAAATATCATGCACTCGAATATTTATGCAGGCGGTAACATCGTTTGTAACGGCAAGAGAGCGCAACTTGTCGGCGGCGATATTATCTGCGGTGGCGTCGTGCGCGTGAAATCTTTGGGGGCAATGGCTGCAACACCGACGCATGTTATCGCTGGGGTAAATCCGCGCGCGATGAAGCAGCTTAAACAGATTGCGCAAATAGAGAAACAACTCCAAGGAAAGATTGCAGAAACTGAAATGAATCTAAAAACGCTGCAACAACAGAAGGCCGCCGCGCCCGAAGCGTTTGGAGATGCGAAAGAAGAACAGCTTGTGAAGTTGAGCGCCTTCCGCGACAAACTCAATGAAAGGCTCAGAGAGGCATTGGGCGAGAAAGAGAATATTGAAAACTTCATGAAAGAAGAAGTCTCGTTGGGGGCAGTGCACGTCGAAAAGACAGTCTTCCCCGGCGTTCTCATTGAAATCAATGGAGCGTCCTTTTCCGTCGAAGACGAGTACAACAATGTCACGTTCATAGAAGAGCAAGGGCGCATCAATATTGTGGCTTATATGGAGCCCGATCAAGACGATAAACATTTTCAAAAATTCCGCCGCAAAGGGCGTTATGGTGATACGCAGAAATGAAGCCTTTAGATCTCAACGTCAGCATTCAAAACTCATACGAAGCGGCGCGCGTCGAATCGGTACGCATCGAGAAGGCTCCTGTCTTGAACCGCCTTGCAGAAGAAACCGCGATGAAAGAACAGCAAGCGCGCGCAGAACAAGTCAATCCGACAGGCAATGAAATGCTGCGTGAAGATCTATTCTATTCCGAAGAGTACGAAAAACCCGATTTTGAGGTGAAGGACGAAGGAGAGAAGCGCAAGAAAAAAGACAAAGAAGCGAAAGAGGACAACGACACGCCTCCAGATGAAGCGGCGAATTTAGAGCCTACAGAAGAGGACGACAAAAAAGACGGTTTCTCTACTTATGCATGACGCGGTTGCGCGCTTTGAGCGCACTCTCGAAGAGCGCCGGTATATCGGCTCTATTCGTTTCAATCTCTTCGGCAAGACGCTTCGCATCTTCGGCTAATTCAAGAAGCCAATGAGAGACCGGTTTATTATTACTTTCGATAATTGTCTTCCACATATTGCCCGAACTTTCCACGATGCGCGTCATGTCGCGGTAGCTACCCGCAGCAGGCGAAGCGGTAAGGCCTGCAAGCGGCGCGTCGCCGCTGAGTTTCGCAATGAGGCATGAGACGAGGTGAAGGCCGTGGCTGACATACGCCATAAGATTGTCGTGCCGCTCGGCGTCGATGACTACGGTTTTTGCGCCGACTCGTTGCCAAAGTTCTAAAGCTGTCGAAAGTGCGCGTTCTCGCTGCGTATTTGTTTCGCACGCGAGAGTGAGATAGACAGTTCTGTCTTCATAGAGCAGGGAATCTGCGACTTCGGGGCCCTGCTGTTCCTTGCCGGCCATCGGATGCGCGCCGATGAACGCGACGTTTTGTGAGCGTGAGTCGACAAAATCGAGAAGCTTTTTCTTTGTCGAACACATGTCGAAAATGACGAGGTTCGATTTTAGCGAATCGTTTTCAAAGACGGCTTCTAATGCTTCAATACACTGATCGATATTGAGGCCGAGAACGAGAACGTCGTAGTTTCTTAAGACTTTCAATATAGTTTCGTGGTCGGTGAAAACGGTAAAGCCTTGCCCTTCGAGAAATTTCTTGCTCTTTTCGCTGCGCACTGCTCCCGCAACTTCATACCCTTCATGCCTAAGCCGCAGCGCAAGCGACGCCCCCATGAGTCCCATCCCCCAAATAAATATTTTCATAATTTTTCGCGTACAAAAGGCATCGGATTGTAATAACGTTCGAGATAATTATTCGGATCGGTATTCTTGACGTGAACCTCGTAGTGCAAGTGAGGCCCGGTTACACGGCCTGTCATTCCCACAAAGCCAACGAGGTCGCCCCGTTTCAAATGCTGGCCTTTAGAAACTGCGATTTGGCTCATGTGCGCGTAAACTGTAATGAAGCCGTACTTGTGTTCAAGGCGGACGTTGATACCCAAACCCGAAGTCCCTTCGTCGTTGGTGCTCTGTACGATACCGTCTGCTGTGGCATGAATCGGCGCACCGATGCCCGCCGCAAAATCGATACCCGTATGAAAGCTGGTTTCCAGACCAAAGGGGTCGGGGCGGCTTCCAAAAAGCGAGGTGATTTGATTCGAGCGAACGGCAATCCCCAACGGCATGTGGATGTACGCGTCTTCGCGTGCGGTGATGAGGCGCATCACGCTCATGAGCGGTAAAAGTTTTGCATTCTGTTTTTGGATAGAGTCTGCGAGCGCTCTATCGCCCAAATTGGGAATCGTCTGAAAAATTGTGCGGTAGTATTTTTCGCCGACTTTCTGTAAGTCGTTGAGATTTTGAGTGATGTGTTCTTTTCCGTTTTCGAGAATTTCCCAGCGTGCAAGCCACGCTTGCGCTTCGTCGTTGGTGCGCAACTTTTCTTGCTCGAGTTGGTATTTCTGAAACAGCGAGAAAGCAATGAATCCGAAAAGCAGCAGCACGAGAAGAGAGACGTAGCGCAAACCGGCGAGAGAGATGCGCCATTCTTTCTTAAAGCCACCCCCCGACGGAATAAGAGCGATGGTAAACGCCGACTGTTCTTTGCCGCGTCTTTTTTTGGGCCGTGGCTTCGATTGTGTATGCAGATAGGACGGCATGGAACTTAGCGCGGTTTAGGGCAGAAAATTATTTGCAATACATCCAGCGATTTAGTATTATACGTAAAGAAAACAATGCGTCAAGCTAAATGGCGCGCAAAGGGGAAACAAAATGGGCCTTGTACAAGAAATTACAGATAAAAGTTTTACCGACAAAATTGCATCGGGTGTTGTGATGGTCGACTTTTGGGCGCCTTGGTGCGGTCCATGCCGCATGGTGGCTCCTGTTCTTGAAGACTTGCAGAAAGAAATGGGTGAAAAAGTTGCGATTGTTAAAATGAACGTCGATGAAAATCCCGAAACAGCCACGCAATTTGGCATCACCAGTATTCCAACTCTGATGGTGTTTAAGAATGGTTCGATGGTCGACCGCACCGTCGGCGCAGCGCCCAAAGAGCACTACAAAACTCTTCTCTCAAAGCATATTTAGTCGCTGTTTAGCGGCTCTGCCGGCTCAATGCCTCGGCGCGCGTAAAGACTGAAAGCATTTCGCGCGTCGACATCGTGCCCGAAGAAGCGTCGTTTTCTGAAAAAAGACCGACGCGCACGGCGTCTCGAAAATACCAGCTTTTCGTTCCGAGTAACCGCGTAAAAAAACCCGTCGGCAGGTTGAACCGCTCAATCAAAAGTTTTGCAAAATCACCGCGTGTGATGGGTTGGCTATCGCGGCGAATTGAAATACCTCGTGATTCTAAAAACTCTTCGACGCGTTCCTTTGCGTACTCGTGTGTGTTTTTGACGCTTTGAGACTGTTCTCGCAAGTCTTTTGTAACGGCCGACTTAAGCGAATAATAAATCAGATCGTATGAATCGGAAAAGGTGGCAATCGTGTCTTCGAGCAGGCGGCTTACAATGTCTTTTGAAAAAATGGGGCTCGCGTTAAAGACGCACGCAGCCACAAGAAGCAAAAGAAATTGGTTTTTTCTTATTCGCTCCATTTTCTACTCACAAGTTAAACTTTTGTCTTTCTCTTGGCTACCTTATTCTTTAGAAGCTCAGAGCTTCGTCTTGGCAATCGAAATTTGACGGCGCGCTGTTTGGCAGTCTTCGTGAATTTGCGCTTGAAGAGCCTCCAAATTTACGAATTTTTTTTCTCCACGGATAAACCCCAGGAACGAAAATTGCAAATTCTCGCCATAAAGGGAACCTGAAAAATCCAACAAGTGGACTTCAAAGCCGAGACTTTTGCCGCCGACAGTCGGGCGGTAACCCAAGTTCGCGACCGCTGGAATTTCCTCGCCCGAATGGAGCCGTGCTTCGCCATAGTAAACGCCGACTTGCGGAAGTAACTTGTCGGGATTCAGTCGCAAATTCGCGGTGGGAAAGCCTATGGTGCGGCCTTTCTGCTCTCCGTGGATTACCTCTCCAGAAACCGAGTATGCATAACCCAAAATTGTGTTCGCAACGGCTATATCTCCCCCTTGCAGAGCGTGGCGAATGCGTGTTGACGAAGAGCGCTTTTCGAGCGAGAGTTGGTCTTCGATAATTTCTAAAGAAAAACCATAGCGCCGCGCCGCCGCTTTAAGGTACTGAGCGTTGCCTCGGCGGTTATGCCCAAAGTGGTGGTCTAACCCCATGACGAGGTGGCGTAGTTTCAAGTTTTGGAGCAAGAAGCCACGCAAAAAAGTGCGGGCAGATAGGCTGAGCGTCTCAGCCGTTACAGGGTAAAAGATGACCATATCCACAGCAGTGTTTTCTAAGAGGCGCTCTTTCTCGTCGGTTGTCGTGAGTCTTGAGTCGTGGTCGAGTTTTTTTAGAATTTTCTTGGGGCTCGGTTCATAAGTTAGCAAAACCGAGAGTAGTCCTCTCTCATGCGCTTCTTTGATTGTCGAGGCGATGAGCGTGTGGTGTCCCGTATGTAGACCGTCAAAATCGCCCATCGTCAGGACAGTACCTTTCAGCCCTTCGGGTAGTTCACTCAGTTTGTGGATAAAACGCGGCATGGTCTCGGTCTCTTAACTTGGGCTCTCATCGTGAATGTACGAGGCCGCACAAAAATCACAGACCGCGCAGCGCAGACGTACTTCATGGTTCTTAAACAAAGACAAGGTGCAAAGCAAAAGATGTTTACACCTTGTCTTTACAAATACGTTCGTGCTTGATGCCAAGCGGTCGTAAACGCAAGAAAAAGAAAATTGCCAACCACAAACGTAAGAAAAAACGTAGAGCAAATCGTCATAAGAAGAAGTAATCGTTAGCGAAGGGCTGTAAAGACAGCCCTTTGCCGAAAGGGCGATTCTTCTTTTTTACGAGTTCCCGCAATCGGCGACGCATGCTCTTTACTTTGGCTATACCAAAATCCGAAAATAAAGTGTGGATGCCACAAAATACGATACGAACATTCCGCGCCAAGAAGCCGATTCGTTCGCCGAGGCGGAAGTCGAGAAATCGTATTACGGCATCTTAAACCTTCTTTATTACCTCAAAGCAAAATATACTCGAATCCATTTCCGTTACTCTGGCTATGTCTACACAGCACACTGTGAGAGCATAGAGCAGAACGAAGTCTTGCTCGTGGCGCACGGGTTTCAAGAAACCCAAGAGCGACGCGCTGTCATCCAGTTTGAAGCATACAACCGCTATTACAAAGGGCATGTGCTCATCTTGCGTACCAACGAGACCGGTATCTATATCCAGTTTCCGCAGGAGTTGCAGTATTTGCAAAGACGCCGCCACATTCGGTTGCGATTCGACGACCTTTTTATGCGGTTTACGATTTTGTATTCTCCCATCGGTCACAGCAGACTCGACGAGAAAAATCTCGAAAGCCGCTTTCCTTTTGTAATGCACGAAATTGTGCGGGAAGACGTGTCGATGCAGACAATGTACCGTATGCTTGTTTCAGAAGTTCAAGCAATGAGCAGCGATTTCTTTCTTGGATTTTTTACCGATAAGAATAAAGAAGATTTGTCGCTTGAGGAAAAGATGCTTCTTGAAACGGGTAAGACGTTCTATATCGAAGATACGATGCGCGTCGCTGCCTACATTGCGCCGCCGGAAAACCCCAATCTCATTAACCTGAGTAGCATTTTTGAGAAAGATGCCGCCGAGACAGGAGAGTCGCGTGCGCTCGAGAAAATTGAAGCGAAGAGGCGGCTTGATTCTCGCAAATTCATCGTGTCTTATTTACTCAGTCCCATTAAACTCTTCGGCGAGGTCTATGGTTATATCCGCGTCGAGACGAACCCGTTTGATAAAAAATATATCAATCCCATGCAAGCGGCGGATATTGATCGGTTGACCGAACTTTTTTCGTATGCGTTGAGTAAGATCCAGATCCGCAGCTCGCACTTCGACCCGAGTTCGGTCGAGACTCGGGTCGTGAATATCTCGCTCTCGGGGCTCTTGCTCGAGTTTTCAGACGGAGCTATTTTTCGGTATTTGAAACAACACCGGCGCATCAAGATGCTCGTTCCTGTCATGGGCGACGACTTGGAGCTTTTTGGTGAGATTGTCCGATTTTCTGAACGCAATGGATTTTATTACTTGGGTGTTCTTTTCTTTAAGAGTAAACCCGGCGATATGATCCGCCTGGAGAAATTTGTTCATGAAAACATGCAGTTTCAGTTCTTGTAGAGTAGAGTTTAGGTGCGCCCCTACAAATTTATTGACAGAGCTTAAGGGATTTACATTGAGAGCTATGCCTTCTTGTACCTATAGAAAATTTATCCCATGGTTTACTGCGGCGCTTTTTTGCGCTGCACTCCTCAACTGCCGAAAACCGACCGAATC
>CAUJII010000125.1 GCA_963205035.1 Spirochaetota bacterium
AAAATTAAGAAGGGCGCACGGATAGAACCGAAAAAGGCATGATTTCCGCTGAAAACGAGAAATTCTCGCCGCGACTAACTATTCGGGCCAACTATTCGGACTAACTACGCGGGCCTACTATCCTGACTAACTATTCGCGAGGTCGGCGGCTGTCTTTCGCGGTGCCTCGAGTGCGCCGTCGTACCAAGCGGAGCGGGAATCCCAGTGAACCATCGCGTCGACTTTGCGGCCTTCAAAATCCTTGAGGCCGCCCACCGCGACCACATAGACTTTCTTGTCCCGGCTCAGGTACGGTACCGGGGAACCGCATTCGGTGCAAAATGCGCGAGCAAACTGCTCGGCGTCGGGCAAGTCGAATCGTTTCACTTTGTCTTCGCCGGCGGTGAAAGTCACGTTCGCTGCGCGGGTGAACACGTTGGCGCCATGCGCGCTACCGCTCGAGCGGCGGCACCGCGAACAGTGGCAAAGAAAGAATCGCAAGAACGGCCCTTTGACCATGTACTGTACTTTGCCGCAAAGGCATGCACCTTCAAATTCGTTTGCCATAACGTAGAGCGCCAACTGGGCGAGGACTTGTAAAGCGGTATTTATCCCTGCTCGCCAGCCATTCAATTTTTTGGGCTATACTTTACAGTGTCGGCACACTTTGAACGAGGGGTTGTTCCATGGCGAAAAAACTCGATTCTTGGCGCCGGCGCGTTCACGTTATCATTTACGAATCGGACACCCGTGCTGGCAGGCTTTTTGATATCTCTTTAGTTGGAGTAATCGTCTTAAGCATTCTTGTGTTGATGATCGAAAGCATCCACGGCGTCAAAGACGGGTGGCATACGACGCTAAAAATTCTCGAATGGGTTTTTACAGGCGTCTTTACAGTCGAGTATCTATTACGCCTCAGTGCGGTAAAAAATCCTCTGCGTTATGCAACCAGTTTTTTTGGGATTGTCGATTTAGCTTCTGTTTTGCCGACATGGCTGAGCATTTTTTATCCCGGAGCCCATTACTTTCTTGCACTGAGGGTTTTGCGTCTGTTGCGCATCTTTCGTATCTTGAAGCTCTCGAATTACATTTCGCAAGCCGAGGTGCTTCGCAAGGCGATGGCCGAGAGCCGTCAGAAGATTGTCGTGTTTCTAATTACCGTTGCCACGCTCGTCGTCATCGTGGGCACTCTCATGTACGTTGTCGAAGGCGAAAAAAACGGCTTCACAAGCATTCCGCGCGGAATGTACTGGGCTGTGGTCACACTCACGACGGTCGGGTATGGCGACATTTCACCGCACACCACGTTAGGGCAAGTGTTGGCTTCGTTTGTGATGATTATGGGTTATGGGATTATTGCGGTACCCACGGGTATTGTCACAGCGCAACTCGCGCACATCAAAGCGAAGCCTGTTTCGGGTCAGGCATGCCCCTCGTGTAGTTTGCAAGGTCACGACATCGATGCGAAGTATTGCAAGTTTTGCGGTTCTGCTTTATAGTCCATGATGCAATTTGAAATCGAAGCCAAAGACGGCGCCGCCCGCGCCGGATCTCTCACATTCACACACGCTGCGTTGCAGAATAGAAACTCGAAACTCAAAGACGCGGCAGACGCTGCGCCGATTTCAAAGACGACCGTCGAAACCCCGGTCTTCATGCCTGTGGGTACGCAGGCGAGCGTCAAAGCGATGAGTCAAGAAGACCTCGAAGAGATTGGCTACAAACTCATCTTGGGCAACACATACCATCTTTATTTACGGCCCGGTGTCGACGTCTTTCGCGAAGTGGGAGGAATCCACCGGTTCATGGCATGGCCCAACGCCATTCTTACCGACTCGGGGGGATACCAAGCATTCTCGCTTTCAAAGAACGTCAAGCTCACGCACGACGGGGTTCTATTTCGTTCGCACCTCGACGGCAGCCAGCATCTCTTCTCTCCTGAAAACACAATCGCCATCGAACGCGCGATTGGCGCGAACATCATCATGCCGATCGACGACTGTGCACCATACCCTGCCGATGAAGCGCGACTCAAAGAGAGTCTCGCACGCACTCACCGCTGGCTTGCCGAATGTAAGACACATTGGCTAAGAGATCCCCGGCATCAGGTTCTCTTCGGCATTTCACAAGGCGGAGTGAATTTAGTGCTGCGCCAAGATAGTGCAAAGGCGGTCTCTGATTTAGATTTACCCGGTTATGCTATTGGCGGGCTTTCCGTCGGAGAACCACTCGAATACTTTGAACCTTCTCTGGCGGCTGCCATCGAAAATTTACCACAAAAAAAACCGCGTTATGTGATGGGTGTGGGATCTATCCCCGAGCTGATTAAGGGCGTTTCGTTGGGGGTTGATATGTTCGACTGTGTTTTGCCGACGCGCAACGCACGCAACGGGCAAGTGTTCACTTCACAAGGAAAAGTCAACTTGCGTAACCTCAAGCACGCTCACTCTGACGACGCAATCGATGCGGCGTGCTCGTGCCGCGTCTGCAAAAAATATTCGTTAGGTTACATCAGACACTTGCACAAACAAAAAGAAATTTTAGGGTTGATGTTAAGTACATACCACAACCTTCACTTTATGTATCAATTTATGCGCGAGATGCGTCTGGCGATTCAAGAGCAGAAATTTTCTGCGTTTAGAGAACGCTGGTTAGCGAAGTTCTGATTTTTCGCTGCGTAACGACTCAATCAAGAATCGGCGCAGCCAATGCGAGTCGTCGTCCTCCGGGTAATCCGCATAGTCGGCTTTCAAGAAATAAAGAGGGTCGCTCTTTTGCGTTACACCTGCAGCGAGCCTGTCGCCTTGGGCCAAGATGGCTGCAATTTTATCCGGATGCATTTTCCCTTTTGCAACATCCAAAAACGTGCCGACCATAATCCGCACCATGTTATGCAAGAATCCCGACCCTCGAATATAGATGAAGACATAGGGTGATGACTCCACAATATCGATGCCGTCGATGCGCCGCAGAGTTTTCTCTCCTTTTTTAACCACCGCGACGCGTGTGAATCCGGCAAAATCTTTCTCGCCGACGAGCGACGGGAGCGCTTCGCGCACGAGAGTCCAATTGAGAGGGCCGCGCACCCAGAGGGATTTGAAGCCCAAAGGTGTCGGTCGGTAGGGGGAGTTCTGGATGATATATACATATTCGCGCGCACGGCATGCAAAGCGTGCATGGAAATCGTCACCCACACGTTCTGCGTGCCGGACAG
The DNA here is from genome assembly GCA_963205035.1 of Spirochaetota bacterium. GTDB lineage: Bacteria > Spirochaetota > Leptospiria > Turneriellales > Turneriellaceae > Turneriella. The sequence goes on from CAUJII010000125.1 coordinate 3,194, forward strand.
CGATATCCTTGGGGATGAGGCTATTGACCGAATAAATAAGTTCGTTTAGGCTCTGGGGATAGTCCGCCGCAAAGTGAATCACTTGCCCGAGTGCATTGACTCCTGTGTCGGTGCGCCCGGCGCAATGGACACGCACTTTTTGTCGTATTGCCACCGCGAGGGCTTTTTCGAGTTCAGCCTGCACGCTATTTTGCCCGTTTTGAATTTGAAAACCGCAGTACGCGCTGCCGTCGTATTCGATTGTCATCGCTGTTTTCATCGAGCCAAGCCTTACGGGATTTTCGAAGATTTATTTTGCTTTATGGTGTATCGGTGGTTTATCCTATGCGTAAGGGTACTATGAAATTCCAGACGCAAAAAGATTTAATCGACAAAGCAGTGCGGCGCATCGAGGCAATAATTCCGAACCGCGACACGGGAACAATGCTTTCTAACTTGGCGTTTACGGTCGATCCGGCTCAGGTGTCGATTGTTGCGTCCGACATGGAAACGACAGCACAAATTGTTGTGCCCGTACAAAATGGTTCAGCGGGCGACTTCATCGTCAACGGCAAGCAGTTCCAAGAATATGTGAGCTCGCTCGTTTCACCCGACCTTATCGTTGAAGTTGAGCAAGAAGAAAATCCCGAAGAGGCTCTTTCGGCGTTTCGTGTGACTTTGAAGGGCACTGGCCCACACTCGGCGTTCTATTCGATGCAGGGTAATTCCGCCAAGCAGTTCCCTGTGCTCACACGCCTGAATGCGAACAAACTATTTTCGATTTCGTCTTCTATTTTAGAAGAGATGTTGCGCAAAACCCAGTACGCAATTTCACAAGAAGACAACCGCTATATCTATAACGGGGTTTGCTTTCAAGGTGCAGAAAACTTCCTTACGTTAGTCGGCACCGACGGCAGACGGTTGGCAGCCATCACACGGAAGTTAGCCGCGCCTGTTAATTTGCCCCAGGCATCCGACGTCGTCGTGCATGCAAAGGCCATCCGGGAAATCCAGAAGATTATCGACGTTGCCGACGAAGTGCAGTTGGGGGTCGAGCAACGCGACCTCTATGTGCGCGTGGGCGATGCACAGCTTGCAAGCCGCCTACTCGAAGGTAAGTTTCCAGATTACAAGCGAGTACTCCCACAAGAAATTCCGATTCAAATCGAAATGAGCCGGGAAAAATTGATGCAGGCGTTGCAGCAAATACGTCCGGTTGCCGAGCCGCCCTCGAACCAATGCCGTCTCACCTTAGAGAACAACAAGATGCAAATCACTGCGCAGTCGTCAGGGCAAGGCAGCCGCGCCGAAGTGTCGCTCGACGTCAATTTTTCCGCCGAGAAACTTGAGATTGGTTTTAACATTACATATCTGCTCGACATTCTTAAGGCGCTGACTTCGCCTCAGGTCCGTATTGGGCTAAACGATTCGAGCAAACCACTCGTCGTGCAAGATGTCGACGACCCCGACTTCATCGCTCTTGTCATGCCGATGAAAATTTAATTTAGCTTTGGGCATGAGCTCTTGAGTCACACGCCACAAACGCAGCAGGTTTTTGTCGAGGGCCTAACGCTCCTCCAGTTCCGCTCTGTTGCAAAGGCGGAGTATTCCTTTGGCCGGGGGCTCATTTTCATTACTGGCAATAACGGGGCAGGCAAGACAACGATTCTCGAAGCACTCGGCCTCACGTCGTTTCTCAAATCTTTTCGGTTTGCACTCGATAGAGAAATGGTGCGGTTTGGTTCGAGCTTCTACCGTGTCGAATCGCGCTTTACGTTGGGCGATGAACGGCACACGCTCGCATTGAGTTTTGGTCGAAACCCAGGCGACGAGAAGTCGCCTCTCGTAAAAAAATACTCCCTCGACTCGCAACCGGGAACGAAAGCCGCGCAGGTGATTGGCCTTATACCGAGCGTTGTTCTGTCACCCGACGACATGCGCATCATCGCAGGCGACCACTCTGAAAGAAGACGGTTTCTCGACTTGCTTCTCTCGATGCTCTACCCGGCTTACTTTTCCGCTCTGCAGCACTACCACAGAGCGCTCAAATTGCGCAGCCAAGCTCTGCGTACGAAAGCCGACGAAGCCGTGCTCTCTGCTGTCGATAAGGAACTGAGCGAGTCGGGCATCCTCATTCTTGAAAGAAGGCGGCAGTTTATCCCAGAATTTCTTTCACCTTTTGCAAAGAACCTTGCACATATTTCATCGGACAAAGACGTTTGGGGCATCGACTATGCGGGTAACACGCAGGGCGTCACGACTGCAGACGACTATAGACTCATGCTCAAAGAATGCCGTGCGACCGACTTACGCCTCAAGCAAACGAGCGCGGGAATCCACCGCGATCGACTTTATTTTCTGCAAGACAATAACCGTGAACGAGATATCCGCTCAGTCGGTTCGCAAGGGCAGCGGCGCTCTGCGGCATTGGCTCTCAAGATGGCGCAGTTTAGTTATATGCAAGCGAAACTTGCGAAGCAACCGATTCTTCTCATCGACGATGTCTTGAACGAACTCGATCTAAGCCGTCGCGCGAGCTTCATCGATTTCTTGGGCGGCAATGGCGAAGCAAGCCTCGGCGTCGGTCAGGTTTTCTTCACCACGACGGATCTCGTTGGTATGCAAGATTTCTTGCAGGGTCTCAATGCAGCCGCTCCACTGCAGCATATCGAGCTTTAGGCCTTGGTTAATCGTAACAAAGCTGGATAAACTCCTTGAAGTGCCCCAACGCGGAGATGGGCGCATCGTAAAACGAATTCCCTGCTGCGCATTCTACAATGTTAAATAATTTATCGGGGCTTTGCATCATGAATTTTTAGCCATGCGGCGATGTCTGTGACAGATATTTTTTCGCGGATAACTTTCTCGACCAGAAAATCCTCCCCGTCATCGGCGTTGCAATAAACCGCGACGCCGTTCATCCGCAGAAATACCAGTGGTGCTGCAATCGCCACGCGCTTGTTGCCGTCGACAAAGGCGTGGTTGAGCGCCAAACTCTGCAAGAGAGCCGCAGCCTGGTCGAAAATCGAGTTGTAATATCCTGATTGAGGGCGATGCAGCGCGCTATCCAAGAGGCCCATGTCGCGAATACCCGTGCTGCCGCCAAACTCGCCGATCAAACGTTCGTGCAAGAAAATAATTTCTTCGACGGTGAGGTATTGAATTTGCGCCATTGCTATTTAGCAAGGCGCGTCAATAATTCGCGATTTTCAGCGATGACCTGCTCGGTTGCAGTTCTGAAACTCGAGCGAATCATTTTCTGCTGGAAATAGAGTTCGAGCGCATTGTTGACGATACCCGATATCGATTGGTTAGATTCTTTTGCGTACGCGGTTAATTTTGCCTTGGTTGGCTTTTCAAGGAGCGTTGCGAATTTTACTGTTGCCATAGCATACCATCTTGACACTTCATGAAATGTCAAGATTTATTTGATCCGCATCAAGATAATCCTCGATAATCTCCACGGTGAATTCATGTACACCTGCACCGCTTGGCCCGGCGGATGTTTCGCTCATATCGTCGCCGTTGCCGAACGGCAAAACCCTGAGCCTTGCACCGGGAACCCTGCTCACGATTTCGGAGCAGGTCGCCGAGTGAGTGGCGTATCGCGTCGCGGGCGAAGGTCGCCCCGAAGAAGCGTTGGTTAAGAGATTCATCCACGGTAGCTATCCGCAATTTTCCAGATGCCGCGCTCGAGAAATGCCGGGATCGTCTGTCTATGCGCCTTGTTGATGAGATTAGAATGCGAGGTGCGGTATTTTTTCGCATAGTCGACGAGCCGAATAATTTCGCCTCCCTCAAGATAGGTGATGCGTTTATGGTAACTGTTTTTTAACGCGAGCTCGACCATTTTTTCCATACGCTTAGTTTTATTCTGCGTGTCAAACTCGCGCAGTGCGTCATAGTAGGCGTCGCGGTCGACAAATTTGATGTTGATGGGAACATAACCCTCCCGAATCAAGACAAAATTATTGAGCACACGGCCAATGCGACCATTGCCGTCGACGAACGGGTGAATATTCTCGAAGGTCAAATGCATCTTTGCGACACGGCGGATAATCCCCGCCCCAACTGCCCCACGAAACTCGGCGAGCATTTTCACAAGGCGCGGCACCACTTCTTTCGGGTCGGGCGCTATGTGGCTGCCGACGCGCACCCATTCATTGCCCTGACGAAAGCGCCCGGCGATATCGTCGCGGATATTTGAGATCAGCATCTTGTGCAAGAGCTCGATGACATCGAGATCGAGCTCTGACTCAATCGCCTTGGTGTGGATGTACTCCACGACGCGCGCCAGATTGCGCGCCTCAAACATTTCGCGTTCTGAGATGAAGCGATCGAGGTCGATTTTACTCAGAATTTTCTCAGTCTCGTCGAGCGAGAGCGTACTGTTTTCGATGGCGTTCGAGTCAAAGACCTGTTCGGGCACCTCAGCCTCGGCGATGACGCGCATCAAGGCGTCTTTGCCAGCGGCGAGCGCATGGTATTTTTGGCGGAGGATATGGATATCTTCTAAAGCGGCATCGACTGGATCCATGCGGCCATAGGGAATTTGTTCACTGTATTGTCAATATTTTCGTGAAAGAATCAATAAAATACTATTATTTTCACGATTTATTACATGATTTCGTGAAAATACGGGTTAATAGAGAGAAATTTCACTGAAAACATGCTTTTGTCACCGTTTGCGAAATCCAACTACGTTGTTTCCGTGTATTTCTTAAAATTGTCCAGAATCGCCTGCCAGCCGCTCCTTTGCATTTCAGGCGGATTTTCACTCTCCGCTTCGAATTCTGTCTTGATGACGGTCTTGCCTCCAGCCTCGCTGAAGTCGGTCACGACCTTGCGCCCATCGGCAATCGTATATGCGATGCGCTTCTTGTCGGCGACTTCGTCGTACGTCGCTTCAAAGTCAAAACCAAAGCTACCGTCTTTAGCCTCCATGCGCGACTCAAGTTTGCCGCCGATCCTGAGATCGTTCTTTGCACTTGGGCACTGCCATGACTCATGCGCTGCATTCCATTGGGTGATGTGTTCGGGTTTGTTCCAATAGTCCCAAACTTTCGCGAGCGGCGCATTCACCATCGCTTCGATATTTATTTTTGTACTCATTTGCTTTCCCTACTTCTCAATAATGAGCAGTTGATTCTGCCCGCCGGCGTAGATCTGGTCGTTGTCGATCAATATCGTGTTAGGCATGTTATTTACAGAAGGATTCCACGCTGTCGGTAAACCGGTCGCCGTGTCGATGGCGGCGAGGAATTTATGTGACGATCCATTTATCAAAGTGAAATTACCACCCGCATAGACCGTGCCTGTACTTACCACGAGGGCGAGCACGGCCTGGTTGACAATGGGGTTCCACCCCGTGGCGAGCCCAGTACTCGCATCTAACGCAGCAATGTTGTTACGTGTCTGACCGCCAATCGTGGTAAAATATCCGCCGGCATAGACGATCCCCGGGGCGAAGGCGATCGCCGCGACAGTACTCGTTGCATTGGGATTGAACCCTGTGGCGAGGGCGGTACTCGTATCTAATGCGGCAATGTAGTTACGCGTTTGACCGCCAATCGTGGTAAAATTTCCGCCCGCGTAAATAAGCCCAGAGTCCAAGCGCAGCGTCCACACAGAATTATTGGCATTGGGGTCCCAACTCGTTGCAAGGCCTGTCGAGGCATCGAGAGCAGCGATGCGGTTTCGTGTCTGACCGCCGATATTGGTGAAAGCCCCCCCTGCATAGACTGTGCCCGATGCGTGGAGAAGCGTAAAAACCTGGTTATTCGCATTGGGGTTCCAGCTTGTTGCGAGACCCGTCGAGGCATCGAGCGCCGCGATGTCGTTGCGCGTTTGGCCGCCAATCGTGGTAAAGCTTCCGCCCGCATAGATGACACCTGAAACGGCGGTGAGCGCATTGACCGAGTTGTTCGCATTTGGGTTCCACGCCGTGAGTACGCCGTTGCTGTCGAGCGCAGCGATGTTGTTACGCGCCTCGCCGCCGACGCTCGTGAATTCACCGCCGGCGTAGATCGAGCCCGTGCCAGTCGCGAGCGTATAGACGATCGCACTGGGGTTCGGATTCCACGCTGTCGCAAGGCCCGTCGCGGCGTCGATAGCGGCCAAGGCTTTGCGGGATGCCGCACCCACATGCGTGAAACCGCCCCCTATATATACAATCCCCGATTGCACAGCAATGGCCCACACCTCAGGCATGGCGCCTGTCACATTAGGATCCCACGCCGTTGCAAGGGCTGTCGTCTTATCGATGGCGGCGACTTTACTGCGCGCTTGACCGCCGATATTCGTGAACGACCCACCCGCATAGACAACGCCAGAATCTAACGCAAGACTATATACAGTGCCGCTCGTCGCATTGGGGTTCCATGTGGTGGCAAAGCCAGTAACCGCATCGACAGCCGCGATGCGGCCCCGCGCCTGGCCACCGATGTTAGTGAAACCACCTGAAGCATAGACGGTGCCCGCATCGATACGCAGACAATTCACTGTACCAGTGGCACCCGGGTTCCAACTGGTTGCAAGGCCCGTCGAAGCGTCGATCGCAGCAATGCTGGCACGCGACTGGCCACCAATACTGGTAAAATTACCGCCGACGTAGATCAATCCCGCATCGCTCGCCAGCGACCATACGTCTGCGTTTGCGTTGGGGTTCCACGCGGTTGCAAGACCCGTCGTGGCGTCCAATGCAGCAATACGGTTACGTGTCTGCCCGCCCACAGTAGTAAAGGTGCCGCCGACGTAGACAATCCCCGCATCGACCACTATCGCATTGATGTCGCCGTTCGCATTGGGATTCCAGGGATGCAGAGTACCATCGGCGTTGATGCGCGCTAATTTATTACGGGTTACTGTACCGACTTGCGTAAATGCGCCGCCGATATACCAGCCGCCCGCACTGTCGCTAGTAACATAAAAAACATAGCCTGTGATGGGCAGCCCCGTGAGTGGGTTACCGCTCGTGGTATCGATGGCAGATCCGCTGCCGGTATTGGGCCCAAAGTAACTAAAAAGACCGCCGACATAAAGAATGCCGTCTTGTTTTACCATCGCCTTTATCGTGCCAGACGGTTGCCAAGCGCCCGCACCGAGCCAAGCCACGGTGCCGGCTACGGGCATGCCGCCCCAGCTCGTGATGCCGGGAAACGATAGCGTAACAGTACCCTGCGACAGAGACCCCGTGACGGTAAGCGCATAGGTCGTGTCGTCGATTTTCGAGACGGCGCTTACAGAGAGACTACCCGCACCGCTGAATTGGTAAGATGTTGGGCTATCGGCGCCGTTTACGGGTTTTGAAAACACTACTTTTTGAATTTGGTTAATGCTTTGGATTGTCGTACCGCTGGGCGGCACGGAACTTACAGTCAAGGCTGCGGTGTCGGCCACAAAACACGACGCCTTGGGATTGAGGCAGTTAGTGTCGAGCTTGATTGTGCAGCCGGTTAGCCACGGGCTTAAGCCCATGGCTAACAGTAAGAAGATGGCGAAACGAAATGCATTCTGTGGTTTCATAATACTCCTTTTCATAGTGCTCATCGTGCTGTCAAAATCTCCAAACGAGCGAGACGTCGCCGCGCACACCAGTCCAATTCCCCATCGCAGCGGATGGTGGCGCACTTGTTCTCCAATCACCCGCCCTATCTGGCGCTAATCGAAAATCCAGCCGTGCTCCACTTTGCTCCATCACCGCAGGATTATCGACAACATCGGGCTTCACAAAATAGGCATGGAGTAAATTCCCCACGTAAACCACGCCGATGCTGACAAGACCGATAACCGTCATCTGACCCCATAGATCACCTTTTGCAACCAGATCGTCAAACTGCGCTTGTGCATCTTTGTCGCGCAGCGATATACCCCCACCCGGCGCTTTGTAATAGACAGGCGCATGGTCCTTGTATTCAATAACGTAGCGTGCGTACATCGCCGTCGAAAGTGCGGTAAATCCCACAGCCGACCAGAACGCGCCTCCCCAAATATATCCCCACGTTTGGCGTTCTTTATACATGTGCCCCCAGCCGGGCAGAACTGTGCCGCGCAGGAGTGCTCCTTTATCCGAAGGGAAAAAGAGGTTCTTGATGTTGTCGCCAAGCGTCTGCGAGACTTCTTCGACCGCAGTGAACATTTCGGCAGAAACCGGCATCGTCATGGTTTTCTCGCCGACAATTTCATCGTCTATGACCGAGAGAATCTTGGCGGTTAAGCGCAGATTGTTGGTCGCTTCGACTGCCGGTTCGGCTGCGCTCACCGCAGGTCTCAGCGACCGGTGATTGTTGGCGAGCCCTGTCGAAGTGCGGTCACTGGGACCGTCTTCGGTCTCTCGCTTCGAGTGCGAAGTCGAAGTGTCGGGTTCAAACATCCCATAGATAACGCCGTCCGCGCCAAAGTCTTTTGCAATCTCCCTCACCTTATCACGGTTGTAAAGATCCGCAGACGTATACCCTTTGCTCTTGAAAGCTTTCTTAAAGACTTTATCGTCGATGCGTACGTAACGGAATTTCTTCTTCGCTATTTCGTCTATCGATTCGCCGATCGTCGTTTCAATCCAAGAGAAATTCGTGTCGTTGGCTTGATTATAGAAAGGGAGAAACAGCAGTTTTTTAGGAACTAAGGGTGGAGCGGGTGGCGTAGCCTTCTCTTGCGCAAGTAAAGATGTGAAGGCAGTACAAACAAAAATAGACAGGATGGTTGTTCGGAGAAGTTGTATATCGGTACCCTCGCAGGAAAATATTTTTCATCGAATGAAGCAGAAGCACCCTTTCCGGGAGCCAGCGATAGGCTGAGCACGAAACTTAATTATATAGAGGTTGTCAACAAATAGATTCTGTCTATGACGATTTTTCAGGAAGCACCCAGGAGTTTAGGCGAGTTTAAGCCTAAACTCCGAGGCAAAGATGAAAACATCAAAACGACTTGGGGATCAAGTCGCGACCAAAGTTTATTTCCAGGTTGCAGATTCTTTCACAATGTGCGCGGCAATTTCGTTCTTTTGGATTTGGCTCGTGCCTTCGTAAATTGTCAGAATCTTTGCGTCACGGTACATTTTCTCAACCGGATAGTCTTTCGTGAAACCGTAGCCACCGTGGAGTTGCAACGCATCGTTCGCCACTGCGACAGCAGTTTCAGACGCCGCATACTTTGCCATCGCAGAATATTTTGCCGCTTCGCTGTGACCCGCCATTGCATACTTTGCAGCGCGGTAGGTCATGAGACGCGCCTGCTCGATGCGTGTCGCCATATCGGCGAGCATATGCTGCACCGCTTGGAAGTTGATTATATTCTTTCCAAACTGTTCACGTTGGCGCGCATATTTTACCGCTTCTTTGAATGCGCCAATCGCCAAACCGACCGCAGAGGCAGCGACGGCCGGGCGTGAAGAGCTCAATGTTTGGAATGCGTGAATAAAGCCTCTATTGGGTTTGAGACCGACCAAGTTTTCTTCCGGGACTTCGCAATCTTCGAGAATCACTTGGCGTGTGTGCGAGCAGCGGATTCCCATTTTTTGTTCGAGCTTGCCATAAGACAGACCCTTCGTGCCTTTCTCGACAATAAAGCACGACATCCCACGCGGGCCTTTGCTCTTGTCGGTAATTGCGAAGATGGTGTAGACATCCGCCACCCCCGAGTTCGTAATCCATTGCTTCGTACCGTTCAGAATATATCGGTCGCCTTTTTTTTCGGCGCTCGTTGAAAGGCTGGGAACGTCGGAGCCTGCATTCGGTTCGGTTAAACCAAACGCGCCAATCATCTTGCCGCTTGCGAAACCGCTGAGGTATTTCTTCTTTTGATCTTCGGTGCCACCGTGTTGAATTGGTAGGGCTCCTAAGCTCGTTGCTGAAAAGGCAGTGTTGACGCCCAAACAGTATTCGCTCACAATTTCAGAAAATAGAATCGAACCTGAAAGACCGAATCCCGTTCCGCCATATTCTTCGGGATACATAATGCCCGAGATACCCGCTTCATTAAATTTCGCCAGTACCTCATAAGGGAATTTTTCGTGCTCGTCCATGTCTGCACGGCGCGGAACAATTTCTTTTTCGCAGATTTCGCGAATGAGCGCACCGACTTCTTCGAGCTCCGGCGGCATAGTAAAATCAAGCAGGTCTGAATGTTTGGACATAACGCGTCGATAAATATCAACGCGTTGTGGCGTAAAGGATTATCGACTCGCCTAAACTCATTTACGCGCCGTTTACTCTACCATACTCTGCAGCCATGGAAGACAAGAGGCCGCAGACGACGACGCGTCAAAGAATCTTTCTCGCGCTTGCGACTTACATCCCCTCGCTTGGTCTTTATTTTTTTCCGCTGGGGTTACTCCCACAACGAGAAGCGCACAACATGACAACCGGTTGGGATGCTTGGGTGCCGTTCGTGCCGCAGGCAATCGTCGTCTATGCGCTGGTGCCCGCCGTTCTGATTCTTCCTTTTATGCTCATTCGCAATCGACGCACTCTTTTCCGTTTCACTGTGGGAGTTCTCGCACTCGCGCTGGTTGTTTTCCTGAGTAGTCTCTTCTTTCCTGTGCACACACCCCGGCCGGGAATCCCGACTCAAGAGAATTTTTCGTTTTGGTCCGTGGCGCTGCTTTACACTGTCGATTCTCCCGCACGGGGATTCCCCAGTTTGCTTGCGGCGCTTGTGGTTTTGAGCTTGAGCGCGGTGGGTTCTTTGACGCGCCGCGTGTCTTATGCCGCGACTCTGACAGCGGTCATGATAATTCTCTCGGCGCTCGTTCTGAGCCAACAATCGTTACTTGCTGCGATCTCAGGCTCGCTCTTAGGGCTGGGCGTCTACCTTCTTTGGGTGCGTCCCGCGATTCGCGACTCTAACGGTAGTGCCGACAATACGAGTCACATTCAGAAATCGTTGCGTCATGCGCTTGGCCTGAGTGCTGCGATTATATTGCTTGCGTATCTCCTCTTTTCAGTCGGCTTACGCTTTTCCGTTTTGCTACCGGTGTGATCTTATTTGAGGCTCTTCGCAACTTTCACCAATCGGTCGGGATAATCTGAAATAATTCCATCGACTCCCATTTGCAACAGCTCACGCATTTTATCTTCATCGTTGACAGTCCAAGGGATGACTGCCATTTTTTTTGCATGCGCTTCGTTCAAAAAATCAGGCGTGCAATAGAGCCAATAGGGCGAGATAATGTCGGCTTTGACGCGCAATGCCTCGGCGAGAATTTCAGTGCGCACGCCGCCGCCAAGACCTGCGTACATCTTGAACCCCTGCCAATAGCTTGGGCGAAAAAGCGCCGAAGTCCGCACCGTGGGATTTCTCGCTTTGACGAGTGGCAAGACTTCTATCGCGAAAGATTGTATAGTGATGCGCTCTGCTAATCCCGAGGTTTTTATGGAATGCGTCATGAGGTCTGCAAATTCTGTTAGCTGCGCCAGTGTCGCTTGACCATCGCCGGGTATTCCCGGAAACTTCGCCTCGACGTTGAAGAGAACCGACCGCAGCTTTGGATTCTTTTGCTCTGCCTTATTAAACTTCACAAAAAATTCATCGAGCGACAAGAGTTTCTCATGTGGACTCACTTTCTGCTCGGGAAACTGAGAATTTGCAAGAGAGCCGCAGTCGAATGCCTGAAGTTCCGCAAGCGTCATGCCGCGTATCGCTTGGCGTTCGAGTGTTTGCCCGTCGGATTTGCGGCAAATAGAAGGGTTGATTTCCGAATCGTGGTGAATGACAAGTTTCAAATCTTTGGTGACATTCGTGTCGAGCTCCAACACGGTTGCGCCCTCTTGGAGCGCACGCTCAAAAGCAGCCCACGTATTTTCTGGAGCGAGACCTCGTGCCCCTCGGTGGCCTTGTAATTCGGGTGTAGGTAAAAGACGTGTTGCCGGTGCCGATGCGCACGAATAAAGAAGGAATAGCAACGGCAAGACAGTATATCGTTTTCTCATGGAATACCTTTGGAGTGAACACAGAGCCGGGGTAAATAAAGAATAACTCAGTCGCGCTAAGTCGTTGACAACGGCTGCAAACGTTGCGGCATAGATTGTCGAAAGACGAAGGAGGAGTTAAAGGCCTGCGATGATCCAACGTAAAGACTTTATCCTTCGCCTGATCGATCAATTTGGCGAATTCTTGCGTCGGGTTTTTGAAACCAAGAAAGACGACAAGCACGCGGCAGGGCTTCTGGTCGAGTCTGCAATTCAGCAGATCACGACGCTCAACACGCAGCTTTTCGACATGCTCGACTTCGATAGCGTTGTGCGCATGGCAGAGCGGCATAAGCGTTTAACGGCACACGAGTGCGCTATCGTCGCGAGACTCCTTATCGAACGCGCCGAACTCCACGAAGAGAAAAATGCGCCGAAGGCTAAAGAGTTTTGGCTGCTTGCAGAGAAGCGCTATCTGAATCCCCACACCGATGTGGCCGAATTGTTGGAGTTCTTGCGTGCCTATTTCAATTCTTCTCAGGGCTCGGGATAGGCCGCGCCCGTAGTTCTCAAAAATAATTGACTTAGCGAGGGGCCCTGGAACACACTCTCATATGCGCAAATATATATTTTTCGTTGTATTAATACCACTTGTGGTGGCGTGCTCGACTTCAAAAATTTCAATCCGTAAAGAAGAGCTCAAAAAGATTAAGACAGTCGCCGTCATGCCGTTTACATCGACTGTCGCCGATGCGAAAGTAACGCGAGAAGCCACCGAAGTTTTTCGCGCAAGCCTTGTCGAAGCTGGCTTTTCTGTCGTCGAGCGAGAGAAGTTAGAGAAAATACTCAAAGAGAAGGAACTCGCACAGACCGGGCTGATTGAAAACAAGGCGCTCGAAACTTCGCAGTTTTTAGGCGCACAAGCGACACTCTTAGGCGAAGTGACCGGCTACAGCCTCAAAGTCGAAGACTACATGCGCACTGTCACAGAGCCAGGCGCTTACCCTGTAAATCCCAAGACGGGGCAGGCAGACACAACTCAGCCCCGGCTCTCGACGACAAAGCAGGTGCCCGACAAGCGCAAGACGTTTGAATTTCAGGTGATGGTGCGTTTGGTGAGTAACGTCGACGGGACCACGATTTTTACGGTGCAAAACGAATACCCTGTGCAGACTTACACTGCCGACACTCCGGGGATTCATCCTTCGAGTCTCGATGAGTTCCGAGCGGCGATCTTGGCGCGCATGGCGACGGATTTAGAAAAGGCGCTCAAAGATGCACGTGAATAGTTAGTCGGTTCAGCGCGTCTTCTAAAGCTTGTTTAGCTTCGGTGAGGT
>CAUJII010000126.1 GCA_963205035.1 Spirochaetota bacterium
ATGGCCTAAGTTTTCCTTTAGCGTGCGGCACTCGGTTGTGGAGGGCTCCCCTGCTCCGGCGCGCAAATCCAAGACATCGACGAGTTTTCTTTGCACGCCCATCTTCTCAAAAAATTCGCGGGGATTTTCTAACTTCTGCAACGTCGCTTTGAGAAGTTCCGGGGTCTTGCTTAAATCGATACTATGCAAGAGTTCATGGAAAAGGCCGTGCTTGACATAAAGCGCATCGAGAGCCGAAACAAGATCTTCGTCTTCAGCAAGTTCTGTAAGAGCCAAGGCCGAAGACACCGAATCTTTATCGCGCACCCAATTCACGGGCAAGTAGCCAAAGCTCTCTTCGCCACCAAAGAGGTAGTTATCGCTGTCTTTCGCAATCTCGCTCGCAATATACTTGAACCCGGTGAGTGTCTCCACCGTTTTCACCCTATAGCTTTCGGCGATGAGGCGTTGCAGTTCTGTCGTCACGATGGTTTTACAGATAAAGGGCTTCGCAAGAAGGTTTGCCTTCTTGCGAATAATGCTTTCTAAAAGAAGCGAGCCGATTTGGTTCCCTGTGAGAAAATGGTAGTCGGCGTTTGTCTTCTCTTTCGTGCGGACCATCGCGCCTACTCTGTCGGCATCGGGATCGGTTGCAATCAAGATATCGGGGGCCGTTGCTATGTCTTGAGATGCGGCCTTAACGAGATATTCAAACGCCGCTCTTTCTTCGGGGTTCGGAGACTTCACCGTGGGGAATGTACCATCGGGTTTTTCCTGTTCGGGTAAGATGCGGAATTTGTCATAACCCAGTTCACGAAATGCCCGCTCAAAAAGCCAGCCCCCTGTGCCGTGGAGTGGCGAGTAGAGAATACTCCCACGCTTGGTCTTTCTCTGATAAAAAGCTTCTTTTGTTAGTCGCGTTATATACGCCGCATAAATTTCTTCTTCAATAAGGTCGTCGGCAGCGATGGGGGCATCGGCGAGTCGAGCGATGTCTCGCGGCAGCGAATCAAACGGAGTTTCTAAAAACAATTTTTGGATTTCTTTATCGACCGGAGAAACAATTTGACCGCCATCTGCGCCATACGCTTTATAACCGTTGTATTGCGGTGGGTTATGAGACGCGGTGAGCACAATGCCACAATCGGCTGCGAGTTCGCGCACGGCAAACGATAATAAAGGCGTCGGCGTCGGGCGCTTAAATACTTTGACGCGCATCCCCGCGTGCGTGAGGATGTGGTAGCTCAGTCGACTGAACGCAGGCGACGTGAGGCGCGAGTCATACGCCATCACCAAAAGCGGGTTCGTCTTCTCTCGCATGAAATAAGCGGCAACGGCCAGATTTAGTCGTGCAATATTTTGCAGGTTTAAGCGATTCGAACCAAGGCCCGTGACAGCCCGCATTCCACCGGTGCCGAATGCAGGTTCTCCAGAGAACGCCCCGCCAGAAAGAAGGGCGGTCTTATTCTTTAAGAGTTCGTCTCTTTCAGTCGCGCTCAAGGGGGATTTCAAAAACTTCTCAAAGTATGTTTCTGCGGTGTTATTCATGCCGCAAGCGTTGTGGATAAGTTTGGTGTGTAAAGTAGATTAGAAGGTGGTATAACGCGCCCGCGCCCATAACCCACTTAAATGATTTACTGTGTCTGTCGAATCGCGGCCTCGTCGCACATGGCGTTGCCTTCGATTGAACAGTTAGACGTTGCCGGGAAAAAAGTTCTTCTGCGCGTTGATTTTAACGTTCCCTTGGACAAGGCGACGGGTGCCATCAGCGACGACACGCGGATGGTCAAAAGCTTACCGACACTGGAGCTCTTGCTAAACCGTGGAGCTTCTGTGATCTTGATGTCACATCTCGGTAGGCCAGAAAAAAAGCACGACCCGGCACTTTCTCTAAAAAACATAGCAGAGCACTTGAAGACCCTCTTGCCGGGCAGATCCATCCACTTCTCGCCCGAAGCGATTGGTTCAAACGCAGAAAGTCTCGCACAAAGCCTCAAGCTCGGCGAAATCCTTGTTCTGGAAAACATCCGCTTTTATGAAGAAGAAACCTCGAAAGACGAGAAAGTGCGCACCGATTTTGCAAAGAAGCTCTGCAAGATGGCCGACTTCTACGTCGACGACGCGTTCGGAGCCGCGCACCGCGCCCACGCTTCAATCTATGAATGCGCCAAACTCTTGCCCAGTGCGGCCGGGCTTCTTCTCAAGAAAGAAATTGATGTTTTGGAGCGCATTGTCTCAAGCCCCGAAAGGCCGTTTGTCGCAGTCATTGGGGGGGCTAAAGTTTCGAGCAAGCTCGCCGTTCTCGAAAATTTGGTGACTAAAGCCGACGCAATCCTCATCGGTGGAGCGATGGCTTATACGTTTCTGAAATCGCGACTCATTGACGTCGGCACTTCTTTGGTCGAAAAAGAATTCTTGAGCCAAGCGTTTCAAATTATCGACAAGGCAGCTTATAATAAGCGGCAGATTATTCTTCCCGAAGACCATATCGTCTCTTCTGAGTTTGGCGAAAAAGGAAAAATCAAGACTGTCAAACGCTCTATTCCTGAAGGTTTTATGGGAATGGACATAGGCCCCAAAACGCAAGACCACTATGCAAAAATTATCAAGAGCGCAAAAACAGTGCTATGGAATGGCCCGATGGGTGTTTTCGAGATGAAGAAATTTTCTGCGGGTACTTTTGCCATTGCAAAAGCCATGGCAAAGGTAAAAGGACAAACCATCGTCGGCGGGGGCGATTCTATTTTTGCTCTGTCTCAGTCGGGGCTTGAAGACAAAATGACGCATATTTCAACAGGCGGCGGTGCTACGCTTGAATACCTCGAGGGTAAGAAACTCCCCGGCATTGTTGCGCTCTTAAAATAAAGGACTGCCATAGTTCAAGACATGGTCGACTGGTCTCACTCGCTCTCGAAAGTTGTTCAATCCCTCAAGCCGTCGGGAATTCGCACATTTTTTGACATCGTCCAGACACGCAAAGACTGCATTTCATTGGGTGTTGGCGAACCCGACTTTGTTTCACCCCAGGTCGTCATCGATTATTCGATACAAGCGCTGCGCGACGGGTACACTCACTACACGGGCAATTCGGGACTCTTATCGCTGCGCAAAGAAATCGCGCTCTATTTGGAGCGTGAGTACGGCCTATCGTACAACCCCGAAAAAGAAATCTTGATTACCGTCGGCGTTTCACAGGGCGTCGATCTCGCATTCCGCTCGCTCCTTAACCCCGGCGAAGGGGTCTTATACAGCGAACCGTGCTACGTATCGTACGACCCCATGATTCGTCTGGCAGGGGGTGAGCCGCAAAAAATTATCGCGACGAAAGAAACGAAATTTTCTCTCACTGCAGAGGCGATTGAAAATGCAGCAAACCAAACGCAGACTCAAAGCAAACTGCTTTTTCTGAACTATCCCTCAAACCCGACAGGGGCCTCTATCTCAAGAGACGAGCTCATACGCATCGGCGAACTTGCAACAAAGCACAACTGGATTGTTATCTCCGACGAAATCTATGGCGAGTTGAGCTACGAAACAAAACACATTCCGTTTGCAACATTCGACGGGATGAAAGAGCGCACAGTCCATTTAGGTGGCTTCTCGAAAGCTTTTGCAATGACGGGATGGCGCATCGGCTATGCGTGCGGCAATGAAAACGTGATTAAGGCGATGACTAAAATCCACCAGTACTCGATGCTCTGCGCTCCGACTTTAGCACAAATTGCAGCAGAGGCTGCGCTCAAATACGCAATCGACGAGCGCAATAAAATGCTCGACGAATACCGGCTGAGGCGCGATCTCATTGTCCGAGGTTTCAACAGCATGGGGCTCGAATGCTTTAACCCGCAGGGTGCCTTTTACGTTTTCCCCGATATTCGCCGCACAAAGAAGACGTCGATGCAATTTGCGACCGACCTATTAGAAGCTCAAAATGTCGCCGTCGTCCCCGGAACGGCTTTCGGCGATTCAGGGGAAGGTTTTATCCGCTGCTCGTATGCGACAGGACGCAAAGAGATTGAAGAAGCCCTCAGGAAAATTGCGTTGTTTGTGGGGTAAATCCCACAGAAATGAGGAACAGTCATCAGCGCCAAACGCGCAGCGCTTCTAAGTAGACCGTGCGTTGCTCGCCCACGAGGCCCTTAAAGCGGCCATACACTTGAACCGAAGACGATTTCGTGCTCGATTTTTCTTCTTGGACGGTTGCAGGTAGAAATGCAGAAACTCGGAATTCTTTCCCCTCCTCGTTCGCAATGAACTGGTAGGTTGTGCCTCCGGCTTCTTTCTTGGCATCGCGTATTTCACCCGAGGTGAGAATGAGACTGCCTTGGCGTAGTTTCGGTTCGTGAATGAGCGAGACTAATCTCAAGTTGTCGTTAAATTCCGTATAAGGCAAGTCGGGGATAAAGCCCAAGAAAACCTTGGCCTTTTCACGCGTCTGGAAGTCGGCATTAGAATGAATCAGACGCTCCAGCGTATAGCGCGACTGGTTTATTTTTCGCTGAGCCAAAAGACGCTTCGCCGCTTCAAAGTCTTCAATAATTGCGCTCCGCGTTTTGTATTTATAGTGAATCTTTCGGCTCTTGTCCACAGGCATGACAGACGCCGACTGCGCAACTTGCAGCGGTGGGATTTCAATCGGATTCGATTTTTCTCGAACTGACCGCCACACTCCCCAGAGTGTTACCATTAAGAGTAAGGAGGCCACCGTAAACGCGGCGTACCGCCAATTTGCAAAAAATGGCGGCAAACGAAACTTGAACGCAAACCGCCGGTGTGGTTTGAACTGCCATCCGCCCTTCTCTTTCGCTCCTCTCGCGGGATTTACCTCCGCTTTAGTCGATGCTTTTTTTCGCGGTGGTAGTTCTGTCGGCAAAACGACAAAATCTGCAACGCGAAAAGCGAGGTTTTCAATTTCTCGAATTTTACGAAATTTTTTTACAAGAGAGCGTGCGAGCCAACCTTCTGGAAATTTAGCGAGTTCGAGGTAGTACCAAAGCGCTTTTTCTGTATCTTGCGCAAGGAGTGAATAATACGCTTTGAGGTAGCTCTCGTAAACCTTTTCTTCGTCCGTCAAGAGCGGCTCGTTCTCTGCGAGTGCCGTCAACGCGGTGAGGTACTTTTCAAACTCTCTAATCTCTTGAGCAAACGCCGAGCTGAGCGCGGCTAAGTATGTCGCCCAATAATCTTTTGGATTTCTCTCAATCAGCCGAAGCGCATTCGCACGCGATTCAAGAAATAAACCACGGCGAAAATCTTCAAATGCCGTACGAATTTCTTCCATTCCAGGTGGGCACTCAGAGGTGCCATAACTCCTCTATTTCTGATTGACGCGCTCTACATAAGAGAGGTCGCGCAAGTCGATCTTGATAAAATCTCCTGTTTTGACAAAGAGGGGGGTTTGAACTTTCGCCCCGCCCTCGACAGTCACCTCTTTATAGGCAGTCGTTGCTGTGTCACCCTTGAGACCTTCTTCTGCATACTCGACCTTAGCGACGACAAAATTGGGAGGGATAACGCTCACGGGTTTTTCGTCGTAGAGCAAGATTTGAAACTCCATTCCTTCGCTGATGAAAGCTAAGATGTCTTCAAGGTCTTTCTTGTCCACATGGATCTGATCGTAAGATTCGCTATCCATAAAAACGAGTTGGTCGCCGTCTTCAAAATTGAAGGTTGCGTTGCGTTTCTCGAGTTCTACGTCTTCAAGCATTTCGCCCGAGCGCCATGTCCGCTCGACTGTCGTGCCTTTGCTCAAAGACTTGATGCGTACACGGACAATAGCCGCACCCTTGCCGGGCTTGTGGTGTTCAAAACTTTGGATGATCACAAGATCGCCGTCGACCTTGAGCGCCATGCCGCGCTTGATGTGATTTGAGTTTATCATGCAGAGTTCGTCTACGAAGCGAAGCTGTACCGTAAAACCAAAATTGATTCGGCACCACTTCGCGTGCGTCCCTCGAGTTCCCGCCTAAACTCCCTCACTCAATAAAAAACCCGTTTGCCCCGCTGGATTTTTTTCTGTTCAGGGCAAACGGGTGAGAAGACACATGTAGTATTTTCACACTACAGCAGAGTCGCTCCACTGGGGGGAGAACCCTTTTTCATTTGTCGGCTAAACGCTGGTTAGACTTAACTGTTTTGTTAGAACACCGGGGTTTTGGGCGCTGGATTTGTTAGGGGGGCGCCGTAAAACTGAAAGCAGGCGTCTTCGCCGCTTTAGCAGCAATTTTGCGCGCAAAGTTGCGAGGCTTTCAGATTTACGGCGGATTGAATGCAATGTTGTCTGTGTAGTTACCCCCCAACAAATCCCGCGCCCGGGGGTTTCTACGGGTAAAAAAGTGATGACTTTCTCCAGAAATCCGGCTGAGGCCTCCCAACCTTCTGAATCCGCCGAATAGTTAATCGAAAAGACGCGGCTGCTTCGCCCCGAACTGTAGAACGCGGCAGGCTTACGATTGCTTATCTGCACGCAAGCGCCTGCGGATTTCTTTCGCACGGACGCGGTTGAGCTCCAGCGCATCACGCATTTTTGTGTTGAATGCACCCCCAAAGCGGCGTTCAATCAACCGTTCGGGGATGATATACCACTTCACTTTTGATTCGACAAGCACCTCGTCGCCCAATTCGATGCGAGCTTTTGTGTAAAGCCGCTTGGAGCGAGCAGACGTGAGCCACGCGGTCACACGCAAATCTTTGTAGAGTGGCGTTGCTTTGTAATACTTAATCGATATGCCATCGGTCATGACATAGTGGCCCAAATGGTGACAAAGTACGCCCTGCGCTTCATCGAGAATGAGTGCCAGGCCGCCACCGTGTGCATGGCCAGGTGCCCCTTCGTGCTCTCTGCGGAGTTGGTAGATGAACTCGACCTCGCCTTTTTTCTCGTCAAAAGTCGAAGGTATGTGGAACGAATAGTTATTCAGGGCTCCGCAAGCGAAGCAGTTGTCGTGGTGTAGGTCTTGCCCTACGCGACTGGGTTTGAGTCCCTGAACCACTCCCCTTACTCTTTATCTGACTTGACTCTTTTCACGCGAGGAATGATGACTTGCCGCCCTTTGTAATAGCCGCAAGCGGAGCATATCCGGTGAGCGAGACCGTAAGCGCCGCAGTTGGCGCAAGGGCGCAAATTGGGTTTACCGATTGCGTGGTGTGCTCGACGCGTACGACGTCTTGAGTGGGAGGTTTTTCTCTTTGGAACTGCCATTTATGTCCCAAACCAAAACTAAAACAGCGTGTCAATGAATTGCATGAGCCGGCTTCTTTGCAAGGCAAACGATGAGGGATTCATAATGAGCCTCGCAGAGCTTTCGAGAATAATTTCTTCTTCAACTAAGTGGTTGGCTTTGAGAGTGGCACCAGTGCTCACTAGATCGACAATGACGTCAGATAGCCCTGTTAAGGGAGCGATTTCAATCGAACCGTAAAGCTCGATTGTGCGGATGTTAAATCCCCTTCTAAAGAAGTACTCGCGTGCGAGTTTGGGGTATTTTGTTGCGACGCGGATTTCAGATTTTTTCTGCCAATCGAGTTTACCTTCCGGATAAGCCACCGAAAGACGGCAGTCGCCAAAAGGCAGCTTGGCCGGAATAAAAACATCGAAGTCATGCTCCAAGAGGACGTCTAGCCCCATGACGCCTAAATCCGCCGCGCCTTGCTCTACATACGCACCGACATCTTTGCTCCGTATTAAGTAGAAGTCGACGGGATGCTTTGCGTCATGCAGAATGAGTTCGCGACCATCGGCCGTCTGCTTGAGACTTGAAAGGTCGCGTGACGAAAAAAAATCCAGGCTTTCGTCACTCATGCGCCCCTTGGGGAGCGCGACGCGTAGCCGGTCGTTCTTCACTTTTTCGGCGCACCCACCGGAGTTGTGGTGGTCTTGCGTTTCAGTTGTATGAGCGATAAATATTCGCGGCTCAGTGCAGAAAACTCTTTGCCCTCATTTTCAGGTGCGAGCTTCGAGAATTTTTCTTCTGCATCGTCGTACCGGCCTAAATAAAGAAGCATTCTGCCTTCGTTGAAGATAGCGATTTCCCCTTTCTTGATTGCCGCGTATTTTTTCTCGAGCGACGCATAGACTTTGAGAGCTTCGTCGAATTTTCCAGCGCTTTCTAATGCTTCGGCCTGCATAAATTCAGCTACGCTCACCATCGAGTCGGCTGAATAACCCGCAGCCGCTCGCTTGAAGGCTTCTGCGGCACCTTCAAAATCACGCCCCTCTAAGAGAGCATTACCTGCCGTGAGACACGCTGCGGAGCTTTCAATCGTTTGGAATGTTTGCTCACAGGCGCCTTTTAGAGAAAGGCCGAATTCTTTCATTTGCTTCTGCCGAACTTCGCCTTTAGGGATAATACGCAATTCGTCGTATTTCTCCAGTGCTGTGTGGAGTGCTTTGCTATGACTGTCTTGTGCAGCCGCTCGAAGAACCAAGATGAGTACGACAAGAACACAGAGGCCGACTGTACCGAAGACGGTATTTCTGACCCAATGCGGATTTTGAGAAATCCAATTTTGGATGCGCTCGCTCCAAAGAATTTTTTCTTTGTGCTCGGGGACGGGCACGGGGTGTGCGGGGTCTGCGTTCTTTGCAGCCTTGCGTCTTGCTCTAAAACCTTTTAACCGAAAAGCCATGGGGCATACCCCTTAAAAGAAACAAGGCGTCTATCGAATCCAAAAGGGTAAGGG
>CAUJII010000127.1 GCA_963205035.1 Spirochaetota bacterium
AAAACTCCGCCTGAAGTTGTCGATTTGAGCACAGTCGCACGCGCTACTCCCGAGTTTAAGCAAGCCCTCGCACAAGAGTTGAGCGCGGAGGCGACAGCAAGCCAAGCGATTTCACCTTTTTTTCCGACGCTCAACGCTTCAGGCTCGCTGTTTCGGCAAGGCCCGCAATTCTTTCCCGAAGGCAACCGATGGTCGGTAAATGTGGGTGTTTCGTACCCCATCTTTTCAGGAGGCAAGGATTATTACAACCTCAAAGCCAGCCAATCGGCAGAAAAAGCGGCAATGCACACGCGGGAGGGCGTCGAAACGCAACGCGTCGCCAAGCTGCAGCAGGCACTACAGGCTTGGCGCGATTCGATGGAAAGTGAAAAGGTGACCGAGTCTCTCTTGAATGCCAGCTCTGTTAGAGCGCAAATTGCGCGTGTCAAATATAATAACGGTCTTTTGAGTTTCGACCAATGGGACATCATTGAAAATGACTTGATTGGACGACAAAAAAGTGTTCTGCAAAGCCGCTATGATCGGCAAATTGCCCAAGCGTCGTGGGAGCAACTCACGGGCGAAGGACCCCATCCATGAAAATCAAGAAACCGGTTGTCTTATTCACGATTTTTTGCGTAATAGTTATTACATTTTTTCTTTTCTGGCCAAAAAGCAAGAAAAAAGAAATCTCTTATACGGAGATCAAACCGCAGATTTCTACTTTGCGGATCACTGTCACGAGCACGGGGACTGTCCAACCGCAAGGGCGCATTGAAATGAAGCCGCCGGTGCCTGGCCGCATGGAAAGCGTCTTGGTGCGCGAAGGACAAAAGGTTAGGAAAGGCCAAATTCTCGCGTGGATGAGCTCTACCGAAAGAGCTGCTCTCTTAGACTCCGCACGCGCTGTGAGCAGCGAGGAATATAAGCGATTTCAAGAGTATTACCGAGCGACGCCCATTATGGCGCCTGTTTCGGGGACGATCATCTTGCGGAGCGTCGAACCTGGGCAAACCGTGGCTTCAGCCGACGTTCTTCTTGTGATTTCCGACAGACTCGAAGTTGTCGCGAAGGTCGACGAAACCGACATTGCACGCGTTCAAAAAGGTATGCCCGCTGAAATTATTCTCGACGCTTACCCCGATAAACCCATCGAAGCGAGCGTCTTGGCGATTGCGTTCGAGGCAAAGACTGTCAACAACGTCACAACTTACGATGTCGAGGTATATCCCAAGACACAGCCGGCATTCATGCGTAGCGGCATGACCGCCAACGTGACGTTTGTTCTCAAGAAAAAAGCAGATGTCTTGACGTTACCTCTATCGGCCATTCAGTTTAATAAAGAAGCGCCGTTTGTGACAAAGCGCATTGGCAAAGACAAAACACAAAACGTTGAAATACAAATCGGCGATTCAGATGGCATGAAAACAGAAATTGTGTCAGGACTCGACGAGAACTCGATGGTGCTCATTCCAAAGATTCAAACCCAAGTCGACGGTGGCACGAACCCCTTCATGCCGAGCCGAAAACGCAAAGATTCTGGCGGCAAGAAAAGCGCGCACTAACCCAATGATTGAAATTCGCAATCTTTGCAAGAAATACGAATTAGGCGGCACCACAGTCAACGCTCTGGACAACGTGAGCTTTGACATCCGCGCCGACGAGTTCGTCGCCATTATGGGCCGCTCAGGTTCCGGTAAGTCGACGCTTCTGCAAGTCCTCGGTCTGTTGGATCAGCCAACAAGCGGCAGCTATAAACTCTTCGGCAAAGAAGTCGCACACTTAACGGAAAACGATTTAGCGATTTATCGGCGCCTCACGTTAGGTTTTATTTTTCAACAGTTTCATCTTTTGCCGCGCCTATCTGCTCTCGACAATGTCGCGATGCCTCTTATTTATTCGGGGCTCTCGAGTATCCATGCCTCGCCGAAAAATTTACTCGCGGTTGTCTCACTCCAAGACCGCATGGAACACAAGCCGAGAGAACTTTCGGGTGGGCAACAGCAGCGCGTCGCGATCGCACGAGCGTTGGTCAACGAACCCAGAATCCTCTTGGCGGACGAACCAACGGGGAACCTCGATACAACATCGCAGGCAGATATCTTGAACCTGCTCGATCAGATGCACAAGAGCGGTATCGGCGTCATCGTGGTCACACACGACGAAGAAGTTGCCGAAAGAGCACACCGGATTCTCCGCATGCAAGACGGAAGGCTCGTTTCCGATAGCCAAACAAAAAACGGCAAAAAGAAAAAGAGAACCGTTACCGGGATAAATACCACAATCGATAGCACGACGCATGCCAGTTGGTTCGCATATTTCGTAAAACTCCTGGGCGAAGGTTACCGCGCTGTGATCGCTAATAAGTTGCGCAGCGCGCTTTCCATGCTCGGCATCACGATTGGTGTCGCGTCGGTCATTGCAATGCTCGCTCTGGGCAGCGGCGCGCAGAAGGCTATCGAGTCGCAACTGACCGGCTTGGGCGCGAACGTCATTGTCGTGCGTCCGAGCGCTGTGCGTGTGGGGGGCGTTGCGCAAGAATCGGGAAGCCCTGCACGCATCACTTTAGACGATGTGCCGTGGATTAAAGAGCGCGTGGGAGCAATCCAAGGCGCGGCGGGCAACGTGACAGGCCGGGCACAAGTAACGTTCGGGAATAAAAACTGGAACACTCTCGTGCAAGGCGCGGGGTTGGAGTATGCGGCGATCCGCAACGCAATGCCTGAGTTGGGGCGCATGTACACACACGCCGAAGAGCAGAGTCGTGCGCGTGTCGCACTCTTGGGGCTCACTGTCGTGCGCGAACTCTATGGCAACGAAAATCCAGTCGGTACTTTTATCAAAATTAACAAGGTCAACTTTCAGGTCATCGGCGTCATGCCGTCAAAAGGCGGTGGCGGTTTTCGCGATCAAGACGACGTGGTTGTTGTACCTCTCACCACCGCGATGTATCGTCTCTTGGGAAAGCAATACGTCGATTCGATGGATGTCGAGATCCGAGCCGGCGCTAATATCGACGATGCGGGGGATGCTATTAAAGAAGCTCTTGCGATGAGACACCGCATTCCCGCTTCGATGCAAGAAGGCGGCTATCAAATTTTCAACCTCGACGACATCCGCACGGCGATGACTGCCGCTTCGTCGACGATGTCGGCCCTCTTAGCGGCAATCGCCGCCGTCTCTCTTTTGGTCGGCGGCATCGGCATCATGAATATTATGCTCGTCTCTG
This sequence comes from Spirochaetota bacterium, assembly GCA_963205035.1. GTDB lineage: Bacteria > Spirochaetota > Leptospiria > Turneriellales > Turneriellaceae > Turneriella. The sequence goes on from CAUJII010000127.1 coordinate 3,209, forward strand.
TAACCGAGCGCACGAAAGAAATCGGCCTACGCAAAGCCGTCGGCGCAAGACCGCAGGATATCCTTCTGCAATTTCTGGTCGAGACTCTCGTCGTGAGTCTTTCGGGCGGCGCACTCGGTCTTGTTTTGGGAGGTGTTATTTCGCTCCTCATGTCGCAGTTCGCAGGCTGGTCTGTTTCGATTAGCGCATTTTCGATTGTGCTCTCGATTGTCTTTTCTGTTTTTATCGGGCTTGTCTTTGGGATTTACCCCGCACGCAAAGCAGCGCACCTCAATCCGATAGACGCGCTCAGGCACGAGTGAGACACCAAAGCGATTTGCGCGGGTTTCAAAGGCAAACGTAATAACTATTACACGCGCCCGCCCGAAGTAAATGTAATAATTATTACAAATTTACCAATTTGAATTTTTTTTGCAAAATTTGCACTTTTTTTCGGAAAAGTGAGAAAAAAACACGGTTTCTTGCTATTTAATATATAGAGGGGCAGTAATCCCACAGAGGGGATATAGACCCAAGGAGACCTATGAAAAAAACTTTGATTACGAGTATCAGTCTGCCGGAAGCGCAGGCGGCGCTGTGGCGGAGCAACAAGCGCGATATAATGCAGTTTGCGGAGCGTTATCTGACAGGAACGGCACGGCGAAGGGACTCTGCCAGCCGTCGGCTGGGCGGCGCACCTGCCCGCCTGATGATTACGCAGCACCCGTAGAGTCGCAGCATGCTGCGTCTCTACGGGCCTACGGGCGCCTCCGAAGACGGAGACTCCCTACGGTCGTCGCACGGGGCGGAACCCGATGGAGTCGTACGTGTTCCACGGGCCGCTGTAGTTGCGGAACGCCGCTTGCAGGCCGCTGGCCGCATTGAGCCAGCTACCCCCACGAAAGACCCGGTTAGTACCGCCCGTTGCGCCTTGACTGTCAGCATTTGTGTATGGTGTGCTGGTCGTATATGAATCATACCAGTCCCATGTCCATTCCCACACATTACCGCTCATGTCAAAAATGCCGAGTGAGTTGGCAGTTTTGCCGCCGACCGGCTGCGTCGAGGTTGTGTTGCCCGTACCGACTGTCAGCGAATTACCAAACCACGCCACCAACGCGGTCGCCGTGAAATCTGAAGACGCCGCCGTAGCGCCACTCGCATAATCGCCCGGTTGCAAAGTTACGCCATCAATATACCGCGCCGCGTATTCCCACTCGGCTTCGGTGGGCAAGCGGTAGCCATTTGCAGACCAATTGACGAATGGGTTGTCTTCTTGGCCTGGTGTATTGTCGGCACTCGCCGTTGCGTATAACGGATTCACCCCCGTACTGCCCAAGTTTCGCATTGGCGTGGCGAAACCACTATCCAAATAGTATACCGGCGTCAGCCCCTGCTTCTCTGATGCAGC
>CAUJII010000128.1 GCA_963205035.1 Spirochaetota bacterium
CGAAGGTAGCGAAATTATCGTCTGCGGCTTTGTTCAGAACCTACATTTTCTGCTGGTATCGATCCACGACCGCATCGCAGCAAACGAGCCGCCCTATATCGACATAGAACATAGATTCCCTTCAAAGTACGCGGCTCTGGCCCCACAAATTCAAGACTTACACGAAAAACTTTGCTTGCGATTGCAACTTACAGACACGCCCATTGTGAGCGAATGGAGAGTCGTGGCCGACCGGCTATTTTTAGTCGAAATTAGCGCTCAAATTCCCGGCGAGCATGTCCCAAATTTTTTAATCCCCAGAGCATTGGGTTATGATTATTTCGGAAACTTGCTGAAGCTGACATTGGGTGAGAAAATTGAGAGCGTGCCTGAGAAGATTAGACACGCTGCATCCGTGCGGTACTGGGCTGAAAATCCAGGTTTCGACGAGTGGGAGGAACTCACCCGCAAGGCAGCCTTTGCGCATATTATCAATAAAAATCCCCCGAGGGAGATTAAATCAAACCTCGACCGTTTTGGTGTCGCGGGTTTTATTAACGAATAGACCAATCCACGAGTGTGGTGGACTAACGATTCCAGAGCGACTAACTATTCTTTTTTTAACCCCGCGATAATCTTCTTCCAGAGTGCGGGGCCGGTAATGTGCACCGACTCCCCCGTTGTGTCGACAGCGACCGAGACCGGCATGTCCTCCACCTCGAACTCGTAAATCGCTTCCATGCCTAAATCCGCGAAAGCGACGACACGCGCCTTTTTTATCGCCTTCGCGACGAGATATGCCGCGCCGCCCACCGCCATGAGATAAATCGCCTTATGTTTTTTGATGGCCTCAATCCCCTCTATCCCGCGCTCCGACTTCCCAATCATTCCAATGAGTCCGGTTTGCGAAAGCATCATCTCGGTAAATTTATCCATGCGCGTCGCCGTCGTGGGCCCCGCAGGCCCAACCACTTCGTCGCGTACCGGGTCGACCGGGCCGACATAATAGATAAATTTATTGTGAAAATCGACTTCTTCAGGAAGCTTTTCGCCTTTCGCAAAGATATCGCGTATGCGCTTATGCGCTGCGTCGCGACCCGTCAAAAGTGTGCCGGTCAGAAGTAGCGTCTCCCCGGGCTTAAACTGCGTCAAATCTTCTTTCTTGATGGTATCGATGTTGACGCGTTTTGCTCCCTCGGCCTTCCAGTGGATGTCGGGCCAGTCTTCGAGCTTGGGAACGTCTAAGTAGACAGGCCCCGAACCGTCGAGGGTGATGTGTGCATGCCGCGTTGCCGCACAGTTTGGAATCATGGCGACGGGTTTAGACGCCGCATGCGTCGGGTAGTCTTTGATTTTCACATCGAGAACCGTGGTGAGTCCCCCTAATCCTTGCGCGCCAATACCTAACTTGTTGACTTCTTCATAAAGCTCAATACGCATTTCTTCAATTTTATTTTGTGGCCCTCTGCGCAGAAGGTCTTGCATGTCGATGGGGTCCATGAGCGACTCCTTCGCAAGCACCATCGCCTTGTCTGCAGTACCACCAATGCCAATGCCGAGCATACCGGGAGGGCACCATCCTGCCCCCATCGTAGGCACGGTTTTCAGAACCCAATCGACGATGCTGTCTGAAGGGTTGAGCATGATGAATTTGGATTTATTCTCGGAACCACCGCCTTTTGCCGCGACGGTAATATCGAGCTTATCGCCTTTAACAATTTTGGTCACGATACACGCCGGCGTATTGTCCTTCGTATTTTTGCGGGTGCCGGCCGGGTCGGCGACAATCGACGCACGCAAGATGTTGTCTTCAAAAAGGTATGCACGGCGCACTCCTTCGTTAATCATCTCTTCGAGAGAAAGCGTCGCTTCCCACCGCACGTCCATGCCGACAGAAACAAAGACGGTTACGATACCCGTGTCTTGGCAAATTGGCCTGTGTCCAAACGCCGACATGCGGGAGTTCAAAAGAATCTGCGCCATTGCGTCTTTGGCGGCTTTCGATTCTTCTTTGTCGTATGCTTTCGCCATCGCTTGAACAAAGTCCGGTGGATGATAATACGAGATATATTGCAGCGAAGCCGCGACCGATTCGATCACATCTTCTTGTTTGATAATCGTAGGCATGCACAAGCCCGAATCTGTCGGATGGGGTGGAAATAAGAAATCCAAAACCTAATAAGAGCTTGTCCGCATGTTTCAGACGCGCACTTCACCTGCGTGAGTCACGCCTGGTTTCAAAGTATTCATCCTCAAAACACAACGCGCTATTCGTTAGACGAAGTCATCTACCGCGACCCGCAGACCGACGATTTGCTCGAAGTACATCACGACATCGACGCTCTCAAAAAAAAGAGTGCTCACGAATGGCGCACGCTTTTTGAAGCTCGGTGGCGGAGTCAGAATAAAATCGACGCGTCGGGAATTTGGGGTAAACGCGAGTGGGTCTTGCCCGATTTGCCAACCGAAGATATTGTGAGCTTAGGTGAAGGAGCTACTCCACTTTTTTCGGGATCTCAACTTTCAAAAGAGTTTTCACACGACGAGTTATCGGTGAAGCTTTGCGGCAACAGCCACACCGGCTCTTTCAAGGACTTGGGAATGACCGTCTTAGTCTCGCAAGTGAACCACATGATAAAGTCGGGTGCGCCCATCCGTGCGATTGCATGCGCGTCGACGGGAGACACATCCGCAGCGCTCGCCGCTTATGCGGCGTATGCAGGCATCTTGAGCGTCATTCTCTTGCCAAAAAATAAAATTTCTTTAGCGCAACTCATGCAGCCGATATCGAACGGGTCTTTAGTCCTGGCCCTCGACACCGATTTCGACGGTTGCATGCGCATCGTGCAAGAACTCACGCAAGAAAAAAGTATCTACCTTGCAAACTCGATGAACAGTCTGCGCATTGAGGGCCAAAAGACTGTCGGTATCGAAGTGGCGCAGCAGCGCGCCTGGTCACTCCCCGATTGGTTTATTATTCCAGGGGGCAACTTGGGGAACGTGTCGGCGTTGGGTGCGGGCCTCAAGATGCTTCTTGAAATGGGATTAGTCACGAAACTGCCGCGCCTTGCTGTGGCGCAGGCCGAAGCCGCCAACCCGCTCTATCTTTCTTTCAAGAAAAATTTTTCCGACTTTGAGGCGATCACGGCTAAAGAAACGCAGGCGTCGGCAATTCGCATTGGCAACCCTGTTTCAGTGAAAAAGGCAATCCGCACGCTCAAAGAATTTGACGGTGTTGTCGAACAAGCGACAGAGAGCGAACTCGCGAACGCCGCTGCGCTCGGCGACAAAGCGGGCCTCTTGGTCGACCCGCACACGGGCGTCGCTTTGGCAGCGCTTCAAAAACTCAAATCCAGCGGAGTGATTCGTCCTCACGAGTCTGCCTGTGTCGTTTCAACAGCGCACGGCCTAAAATTTGCTGATTTCAAAATTGCATACCATGCGCCAAAATCTACCATGCCACTAAAAAATGAGCCTATCGATTTGCAGGCGTCTTTGGGCGCTGTCAAAGACGCTGTCTCGCGATTTCTCGATAAGAATAACTAAGAGGAAAAATGCCTGAGCCTAAAAAATCTCTCCGCCAAAATTACATTGCTCAAAGCGGCATGAACACCCGTTCGGTGCACGCAGGCCACGACAACACGAACGACGTCCATCGTTCGCTCATCACTCCCATATACCAGACGGCAAGTTATGAATTTGAAAAGGTGAGCGACCTGTGGGATTTCTACGAGAAACGCTCGACTAGGCTCGCTGAATATGCGCGCTATGGAACACCGACGCAACGCGCACTCGAGTTGGCGTTGGCTTCACTCGATAATGCCGAAGATGCAGTTGTGACTTCGAGCGGCATGAACGCAATTGCAACGACGCTCATGGGTCTCATGGATGCAGGCGATCATTTCATTTCGCTCAATGAAGGCTACCGTGGCACGTTCAAACTTTTCGACAACCACTTGGTTCGCTTTGGCTATCGGGTAACATACGCCGATCTTTCGCTCGATGCGGTTAAGCAAGCGACGAATGAAAAAACGAAAGTAATTTTTCTCGAACTCCCCACAAATCCATACCTCAAGCTCGTGGATCTCGAAGCCATCGTTCAATATGCGCGCAGCAAAAATTTGACGACGGTTGTCGACGCGACATTTGCTTCGCCTTTCAATTTGAAGCCGCTTGATCACGGCGTCGACCTCGTTGTGCATTCGCTCACAAAATATATCAACGGGCATAACGATGCGATCGCAGGAGCCATCCTCGGTTCAAAAGAACTCATCGAAAAGGTCAAACCCGTCAGAAATTTACTCGGCAGCAATCCCGATGCGCACCTCTGTTATCTCATCTCTCGCAGCATCAAGACTTTCGCTCTGCGTATGGAAGCGCATAACCGCTCTTCGCTTCTGCTCGCCGAGCATTTAGAAAAACACCCGCTTATCGAACGTGTCTGGTATCCGATGCTCGCCTCGCACCCGCACCACGCCCTTGCAAAAACATATTTGAAAGGAGGCGGCGGCATCGTGACCTTTCAGGTCAAAGCCAAGGATGCGTCGCAGGACGAACGCCTCAAAGCGGCGACGGCGTTTGTCGAGGCTTTGCAGTTGCCGACGCATGCGGCGTCGTTGGGCGGCGTCGAATCTCTTGTCCACATTCCGACGGTAATGAATTATTACGACTTAACTCCCGAAGCGCGCCTCGCAGTGGGAATTCCCGACAACTTGGTGAGACTTTCTGTCGGCTTAGAAGATACCGATGATTTGATTCGAGATATAGATCAAGCTCTACGGGCGAGTAATCTATAACGGCAATTGAAATCTATCGGCCGGAAAGCGAATTTTTCGGCCATCGTATAAATCCAGCACAACGGTTCTCTCTTCTGTCCAAACCGCCGCCGCTGGTACGGCGACTTCGATAGAATTAGCGACCATGGAACTCATCGGTTATCGGCAAACGCTACGGGTGACAACCAAAATTTACACTCCTTTCGATCACGCAGGCATTCTACTGATTTTATGCTTAGAACTCGCACCAGCGAGTTCTAAGCATAAAATCTATTGCCACCACAGACTCAACCACGGTACATAAGTGATAATAAGCTGCGCAACAATGAGCGCGATAAGGTAGGGAATAATTGAACGGTAAACTTCGGCCATCGGCTTTTGAAAGCGCAGCGAACTCAAAAAAAGATTGAGCCCAACGGGCGGAGTCAGATAACCTATTTCTAAATTGGTGAGAAAAAGAATACCCAAGTGAAGCATCGAAATCTGGTAAGCCTCTGCAATCGGAATGATGAGCGGTGAGACGACAATAATCGCCGAAAAAATATCCATCAGAGAACCGACGATGAGTAAGAATATATTCAGAACGACTAAGAAAGCAAGAGGCGAGTGGATGTATTGGTTAATGAACCCGAAGAGCTTACCAGGCACGCCATCGTAAAGAAGAGCGTTCGTTAGAACCATCGCAAAGAAAATAATTAAAATGATCGAGCCCACCATCGCGATGGCCTCTTCAAAAACCTCCATGAGTTTCTTAAATCCAATCTCACGGAAAAGGACGACCTCTAAGAAAAAATAATACACGAGAAAAAATACCCCAAGCTCTGTAATAACCATGAACCGCGAGTGCATGAGCAGATAAAGCAGTGGAATGGCTAAGAGTTCGAGGGCGAGCTTCGCCGAATCTTTGACGCCAAAAGTTACAGCGTGGCTAACCTCAGAAAGGGTGCGCGATGGCGAATCTTTCTTAAGAGAAAAAAGAAGGATGACGCTCGTGAGCGCAAGAATAAGCAAGAGGCCGGGTAATACTCCCGCGCGGTAGAGTTCGTTAATGTCGGCCTTGTTATCGCTCATGATGCCGAAGAGAATGACCGGCAAGCTGGGGCTAAAGAGGAGTCCTATCGAACCCGAAGCCGTGATGAGGCCGAGAGCGCGCTTTTCGGAAAAGCCTGCGCCGGTCAGAATGGGAAAAAGGATGCCGCCGATTGCGACAATCGTGACACCCGAAGCTCCGGTGAGCGGAGTAAAAAGTGCAGCGATGAGAATGCAAACGACACCTAAACCGACGACTCCAAAATTACCGATGCGGCGGGCAAGGATGAGGTATAAATTCACAACCCGCTGGGCGAAATGCGAATGCGCAATCAGATAACCCGCCAGAGTGAAATAGGGAATGGTTAAGAAAAGCGCACTCTGATCACCGGTGAGTTTAGAAAGCGGGTCGCTGAAAACAATCGATAGCTGCCGCGTGAGGTCAGAAAATGTCTGAACACCCAACTCTTGGATGTTTCCTAATTGATAGAGAGTCCCCAGCGTGCCTAAGCCTACGAAAAGCGGCATCCCGAAAAGGAGCGCTATGAGGCAAAGCCCGGCAAGAAGAACGCTCATCCGTCTTGAAGGAGTTTAACGTGCTTGCCGAAAGTACGTGAAAATTCGCGGACCATTTTTGCCGCTTCTTTGTCTTGTGTAGCGCGCTCCAAGACATCCGCCATCTTCTTGAGTGTTTGATAGAAAAATATATTCATGTCGCCGACGAGCAAGTCCTTTGTCCACAAATCGATTCCGACTGTCGTTTTTTCTTCGCTGCTGAAAAGCGAGAGAAGAAGACCGTCCGCCGTGTCTTCACCTTTCGATGCGCCGGGTGCATCCCACGTAATCGATTCGGGTATTGCGTTTTCGTCTAACCCTACGCGCAAAATTATTTCTTTTTTCTCGCTCACTGCCATAAAGATAAATCCTTTTTTATTTTTTCTTATTTTGATCGCTCAAAATTTTGAGCGCTTGCTCGCGTGTAATACGCTTGCGGAGTAGAACTTGGTAGCTCACCTTAAAATCTCTCGGTTCAATTTCGTTCTTCGCAAAGACAAACTGCCAGCGCGTCATATCGTCAGACAAGATTTTGTCGGTCTCTTTCATTATCGATGGCTTGGATTGGCGCACACGGTAGAACTTCCCCGTCGAAGGGTAGAGCTCGATGTGGATTTGACCTTCTTGCAGACTATTCACCATATCGAATTTGCGAAATTCGTCGGCGATTGCTTGATCCCCGCCCAAGTCTTCTTTGACGCTCACTGTGTCTAAATGCGACAACTGCTTGCGTATGTACCCCTCGGAAGTAATAAAGATACGAAAGACTTCGCCTTTTTCAGCAGCCCTGCCGAAAAACGCTTCGCGCATCGCTTCAACAGCGGCATTCGATGGGAAGCCTGCGCTGTGCGGTTCCGCTTTAATCGCTTCGTTGGGTGTCAGCAGTTGTTCTGCGGGAACGGAGCCCGGCAAAGTCTTGCACGAAAATGTAAACACTCCACCCACACACGCTACGATGAACGCTACAAGTTTTCTCTTTCGCATACTTTGCATATTGTACGTTAGAAAGATAGGGCCTCTTGTCAAATTAAAAAGAGTCCCCGTCGCAAAACGCGGACTATGCCCCAACCATCGCGGCTAAATCGATAATGCGTGTGGAATATCCCCACTCGTTATCGTACCATGTGAGAACGCGCACCATGTTACCTTCGAGAGACGTTGTCATCTGACCGTCGACGATCGAAGAATGCGGGTCGCCTTTGAAGTCGTTCGAGACCAACGGCAAATCGGTGAACCCAAGAATGCCCTTGAGCGGGCCATCGGCTGCTTTTTTCAACGCCGCATTGACTTCTTCTTTTGTTGCGGGTTTTGCCGTCTCGACAGTCAAATCGACGACCGACACGTCGGGCGTCGGTACGCGAATGGAAATCCCATCGAGCTTGCCCTTGAGCTCTGGCATCACGAGGCCAATCGCTTTTGCGGCGCCTGTCGATGTGGGAATCATAGAAACCGCCGCCGCACGCGCGCGGCGCAAGTCCTTGTGAGGAAGGTCTAAAATCTGCTGATCGTTGGTATAGCTATGGATTGTCGTCATAAGTCCCTTCTTGATGCCAAAAGTCTCGTGGAGTACTTTCGCAACCGGAGCCAAGCAGTTTGTCGTGCACGAAGCGTTCGAGATGACCTGGTGCTTTGATTTGTCGTAGAGTTTTTCGTTCACGCCAATCACGAGTGTGATGTCTTCGTTTGATGCCGGAGCTGAAATGATAACCTTCTTTGCACCGCCTTTGTCGATGTGCGTGCGTGCCACTGTCGCGTCGGTAAAGCGGCCGGTCGATTCTATAACGATGTCGCAACCGAAAGAGCCCCATTTTTGCTCTTCGAGTTTCGCAATAGCCGTAGCGTGGATTTTCTTACCATCGACGATGATGTGCTCTTTATCGTGCGTCACTTCTTTATCCCAGACGCCAAAAACACTGTCGTATTTCAAAAGGTGCGCGAGTGTCGCGGTGTCGGTGAGGTCGTTGATTGCAACGACCTCGACATCTTTGCGACCCCACGCCGCACGGAACGCGTTGCGGCCAATGCGGCCAAAACCATTGATACCAATTTTTACTGCCATGGGCTTGAGTAAAAAAGGAAAACGCGGCGTCGAGGGAAATACTACACGGGCAGCGCAGAAAAAATCGTACCCGCGAGTTCCCGCCTACACTCAGCAAAATACCGCCTAAACTTGCCTGTCTTTGAAAATCTGCTTTACGGTAATAGTTTATCTATAAAATGACGCTCTTGGTATTACCAAGAAATAAGAATTTTAGCTGGCAAAACGGCTTACCGCCGCGCCCAGTAAACGAGGAGAAAAAATGAGAAAATTAGTTGTTTCCAGTTTAACAGCCTTGGTCGCTGTTTTGATGATTGCGTGCAGCAAATCGCCGGGCAAAACGATTGTTCAAAAAGCGGCCGATGCGATGAACAAGAAAGATTACGCGGCTTTCGTAGCGTTACTTTCAAAAGGAACAGTAGCGCAGCTAAACAAAGGGTGCGATCAAATGAAACGAATTCCTAAGTCGATGGTCGCCTCGGCTGCAAAAGCCGCCAAAATGCCTGAAGATTTGATCACGCATTGCACTCCCGCGAAAATTATGGAACACGGCATGAAACAAGCAGGACCCGAAAAAGAGAAGGAATTTGACGCAGAAAAAATCAAGTCGGAAACGGTTGACGGCAATACAATCCATCTGGTGCTCGACGATGCGACGCAGACAAAATTGACGCTTGTTAAAGAAGACGGGGACTGGAAAATTGATCTCAGTAAAGAGATGAAATAAATATCTTTGTCCTTTAGACAATAGTGTTAAGATAGTTCTGTGGGGCGAGCAAGAAAACGACTTTAATTCAATTTTTTCTGTGTATGCCCCACAGAATAGACGGATAGTCCCGGAGCCAAAATCTGTGCGTACCGGTCGAAATACAAAAATTGCTTGATAAGCAATGCAAACTCGCGGGGTATCTTAAGCCCATTATTGCGCGCAATCGAGATGATTTGTAAGACCATGTCGTTCATCGCCTTCTCGTCGAACTGGAGCGCATCGCCTGTCTCGAGCGCACTTTCAATACCTTCTGAAAACGCGCCGACTTTCTCAATGACAACTTGAAGTTCTTTCGCAAAACTCGCTTCATCAACTTTCTCTCCGCCGCCGCCCGTCGCGTCGAGACCGATAAGCGCTTTCGCAATCGTACGATAATCCTTCTCGCCCATGCCTTCGATGAGGAGCCAAATCGAATCAAAAACTGTGGGACTAAACCTGCCTACGATTCCGAAATCGAGAAACGCAATTCGACCGTCTTCTAAAATCATGAGGTTCCCCGCGTGAACATCCGCGTGAAAAAATCCAGCACCACTCAGGGACGCAAACCATGTCGAAAGCGCCTTCTCAAAAACAGCCCGAGGATTTTTTGTATACCGCTTAACCGTGGCAAAGTCTGTCATCGCGACTCCGTAAAGACGCGACATGGTGAGAACACGCCGCGTTGAAAGTCTGTCGATGACACGCGGCACGACAACCTCGTCTTCGCCCGTCTGGTCGAGGAAAGAGGCGAACTCCTTGATGTTACGCGCTTCTTTGAGAAAGTCGGTTTCTTCCGCCATCGAACGCCCGAGCTCATAGATCACGTCTGTTACTCCCACGCGCTTCGATTCAGGCAAGAGAATTTCTAAGAGCTTTGCGGCAAAGGACATGAGCCCCAAATCGGCATCCATCTTCGTTTCAATTCCAGGACGCTGGATTTTCAAGACGACGCTTTCTCCGTCGATTAAGGTTGCAGCGTGTACCTGCGCAATCGACGCCGAAGCAAGTGGTATCTCTTCAATCGCGCGGAAGTGTTTGCGATAATCGCGGCCCAATTCTTTGGCAAGAATCTTCTCCATTACGCTGAATTCCAAGGGTGTCGTTTTGTCGAGAAGAGCTTGCATTTCTGTCACATACACATCGGGGAAAATTCCAGGCGCAGAGGCGATGAACTGACCGAGCTTGATATACGTCGCACCCAAAGTTTCAAAAATTTTCCTGAGCTCTTTCGCGTTTTTTTGTGCAAAGGGATCGACGAGCAAGCGTGTGAAGAACGAGGCGTGGCTCGCTAAAACATAAGACGTCTGGGCCAAGCGCGTAGCCGCCGCTGCCGAAACCTTGAGTGTGTCGAAAATTCCCATAGAACCGAAAGGGTGTCTTCGAGTGCGCTGAAAAGCAGCTTTTAGTTATTAAAGAGACACACTTTGCGCACGTCGATTGTAATCTTCGGCGAAAGGCGCGACTGGCTTTTTTGAAGTCTCTCGTACGTACTCACTTCGCTACGCCGCTTCTCGCCTGCGAGCTTTGTCACACTGCCTGCGTATTTCTCACCATACCAATGCACCTTGCTGCGTTGGATTTCTAATTTTTCCTCGATATGCGCCTTCCGCTCTGCGGCGGAGTCGACAATCCGGTGGTGCCAGAAGTTTTCAGACGGGCGCACCTTGGCCAAGATCGCGCGGATGTCTTGCACAATCTCTGCCTCGAGCGACGTTACGGCATGCTTTGCTAATACTTCAAGAGACACTTTATCGAGAGTCGATTCAGAAAAGTTGCAAGCCGCCAATTCGTCTAAAGAGAAGCTCTTGCTTTCCATTACTCCCTCGCCGCTGCGCTCTAAAAAAATATGATACAGTCTGCGATAACTTTTATCGAGCTCTACCGTCACAGCGAGAAAGAGGAGCGCTCCTTCAAAAGCGGCGTGCGTACTCACAATGGGATTTTTTTCCGCTTCGGCTATGATCTGTTTCGCGCAGTCGTCGATGAAATCATGTCCCAACGCAAAAAATTCTAAATCGACGCGCTTCGTTGCTGAGTCTTGATCGAAAGTCCCCTTACGGTGGCGGGGTGCCTCACCTTCCTTCGGGCAAGAAATAATTTCAACCGCTCCCGCTGTGTCTTTGAGAGTGTACCCTCCCCACGGCGCGAAGTCGGCAACCAGATTCTTGAGCTCTTCGCCGCCTTTTTTTTGCGTGTCGTAGCTATGCGCAAAACGGAACGCTGCCAGGTTGAAATTCATGTGCTCTGTCGAAATGAGACGATCGATGTTACGCAAATTTTCTTTCGCAAGGAAAAGACTGCGTTCAAGCTCTTCGTTGTGTTCGCGTTTCGATTTTTTCGCGCCCAGGAACGCCATGAGGTTGCGCGCGAATTTATACTCGCTTTCAAAAACTCCCAAGAGAGTATCCGAGGGCCCCAGCGCATTTTCAAACAACCGGATTTTTTCTTCGAGAACCTCTAGGACTCTCTCGGCGACCGTGTCTCGGCACGCAAAGTTGACAATGTGCACGTCTTTCGTTTGCCCAAACCGATGGATGCGGCCGATGCGCTGCTCCAATTTCAAAGGACTCCAAGGCAAGTCATAGTTAATGAGACACGCCGCGATTTGCAAATTACGCCCCTCGCCACCCGCCTCTGTGCAAATCAAGATATCTTTGTCTGCAAAGAACGCTTGAATCGCCTCTTCTTTCTGCTGAAAGTTTAACCCGCCGTGAAAACCGATGGCGTTGTAGTGAGTCAAGTGAGACAAGAGATATTCGAGCGTCGACTTAAATTGCGTGAAGATGACAAACTTTGTGTGCCCCATGCCGCGCATCGATTTGAGAGTCTTTTGCAAATGCTTGAGCTTGCTATCGGTCTGGATTTTCTTACCCATCTGGATTAAGTGCGTCAGATGCTGAATCTCATCGCGCAGCTCTTGCGGGTTAATCATTCCGCTTTCTTCAAAGCCCTCTTCTTCTTGATATTCTCGAACCGCATCGCGCACGTCTTCGCTCTCGTGGATTTCGTGCATCACGCGAAAGTACATCCCTTCGAGACGAGAACGGCGCCCCTCAAGCGCACGCAGAAGCGCGAAAGTCGATGAATCGAGAAGTTTCTGAAAAACAATCATAATGAACGATTGCAAATTCTCGCCGCGCGAGAGAGCTTTGTTGAACTCGTTCTTCACATACTCTGTCATCTTGTCGTAAAAAATACGTTCATCGCGCTCTAAATCAATTTTGACGGTTTTTGCGAACCGCTTGGTAAATCCTCCGACGTCGACTTTGCGCCGCCTAATGACGACCGGCGAAAGCCTATCGCGAAGAAGGCTTGCGTCTTCTGCAAACTGTGTTTGGAAGGTGGCGAGTGGGCCCAAAATATCGGCGTCTAAAAGATGGATGAGATAGTAAATTTCTTCGAGCTTGCCGCGAAAAGGCGTCGCCGACAAGAGCAACAAACCTTCGACGCTGCGGCACAGAGCGTGTGCAAACTGCCACGCCTGAGTCACCGTGTTGGCGTCGCGGCGTAACCGATGCGCTTCGTCAAAAACTACAAGATCAAATTTTTGCTCTAAGAACATCTCGAGATAACGTTCGTCTTTGGCGAGGTCGACCGAGACCAAGAACTGACTCTGTGTTTCAAAGAGTGAATCCCATTTCTTATGCCGCGCATTTTTCTCGACCGACGGAGTATGCCGCGACAGTTCCCGGCGCATCACGTCGCCCGTCAAAAGTACAAAATCTTCGGCGAATTTCGTTTTGAGCTCTTGTTGCCATTGCGCCATCAGAGGCGACGGAACGACGATCAGTATTTTTTTATACGCGTGCTTGAGCTTGAGCTCTTTTAATATAAGCCCTGCCTCGATCGTCTTGCCGAGACCTACTTCATCCGCGATGAGAAAGCGAGGCCGCGACGCCGACACAACTCGCAGCGCCGCCTCGACCTGGTGTGGCAAAAGCATCGTGCGCGACGAAGAAAAAACCGCAAGCGGGTCGCGGTAATAACTCTCCATGAGATTCCAAAGCCTTATATAAAGAAGAGACAGGGTCGAAAGCGGTGCGTGGCCCCCATGCACCAATGTAGGATCGCTGTCTGAGGGCGTTTTTTCTTCGGGTAGGCGTATTTCTCCCGAATACGTCAGCGCATCGTCTTGGAGGGTAAACTCCACCCCCCTCATCGGCCGACTCAGTGGGACTGTATTATCAAAATCGAGCTTGCCCTGCATTGTGAAGAGACATAATACAGGGTGGCATTACTGTGTAAATCGAGTAGAGGCTGCGGGGCTCAGAGTGGAAAACGAAAAAATTATCAAGCAACTGCCGGAGAGCGGTTATCGTATGGTAACCACGAAGCTGCGCGAAAAAATTCAAAACAACAGCAAACATTTTTTGCGCGTGAGGCAAAAAGCCAATAAAGTGCTGTACATTTTCAGGGATGCTGTTCTATTCACTCTGCATGAAAAATAAAAAAGGCGTTACTCTAATCTTAGTCAATACAATTTTGTGGGTTTTAATTTCTCAAATTGTTCACTTTATTTTACTAAAGGGGAAAAACCTTGAAAATCTACTTTTGTCAATCCCCACCTCATTTTTACTTTATTTACTTTTATCGTTTTTTTTGCTAGCAACTACTTATTATAGGCAGCGTTTACTTTCTATTAGTTTTTTTTCTTTATTCTTTATAATACCGCTAAATCAAATACGTTATTTTGCGACTTATAATGATTTTGTAGAGCCTCAAATTATTACTTTTGTTGTTAGGGAACCTAAGTTTTTATTAACTTCAGTTATAGCAGATTTAACGATTGTTAACTGGCTCTCTTTTGTTTTTATATGGGGATTAAGTATTCTTTTACATACTTATATTTTTTCAAAAAATAATGTAAATAGTAAATATAAACCATTTTCACTTTTCAATAAGTGGTATTGGTATCTGCCAATATCTGTACTTGTTCTCTTGCAAATAAATTGGTGTATTCAGCGTGATATTTCTCAGATTTGGTCAAGGCCTTTTTACCCTATTATATTTTTAGCCTTTGTTTCTACTTTGTATTTTTTAATTCGTGTTTCTGCTTCTTATTATAAAAAATTTATTAGTTTTATTACACTTATTGGTTTACTTTGTTTTTATACATACATTAGTATTTTTAACCCGTCATGGAATAAAAAGCTTAGTTATGATAATCAATTTTATGCAGCACTTTATACAGCCTTTTTTCTTTCAGATAATAAGGTTTTAACTTTTGAAAAAAACTCTGATGCTATGGAAAAATATAAACTACTTTCGAGCTTAAAACTTGATTTTAATATTTTAATCATTTTGAACGATTCTCTAAGACTTGACCATTCTTCCTATTTAGGGTATGAACGAAAAACAGATAATTTATTACATAATTTTTATAAGAAATCGTTTTTCTTTAAATACCCTATTGCTATTGCAAATTTTACAAACTCAGCTTTACCAGCATTATTAACGGGCATGGGCACTGATAAAAATGTACAAGACTTAAAGTCGAATCTATCAATTTGGGATTATTTTGGGAATAATCAAAATACTTTTTTAATCTCTACTCAAGAAATATCTTGGAGTAGGCTAAACAAACTTTATGAGTCAAGCCCAGGCCTGCAATACATTTGGAGTATCACAGAAAACTATGAAGGCAGTAAAAACCCAAGATATGATTCTGTTTCTGCAAATCGCCTTATTGAGCATATTAAAGGCTTAAAAGGTAATTATGTTGGTATTTGGCAAACAGAGACAAACCACCATTGGTATGAATATGAAAAAGATTTTGACTATTATAAACCTTGCAAGAAGGACCGGGTCAGTACCCAAGAAATTATTAACTGTTATGACAACACTATTCGCTATTTAAGTTTTTTAGTAAATAAGGTACTAAAGGCTATTGACTTAGATAATACAGTAGTTGTTTTTCTTTCTGATCATGGTGAAGCTTTTGGCGAACATGGTGTCTTTTTCCATGGAACGGATTTTCACCAAGAAGCCGTAAAGGTTCCTTTTATTTTCTATTTACCACCTAAAGTAAAAGAAAAAATACCCGCCGAGAAACTGAAAAATTTCACTAATCGATTAAATTCTGTGGTAAGCACTGTCGATTTAGTCCCCACTCTCTTAGATTTAGCAAAATTTACTTCCAAGGTAACACCGCCATTTGAAGTGAATTTTACGGGGGAGAGTTTATTTTCCACTATAAAAAATGAAAGAGTTATTTTTTCTTCAGGGTGCTATGTTCAATATATCTGTTATAGCAGAAATATTTTATTTGCCAACAATAATTATTCATTAATTTTTAACCCTATGAGTGACGCAAAAAATATATTGCTATATGATACTCATAATGACTTAAAACAAGTAAACCCTCTTAACTTAGCAAATGAATTGGAAAATCAAAAGTTCATGTCGTTCTTAGAAATGGTTGAAACTGTTCATCCAACCGGTAAGCTGCTCATACAAAGCTTAAAGCTGAAAAAATAGGTTTTGTATTTTTTGCCCCCCCCTAATACCGCAAGAAATCGCCTCGTCCACCTCCCCCCTATGTCAGCGGAAAAAATCGTTCCTGCAAGTTCTCGCCTATACTCGTTACTCAGAATAGTTACTCGGGGCGTAGCAGAAAACTAATAAACTATTTTAGTTTTTTAGTTGACAATTTGTATTCATCCCGCTGTGCTCCGCACAATAGAGTGTGTCTAAAATAAATACCACATGGATTTTTGACTAACTCTCAGGAGGAACCATGAAATTTAGTAAAATTGAGGTCAACCAAGATGCGGCGCGCATCAACCGCGAGATTGAAGGGTATGTGAATTTTGTCGTGCGCAACTGGGACAACCTTTTGGAAACAGTGGGTTTAGGCGGTAGAAAGGCCGACTATGACGATGAAAACTACGAGTTCTTGGGCGGTGCCAACGACGAGCTGCGCAAGAAGCACTACGACAAGAGCTTGCGTCTGTTATGGAAAGCAGAGCGACACGCCTCGTGGTCGACATTCGACGATTGCACAAAAGACGAAGAAATGCTCCTCAAGATGGCGGGTCAATCGCTCAGCGCGCCTGAGAAAAGAGAATTTGAGCGCATGCAATCGGCTGAGTTCAAAGAACTGCTCAACCGCGAATACACGCCAGCGCAGAAACAAGCGCTTGTGAATATACTGTCGCTCATCGGCCACGGCGAAGCGTATGCATGGCTTGTCTCGAACGAAGTCTTGCGCGACGTTCAAAGTACGGGCGCGAAGGCGGCTCTCACAATGCAGGTCATGGAGGAAGCAAAGCACTTTGTCGTCTTGCGCGAGCTCATCCAAGCGTTTGAGATGCCGATACCGCGACTCCCGGCGTATGAATACATCATTCTCGAAAGCACGCTCAAGGCGAAGGGGCTCGAGAAGTTTTTTGGGATGAATGTTCTTGTCGAGAGTATTGCGCTTTCGATTTTTGGTGCGCTCAGCAAGTTTCCAGGTCTCGAAATTTTGGAGATGTTCCATCTCGACGAGTCACGCCACTGCGCACTACCGACTAACTACCTCAAGACTAAACCTTTGACTTGGTGGGAAAGCAACAACCCTGCAGCGCTTCTCAAACGCTTCTTTATGGTGCTACCGGCAATCCCTCTGGCGTTCAAGATGGAACCCGACTTTGCCGAATTGGGGATTGACGTCTTTGATTTTGGTGGTTCGCTTGTGCGCAAGATCATGAGTCTTGCATACCGCGTGGGATTCCATCTGCCGCTGCCTCAAGAAAACATGAAGCAGCTCATCAATTTCCTGTTCAATGCGTATTGCTCAGCGACGCGCAAAGACCACGAGTTCCAAAAATTTCTCGATAAGGAATCCACCATGGGCGAAAAAGAGCTCGCAGTGGAGCGAGAAATTTTTCAAGCTCAAAGCGCATAAGCTTGTGCGGGGTGAGTTGCCGGCCAATTTTCCCGCACAGGCTCCTCACCCCATATTTTTCTTTTTTTCTCGCCAATACTTTTTGTTTTTTGTAGCCTAATTGTATGTCAAAAGAAATTGATTGGCAAGCGGCTTCACTCACCGACTTGACAAACCACATCAGCAACGTACACCACGCGCTACTCTATCGAAAACTTCCGTTGATTAGCGCTCTCTTGAACGAGTCCTTCCGCGAGCTTTGGATGAAACATCCCTCGATGGTGAAAGCCCACCAACTCTATCATGAGATGCAAGCTAACCTTTTGCAGCATCTGATGGTCGAAGAAACAGCGGGTTTTCCTCTTATTCAAGCCTCAGAGAAAGATAAGACAATCTCGCTCGACAGATTTACGAGCACGCTCGGCGACCATGAAAAGGCACATGCGAATGTTCTCGCTGCGTTGGCTGAAATACGCGGTCTCCTGTGGGATTTCTCCCCTCCAGCAGAATTTGGTGCGACCATTGCGCATTGCGTCAAAGAATTGGATGCGATTGAAAAAGACTTAAAGACTCATATCCATTTAGAAAACGATATCCTATTTAAGCGCGTCGCATAAGATAGAAGCAATATCAGTGTCCACCTGGTTCCTGTTTGCAAAATTCTATTGAGCGTGCGAGGCATCTTTACGCAATTTTGCAGCGTTCGTCCGTCCGCTTTACGTCAATAGTACGGGTGGTGCATCGCCGGGGTCTTCAACCGCCCAAAAAGTAATGATTTCTTCGAGAAAGCCCGCTGAAGTATCCCACCCTTCTGAATCTGCCGAATAGTTAATCGAAAAGAAGCGGCGGATAGCGCGCCGCGACGGTTTTTTCCAAAGCTGGATAAGGCCATAGATCAAAAGCGACACGCTCACCCTGAGCGCAGCCGCCACAAAGTGCAACGTGTCGTACTCGGTCGGCGCAAATCGAGTGGTCACAATCTCGAACTCTCTCTCTACCCGATTATACTTCCGCGTCACTGCACGGCGAACCTGGTTCCGCATCTTAATTCGCAAATACCGCTCCGAAAAGAGCATGATTTCGGCGCGCTGTGCCCGCCACAACGCGGCCTCTGCGTCTGGTAAGCTCACGCTTGTGACTAACTGTTTCTCTTTCATTAAATCTCCTTGGGGAGGTATCAATCCCATTTGTGGGATCACTCCCCTCTATATATTAAATACCCAAAAAGTGTGTTTTTTTCTCACTTTTTAGAAAAAAAGTGTGAAATTTGGAGTAACTACCACAAAAAAATACGATTTTTGGGTTTTTGGAGGAAAGCCCGCTCAATACCTTCGAGAGGCGAGATAATCTGCGAGGCGTTCAAAGTGCTGGCCGATAAATCCCGCAAGAGCGTTGACAAAACCCGGAGCTGACGAGCGCTTCTTTGAATTGAGGAGTTTCACTGCATAGGTTGCAATCTT
>CAUJII010000129.1 GCA_963205035.1 Spirochaetota bacterium
TAACGTCTGTGGATGTTAAATTCGTTTTCTTGGATACGGTTCTGAAAGAAATCGGCTATCTGCTTCAAAATTGCTTCGTCTTTTTTTTCAGTTGCCTCTAAAGCAAAACCCGCGTTAGGCGACCAATCCCATTGAAGGCGATGCGTGCCGCTTAGTAACGAACCGCCAATTTTCTCGGGCTGTGGAAGGTTCTCGCTAAACTCGGTGAAAGCAAACTCTTGTTTCAAGTATGGTTTGAATGTCTCAAAAATACCAAAATCTGCCCAGCGTATTTTCCACTGGCAGAGGCCGCCAGAATCAGTCCATTCACCGTGGAACGTATCGGGGCTTTCCAGAATCTTTATCTCTTCTTTAATAAAGCGGCGTGCGTTTTTTTCATATTTCTCGCGCAAACTCTGTGTCAGATAAATTTTGTCACGCCCCAGAAAGAGGCGGAGCACATCGAGGCGTTCTTTGCGGTATTTGTCTTCAGTTAGGTGCGCAAATTCATGGCGGATTCCGTTCATGTACTCAGCGTAGCGCTTAGAGCTTTGGCCCAAGAACGAAAGGTTCGCATCGAGAAAAAATTTCATATCGGTTGCGCCATCGCTCGTCTCAAGCGACTTGGTCGCCATGATGAGTTGCGCAACACGCTCTTTTTTCGCTAAGCGCACCGCCAACGAGTCGGCGTCGAAGAACCAACGCTTGACGCACCGTTCTTTGTTGTCGTCTCTACGTGCGTCGTAGACGATGTTGTGCCAGAGAGCGGCGCACACCGCTGTGGTGAAATTGGGGAGCTTGTTGCGATAATCGCACAGCACCTTGGTGACTTCGACAACATGCCTCAATGTGTGGTGGTACCTGCCTTGCGAACCGTATTCCCCGATAAGACGCAAAAGTACATCTTTGCCGCCTTCTCTCACAAAGAGAGTTTCTTCCCATGCGTCGAGAGCAATACGTGAAAAGCTTAAGTTCACGGCGTCACTTCATTGCTGTTTGGTCGATGAGGCGGTGGTAAAAACGGATTGCTTCGACATAATCTTTGATGCGTAAGCGTTCGTTCGTGCCGTGAAAGAGTTTCAAGTCGTCGTTTGTCGCGCGTATCGGAGAAAACTTGAAGATGTTATCGCAAATCGGTTCAAAGTGGACCGAGTCGGTCGCGGCCACCATGAGTCCGGGGGCGACAATCGCATCGGGAAAAACTTCACGGACTGTCTTGTTAATCGCGGCGTATTGAGGGCCATCGATGGGCGCAACCTTCGAGGCTTCTTTAGAGCCCGGCAACATTTTGATCTCAAAATCTTTCGCGTCGACAACCTTCCCGACGCTCTTTCGCACATGCTCCATGACGCTCTCACGCGTATCGCCCGGCAGGAGTCTGAAATTGATTGTCGCCTTCGCCCTGCCCGGAAGGACGTTTTCTTTGTTACCGGCTTGCGTAATTGTTAGTGCGGTCGTCGTGCGCAAGACCGCGTTGGAACTCCCTTTGGATTCTAACTGCTTAAGCACCAAAGGCCCAAAGAGCCAAAGATTGGAAAGCGCAACGCGAGACATCCCAGACATCTCGGGAGCCAAAGCATCGAACATGCCGCGTGCAACGCCACGAATCGAAGCGGGCATTTGCTCGTTTTCGAGAGCGAGGAGTGCTTGGCTCAAGAGTGCAATGGCGCTGGTTCCCTTTTTGGGAGGCATCGACGAATGGCCCGGCGTCGCTGAAATGGTAAGCTCGACAGACATGTAGCCTTTCTCGGCAATCGCGATGAGTGCGGCCGGTGGCTTGAGCCCTGCGAGTGCACCCGAGAGAATAAAAAGACCTTCGTCGAGAACAAAGTCGAGCACGACGCCACGGCTCTTTAAGAGAGCCGCAATTTTTGCAGCACCCCGCAAGCCGCTCACTTCTTCGTCTGCGCCATACGCTAAGTAAACAGTGCGTCGCGGTTTGAACCCCGACTTCACGAGCATCTCGACCGCCTCGAGCTGTGCAATGAGGTTGCCTTTGTCGTCCCACGAACCGCGTCCCCACAGCGCACCATCTTTGACAGTCCCCGAAAAAGGAGACATTTTCCAATCGCCTTCTGTGCCTGGGGCAATCGGCACCACGTCTTGGTGCGCCATGAGCAAGATGGGCTTTGCCGCCGCATCGCTCCCCTGCCAAGTATAAAGAAGGCTCAAGCCATTAACGACTTCGCGTTTGAGAGTCGTGTGCACGAGTGGAAACTGCCGCTCGATGAGAGCGTGCAGAGCCAAAAAACTCTGCCGGTTGAGCGTGGCGTCGGTTGCCGATGAAACCGTGTTCAGCCTTACCGCTTGCGACAAATGCTCGACGGCGGCCTTTTCATCGACTGATATGGGATTTATACCGGTTACGGAAATTTGACGCGAACTCTTCGCACACGTCCCGATCGTTACGGCAATAATGAGAAAAAGCAGGAGCGCACCAACGCCCCAGAATATTTTTTTAAGCATACTTTACCTACGCAAAAACAGAATTATGCGTAACTTAGACGACAGGGATGCGAGCGTCAACAGAAAAGAGAGGTTCTGTGCTGAAGCGGGGTGTGCAGCGAGTTCTAAGCCTAAACTCCGCCTATTTCAAGTCTTTCATCATCGCCGCAAGCCCCTTCTTTTGAAGAGTGCGCAATGCGCGAGTCGAAAGATTGAGCGTGATGAAACGCCCTTCTTCGGGAAGAAAAATACGCTTTTTCTGGACGTTTGCCTTGAATGTCCGGCGTGTCTTGCGGTGTGAATGGCTCACGTTGTTTCCGAAGCGTGTACCCTTGCCTGTGAGTTGACATTTTCTTGGCATCGTATTTCTCCTAATCGAAGTGCCATTTTGGGTGTCGGAGATACTGGGTAAAGTTTTTTAGAGTATCCATTATCGAGTTATCGAGTTCTAAGCCTAAACTACGTACCAAAAAGTTTGGAAAGATTTTTCTTCAAAGCAGTTTTGTCTTTTTCAGTAAGCGCGCCAATTTTTGCCAGAACTAACGAAATATCGAGAGTAAAAATTTTGAGTCGAATGAGCGAATCTTGCGAAAGCCCCGCCGCCTTTAGCCCGGTTAGCGGTGCATCGAGAGGCCAAGGTTTGTGCTTGCTGCTCGTCACCATACATAGCACGACCTTCGGCACACCGTCCGCAAAGGTAAATGCCGCCGCGTCAGACAAAACGACCGCAGGCCGCCTCTTGGTGAATGGGAGTTCGGTGAAGGGGAAAGGCACCTTCACGACGTCAAACTGCTTGAGGTGGAGATATCCCACTTTTACAAATCTTTATACGCTTCGTCGTCTTCTGCCGACGACCACTCTTCAAGCGTTGTTTCGAGCGAGCGCAGGTAGGGAATGTCAAAGCCCGTCGCCTTGTGGATATAGACGCGGTCGTTCTCAAGCGAGAACACAATTTTATCGCCCGCCTTAACGCCGAGGCGCTCGCGTACGGGTTTGGGTAAAGTCGCCTGGTGTTTACTGGTAAGGGCAACCATAGTGTAATACCAGTATACCATCCTACGCTTAGGTTGTCCAGAAAAAATGGTTTTTTGCGGGGTTGCCTCCGAAGTGGAGAGCCTGCGGCTCGCGATACATTCCCGGTCGCCGAGTAGCCCGCAAGGACGCCACCGTAGAGACGCAGCATGCTGCGTCTCTACGGTCTTCTCGTTCATTCGGTATGAATTGCCGTGGTGAGGTTCTTTCAGAACAGGAAAAATTAATGCCTAAGAATCAGGAAGCCGTCCCGGCCCTTGCAATTGAAAGTCGTATTTACAGACTTCGGAAGCTTAATGTCATGCTGGATAAGGATTTGGCAATGCTCTATCAAGTTGAGACCAAAGCCTTGAACCGTGCTGTGCAGCGCAATTTGAGCCGTTTTCCTGAAGATTTCATGTTTCAGCTGACTAGCGATGAATTTGAGTCTTTGAGGTACCATTTTGGCACCTCAAAAGGCGGCCGTGGCGGCACCAGGTATTTACCGTACGCATTCACAGAGCAAGGCATTGCGATGCTTTCATCTGTGTTGAATAGCGAGCGTGCTATTCAGGTTAATATTCAGATTATTCGCACGTTTATCAAACTGCGGCATCTGCTACGCGATCACAAGGATTTATGGCAAAAGGTCGAAGAAATGGAAAGGAAATACGATAAACAGTTCAAAGTCGTGTTCGATGCCATTAAGAATATTCTGGAACCACCCGGTAGTGAACACAAGAAGAAAATCGGATTTTGAGTTCTTGCGGCCACATGGATGTGGGCGATTTACAAGTACCGTTAATGGCATCTAACGTTAGGTTTGACGCAAAGCCCCGGTGGCCGAGTAGCCCGCACGGGACCCCCGTAGAGACGCAGCACGCTGCTTCTCTACGGGAAAATTAGACCACGGTGTGCCGACGGGTTGAGGGGTTATTTCAATTTCAAAAAATCTTTAACATCAATTTCTGCTGCGCGTATTAAAGCACGTAATGTACCCACAGAAAGCTCTTTATGTTGAGGTACAGAAAGATTTGCTCTTGAGCTTGCTTTAGTCATGATAACATGGCTACCAACTTGGCCTCTAATACTCCAACCAGTTGTTCAAACATCTTTACTGCTTTTGCTCCAGAAATATTGCTCAATAGACCCATTTTTTACACAGTAACTAAAATTTTCTTTTGAGAAACTATACCAATAGTTTTTTGGTCTTCGGCCCAAAGCCATGCAGTAATTGCTTCTTTTATATTTCTAATAGCTTCTTCTTCAGTTTCTCCTTGTGAAACACAGCCAGGCAAAGCAGGTACCTCAATAACAAAAAAGCCATCGTCTGCTTTTTCTATAGTTGCATGAAACATCATATGCAATAGGATGTTCTAATAAACTGTAATATGTCAAGTTATTTCTGTTCGCTGCGTGGCTCCGTCCCTCAGCCCGCTTGGTCATGGAATGCGCCGCTTTCCGATAAGCCAGGCGACTTCAAAAGCGTCGGTGCCGCCCAAGCCGCGTGGGACTTTTACCCGCATGAGCTCTTCCACGTTGAACGACGCCGCGTAATGCCCCCTTATCTCTTCGGGAGAAATAGCAAAGGGCGGCCCCGCCATTTTGCTTTGGTCATACTCAAAGCAGAGCAAGAATTGCGACGCGCCTTCTGTAATGAGCGCCAAATGCGCAGCATATTTCTTGCGTGTCTCTTCTGGCAAAGCGACCATCGCCGCCCGGTCATAGACGGCATCGACTTTTCCTAATAGCGTTCGCGTCAGTTCAAAAAAATCGCCGACAAAGATGTCAATCCCCGGTGCGCTGAAGTGCTTGAATGCGCCGTCTGTTTTTATGGTAGGCACGACTTCGAGTTCGTCGAAAAGTTCGGTCACGGCGATTTC
Source organism: Spirochaetota bacterium (assembly GCA_963205035.1). Lineage (GTDB taxonomy): Bacteria > Spirochaetota > Leptospiria > Turneriellales > Turneriellaceae > Turneriella. The sequence goes on from CAUJII010000129.1 coordinate 5,319, forward strand.
ACTCAGTTCAACGCCTGCGACGCTATACCCCGAACGGAGAAACCAGCCGATGTCGAGAGTCTTGCCACAGAGAGGGAGAAAAACGCGAGAGCCCGGTTCGATTTTCAGCGCGTCGAAGTAGCGCACCAGGAGTGGGTTTGGCTTCGCAGCGTGGAAGCCAATTTCTTTTGTCTGCCATTTGTCGAGCCAGAATTCTTTTTCCATGGACGCATTTTGGAAATGGGCTTCGTATTGTCGAGGAGTCTACTCTGGCTTCTTTCCGAGTGAAAGCCCGTGCGCGGCCCATTCGGTGAGCCGAAAATCTGCGACGATTGCTTCAAGACGCGCTTGAACGCGCGACGCACGAGTCGCGTCGTCTTGCGAAAGACCGTCCAACCCTTTTTGGATTTCTTGCGCAAGTTGCGTTAGGCACATCGCTGCAGTTTGCAAAAACTTTCTATCCGCGTCGTCGCGTCCGGTTTCGCCCCATTTTTGCAATTCTGCAATGTACGCCGCGAGAAATGCCGTCATGCGCATCGGTGGCTTGTAAACAAAACGTTCTAAATCCGCCAAATGGAACTTCATCTCACCCCAAGGCTTCGTACCTTGAAAAACATACCGCAGATCGTTTTCGATTTCCGGAAAAAGACCTGAAAGAGCACCCACGATGCGGCGGCATTCGAGAGTCGCCAACGGATGGAAAAACGTATCTGCATAATGTGCGATACGCGCATCGTTCGCCGCCATAATTTCTTGCATGCGCCGTTCAGCCTCTTCTTGCCGCGCACGCTTTTGTACTTCTTCTTCGGCGGCCGTCTCCATTTTTTTGAAAAACGCCATCTCGTCGAGAATGAAGCGTTCAAAGTCGGCAGAGGTCACCCTTTGGTATGTAATACGTTCTTCGAGTTTTTTTGCGTCGAAACGTTTCGCATCGTAGCGAGACGCTGCTTTGCGGTATTTTTCGCGGAGCTGTTTTAATATTTCCGCTTTGCCTTGCGGCGTGTAAGTTTCTTTTTCCGTCTTTTTTTTGAAGAACATAAATTACTAAAACGCTTGTCTGTCTCAATTATCGACAAAAAACCTACCCATGTTAGAAAATACGCCCAGCCGCACTGCGGAAATTGTGGCCCTCTTCCGAGCTTTGGAGTATGTGTATTACGGTGAAAAGAGCATCATCAAAGACAAGTACGCGGTACGTTTTCTCTCCGACAGATACATGCGCATCTTTAACCAGCTTTCGATTTTACCCGACTTCATGGCTTTCTTTGTAAACGCCGCAAGCTGGGGGCTTTTCGATTTCATCACGCTGCGCCACGCTTTCATGGATCAATACGTGCGCGAGTTTGCACCCCGAATGCCGGTTGCACTCTTGGGGGCGGGTTATGATTCACGAGCAGAAAGACTGAGCGATTCGATAAAGCACGGCATCTGGGAGTTTGATTTTCCAGCGACGCAGCGGCGCAAGAAGTTTTATCTGCGCAACGATAAAATCGCGGGGCACGAGCCTCACTACTACGAAGTGGATTTTATGAAAGAATCTCTGCCGCAAATTTTTGAGCACGCAGGTTTGGAAAAAAAACCGACGCTGGTTATTTGGGAAGGCGTTTCGATGTATGTCACTGAAGAGGTCGTGCGTTCGACGCTCGAAACCTGCCGCGATTATTTCGGCCCCGGCACCATCGTCGTCTTCGACTACTGGCAAGATATTTTAGAAAACCCGTTTCGTAATTTCATGATCCATGTCATGCCCGTCGTGATGGATTTAGTCTATGGGGAAAAATTCACCTACTCGGCGACGCAAGAGCGAATGAGAGAATTGGCTCTTGAATGTAAAGCGAAACGCTTCACGTCTAATCCCGGAAAACAAATGATGAAGCGGCTCAAGGTCACGTCGAGACTCCCAATTTCGTCGGCGGCAATCGCCGTTGTGGAGTTCTAAAATCCTACGCGCACGCTACGAGTAGCGCGTCCATCTTCTTTAGTTGTGTAGTCTGTTGAGAAGACGGCGTTTTCGATAACGAGCGCAACACCATCGAGGCGCGGCGAAAAACCCGCGTGGGGTTCTGTCACGACGATCAATTCGTTTTTCTCCAAGCGCTTCTGGGCTATCCATCCGTCGGAGTTCCTAAAGAGGAGGGTTATGTCGCCCTCAAGGAGTACGAACGCTTCGGGGCACGAATGCGCTTCGAGTTCCAAGATTTCGTCAGCAGAAGAAAACTTCGGTCGGTAAACTCCGACGCGCCAGGCGTTTTCTGCGGTGAAGAGGACTTCCCATTCTTTGGTAGCGTTAATTTTTTGGCAGATCATTTGTTTTGACTTTTCTCCTTTTTCTATGAAGTTGTGGAGTTCCGACTAATAAGTATTCCAACGAGCTAAAACCCTATTCATCGCTTGGCTGTCAGTCTATTTTCTGCATATCAATTCCCGCTTTTCGGCCTGAATCCCTCTTTGTTTCTTTACTCCATGGCTGAAAAGACTTCCGCGCATCCACCCCTCAACCGCTGGCAGAAATTTGAAAAATTTACCGTCTATCTTTTTTTTCTGTCCGCGCTCTTTGGCGGTCTCTTCATGGGATTTCTCCATTTTCGTATCCAGTCGAAAACAAGCGACTTGGACCGTTTAGCGTCGTTCCGGCCGACAATTCCTACACGGCTTTACGATCAAAAAGGCCGCCTTATCGCGGAGCTATTCCGCCATCAGCGCAAACTCGTTTCGCTCAATGAAATACCACAGCCCGTCATTGCGGCATTCCTTGCAATCGAAGACTCCAACTTTTACGAGCATTTTGGTATCGACTTCAAAGGTATTTTGCGTGCGGCATTTCAAAACCTTCGAGCGATGCGCGTTGTTGCGGGGGGGTCGACAATTACGCAACAGTTAGTCAAGGGGCTTTATACAGACAGCGAACGCACATTGTATCGCAAAATTTATGAGGCGATTTTAGCCCTGCAAGTAGAAAAGGCGTTTACTAAAGAAGAGATACTCGAGATGTATTTCAACCAAACGTACTTTGGGCATGGTGCCTATGGTATTGCCTCTGCGTCACAATTCTATTTCGATAAGCCCGTGTCGAGACTCAACTTTATGGAGGCGTCGATCTTAGCGGCTCTGCCCAAGTCCCCGCATAACTATTCACCGTTCCGCTCCCCACACGCTGCGTATAAAAAAAATCGCGTATCGCTCAACCGACTCGTTGAGGTGGGGTACCTCACGCAACAAGAAGCCGACAACCTTTACAATACCTTCTGGCCAATTTACTGGAAGAAAATTGTAACGACGCCGCCTTCAAAAACTATTTTTGGAGAGAAGGTCGATAATGCTCCTTATTTCACCGAGCATGTGCGGCAGGAACTCATTGCGCTCTATGGTGAAGACGTCGTTTACTCGAAGGGATTGCAGATCTACACGACTCTCGACTTAGACCATCAACGCGCGGCAGAAAAAGCGTTTTATCCGACTCTCGAAAAAATCGATCCGATTGCGCGTCGGTACAACCAATACATGAAGGGTGGCGTCGATGGCTCGCTACTCTCGACTTATTTCTCGCTGGCAAATATTATTCCGTTGCCGGGAATCCGCCGTGAGTATTCGCTGCGCAACGACTTCCGCAAAAAATTCAAAGAAGAGACAGCGGATGCTTTTGAGCTCGTCTCGCTTGCGCTGCCGGCTCAGCAGGCAAACGACGCTTCGTCGGAGTTCATGTCTGCAAACCGCGAGTTCCGCTCCGACCTCCATGCGCAGGGTGCAATGATTGCGCTCGATATGAAGACGGGTCGCTATACGGCGATGATTGGCGGAAGAGAGTTTAAGTCGTCCGACCAGTTCAACCGCGCAACGATGGCACGCCGCCAACCCGGTTCGGCCATCAAACCGTTTGTGTACGGAGCGGCTCTCGAAGCACGCGCCATCCATTACGCGATGGGTTTCTTAGATTCGCCGATTGTCAATATCCAACCCAATGGAGAGCAATGGGCGCCTGCAAACTACGACATGGGATTTAGCGGTTACGCGCTTGCTTACCGTGCGCTTGCGGCATCTTTGAACTTGGTCTCGGTGCAAATTTATGACCTTGTCGGGCCCGATGCGATTATCAATTTTTTGACGCGCCTCACCAAAGCTCCCGAGTCGCGTTTTCAACCCAACCCGGCGCTCTCTCTTGGTGCCTCTGAGTTGACTCCGGCGGAATTACTCTTGGGTTACGCGATTATCGGGAACAAGGGACAAGATATAATCCCGCATGCGATTATTTATATCGCCGACAGAGACGGCAACGTCATCGCGAATCCCGAACATGATGTGATCCAGGCTTTGAATTACAAAAGACGCAATGGAAAAATTCAGGTCGCAGAACCGGGGGCTATCTTTATTCTACGCAAGATGATGGAAAACGTCGCCAACGCGGGAACTCCCACCCATGCGATTCGCATCGAAGCCGGTTACAAAGGCCCCGCAGCGGGTAAGACGGGTACGAGTAACTCTTTCAACGATGCTTGGTTCGGTGGATTTACAACCGATATGGCTGCAGTCATTTGGTTCGGCATGGATAACGGCTCAATGACTTTGGGGCGCGGTATTTCCGGTGGCAATATGGTGGCTCCGATTTGGGGTGCATTCATGCGCGACGTGTATGCAGCACGGGGAAAATACCCCGAGCCTTTCGATCAGACTCTGCCGAAGACGGTAAAGCGCGGCGGGGTGTGCCGATTCACCGGAATGTGGCCCAACCCCGAATGCGACAAACCAGAAAATCTGACGGGGACTCTCATCCCCGACACAATTATTGTGAATGGAAAGAGGCGCAGCGTCGGCGGAGAACGGTGCAACTGCCACCACGCACAGGCAAAAAGCTTTCTTGATTTGTTACAGGCCGACCACAATTTAACAAACGAAGAGGTCGGTAAATCCGACAAGAGGTCGTATGACTTAACAGAAGGCGACAAGCTGATGAAAGAGTTAGGGGGAGAGTTGCCGCTGCCCGGCGCAGAAGCGGCAGAGAAGAAAGCGCAGTAGAGTCGATGTCCTTACTGCAAAGTTTTTACCGAGCCTCGAAACCGCTTCTCTTCAAAACGAACGCAGAACGGGCGCATGCTTTTGCATCGCTCGCGATGCGTACTCTCACGCCTTTTCTTTCGCAAGTGCAAAGTCTAGAGTCTCAAGGAGCACTCCTCTTCGACAGAAAAATTTCTTCGCGCTTGGGCATCGCTGCGGGGTTTGATAAGTCGGCCAGTGCGCCGCTTTATTTGCATAAATTGGGTTTTGGTTTTTTAGAAAGCGGTAGCTTCACGCCATTGCCTCAAGAGGGAAATCCGCGACCACGGCTTGTGCGCTTGCCTGAAGACGAAGCGCTCATCAACAAGATGGGGTTTAATAACGCGGGGTTTCTTGCCGCGTGGAAAAGGCTCCGCCTACGCTTGGCGTATTTACCCTCGACATACTCGGTGGCTCTGAGTTTGGGCAAAGGAAAAGAAACGCCGGTCGATAGGGCCCATGACGATTATACGTTGTGCCTCAAGTATCTGAAAGACGATGTGATGAGTGAATATCTTTTTTACATTGCAATAAACGTCAGTTCGCCGAATACTCCCAACTTGCGCTCGCTTCAGACAAAGAAAAAAATCCGCGCACTTGTCGAGGCATGCGTCAAGGTTGCGCCGCGCCCGATTGTCGTGAAATTTGCACCGGACTTTAATTCTGAAAAAGAATACCGCGATGTTTTGTCGGCGGCTCTCGAAGGCGGCGCCGAGGGAATTATCGTTACGAACACGACAGTCGATCATGCGCTTGCAAAAATACCT
>CAUJII010000130.1 GCA_963205035.1 Spirochaetota bacterium
GAGAATCGTAATCGCAAGAAGCGCAAAGACAGCAAAGTAGACCGCGTGCTGGCGGCCATACGTCACAATCACCGCCGCCGCTAAAATCGGCCCGATCGCAGAACCCGCATTGCCACCGACTTGAAAAATAGACTGCGCAAGACCGCGCCTTCCCCCCGAAGCCATGAACGCAATTTTCGACGACTCGGGATGAAAGATCGACGAACCTGTACCGATAAGCGCAACCGAGAGTAAAATCCCCACGAAGGTCGTCGCATACGAAACGGCGATAAGTCCCAAAAGAGTGAAACACATGCCGAGCGCCAACGAATACGGTTGCGGTCTTTTGTCGGTGAACGCACCGACGAACGGCTGCAAGATGCTCGCAGTCATCTGGAACGTCAGTTGGATGAGCCCCACCTGAGCAAAAGAAAGCGCGAACGAATCTTTCAATAGCGGATAAATCGACGGTATGAGCGACTGGATGCTGTCGTTCAAGAAATGCGAGAAGCTAATACCGATAAGGACGCTGAAGACTGTCGTGTTGTGCGTGTTTTTCGGAAAGGGGTTTTCGGGCTCAAGAGCCGCAGTAGTGTTCATAAAAACTAAAGATAGAGAAAATGATTCGATTTGTCTTTATTTTTTTACCTGTCGCGGGCTGAGGTGCGGCATGAAGACCGGTCTCTCTCTGCGACGGTGTGCACAGAGAGATTTGTTCGATGGTTATCTCTTCTTCCCCTTCTTTCTCTCCTCAGCTCTCACTTGCAACAACAAGGGAATTTCGACCTTGCCAAGCTTTGTGCGTAACGTACTCGCCAAGTGTCGCCTCACCGGCATCGACACGGGTTTGTTCGCAAAAATAATAAAACGATTAAAGGGTGTTCCTTGCGTGATATATTTAAGCTTGATGTTTTGATTGGCAAGCAAGTGGCTCTTCGCTAAATCCTTAAGCACTTGATTAAGTTTTGGCGTGCTAATTTTCTCCATCGCCTGCGCTTTGAGTTGAAACGCCTTTTGCAATGCCTTCGTGCAATTCTCTCCCGTCTCGGCACTCACAAAAAACCAAGGGAATTTCCAAAACGCACGCTGCGCTTTTTCAAGGTCTGCCGCAATCTCGGTTTTCGTTTCAGCGTCGCCTCGAAACACGTCGAGCTTATTGATGAGCGCTACCAGAGGCTTACCCGCGTCGGCAATAAGCGCAAAGAGAGTCTTGTTCTGCTTGTCGAGATTTTCGGTATAATCCATCACCAAGAAACACACGTCGCATTTCTCAAGGGCTTCTTTAGCGCGCTTGACGCTAATCGATTCCACGTCTTCGACGACGTTGCGTTGCCTGCGTAACCCGGCGGTGTCGATAATCTCTAAACGATCGCCCTCGAATGTAAAAAATTCGTTGATGCTATCGCGTGTGGTGCCTGCGATAGGCGAAACCAACGCACGCTCTTTTCCTGTCAGGGTGTTAAAGAGGGTGCTCTTGCCCGCATTCGGTTTGCCTAATATCGCGAGCTTCAATGAGACAGTCTCTTTTTCTTCTTGCAAGGCATTCGTTTTGCGGGATTCACCGCTTTGAAATTGCTCTTGAATGCTTTCGCGCAGATAGCCCACGTTACGGTGATTTAGCGCAGAGACGAAAAAAGTTTTCGCAAAACCTTTTTCGTAAAGCCCGCTCGCTTCGGCTTCGAGCAGCGGATCGTCTACAAAGTTGACAATGAGCCAAACCGGTTTCTTATTTTTACGCAACCTCCGCGTCAGGTCTTCTTCATAAGAGGTCATTCCCCCGCGCGAGACGACGAACAGAAGCAAGTGAAACTTCTCGAGTTCTTTTTCAGCCGCTTGGATTGCAGCCAACGTCAGTTTCTCCGAGCGCACCGCCTTCTCTCGCTCAAACCCCGGAAAGTCTGTCAGAGTCCACGTCCCCTCGCCCCACGGAACACGTTCGGTGATGAGATCTCGTGTGACGCCGGGCTCGTTATAGACGATACTCTTTCGCGCTCCGATGAGGCTATTAAAAAGCGAACTCTTGCCAACGTTTTGTCGACCGATGATTGCAATGGCAGGCATTTTTCTCCGTAATAGTTAGTCCAATTTTAGCGCGCAACGTTTTGAATCGAAAGAAACTCGCGGATGTTTTCTATATCTAATACGCCCAGAAGCGATTTTCCATACCCTACGGGTAAAATCGGTAGTCCCTTTGCTCGCATAATTTGCAGCGCATCGAGCACGGGCATTTGAGGAGGGAGGATTTCCACTCCCCGACGCATTATTTTTTCGATGAGGACATTCTGACCAAAAGTCTTGAGCCCCAGAAGCATTTCGTCTCGCGTGAGAACTCCCACAATCGCGCCTTGGTCTTCGACTAAGAAGTCACGCTCGTGACTATCTAAGAGCGCGCGGAGCGCCGTGCTCAGCGTATCGCTCGCGACAAGCAGAGTGAATTTTGTCATCACTAAATTTGCGACTGTGAAACGCTTCAAATCTTTTTCGATATACTCTTGACTCGCTTCAGCGCCGGCGCTCAAGTAAATAAAAATACCGATGAAGACGAGCCAGATGTTATAGAAAAGTCCCAAGAGTACGAAACCTATCGCCAAGAATTGTCCAACGTTCGCGGCGATTTGCGTGGCACGCGTGCGTTCGAGGCGCATCGACAAGAGTGCGCGGAAGATGCGCCCGCCGTCCATCGGAAAAGCCGGTATTAAATTAAAAACCGCCATGAGGATGTTCACTAAGAATAATGTTGGCAGCATTTGCTCGGCTGTGACGAAAGACTGGGCCGCGCCAATTTTATAAAGAGTCGGTGAAAAATACATGTATGCAAAAAGAATGGCAGCGATCGCAACGTTGACTAAAGGCCCAGCGATTGCGACTAAGAGTTCTTCTTTGGGCGACTCGGGCATTTTATCCATGCGCGCCATGCCGCCGATGGGGAAGAGCGTGATATCGCGCGTTTTGACACCGAAGCGGCGTGCGGTCAACGCATGACCAAACTCATGCAGCACAACACATAGAAAAAGCGCCACGATATACCCCAGAGAGAGCAATATCTGGTTCCAGTCGCCCGATTTTTGATATGCGCTAAATCCGATCCACAAGAGCAACAGTAAGAACGTCCAGTGGATATAGACTTTGATTCCGCGAAACTCCCCCAGTGAAAAAGACCACTTCAAGGCTTCACCTCGAGGCGCATAAGATCGAGAAGCTTGAAACCGTGCGGCAGCTGCGAGAGTGTCGCAACGCCGCCAAGCATCGCACCCGCAATGCCGGGCGACGAAACGTCGGCGCCTGTGAGATAAAAATTTTCTATGGGACTTACGGGGTTGCACCAGGGCGCTTCAGACGCGACAAACCTTTCAGGAACGCAAGCAACGCCATAGATGCTACCCAGCGGATGGTCTGTGAAGTGCTCTGCGGTTATCGGCGTGGAAAGCTCTTCATATTCGACGAAGTCTGCAAAGCCGGGATAACGCGCATCGACAAATTGAATGAGAAGTTTCGAGATGCGCGCCTTGATTTCTTTGTAATCGTCCGCGCGTTTTTTCCAAGGCTGTGTTTTCCACGGTTCGAAGAAACGGTAATCGGTGAACGTAATAATCTCTGCGGTATGCGCTTTCGCGTCTGAATTTTTAAGCGAAGGGAACGAAAGGTACGCTCCCGAAGGTTCGCCGCGTTCAAACCATGCAGTCCGACTTTCAAACATCTGGTCGTGGTCATAGCTCGAATAAATCCAATGATTTTCGCCGGCAAAACCTAATTTGCGCGGGTCGTCTTTGAGCCCCAAATAGAGAGTAACTGCACTCACGACAGGGTGCTTCGCGTAAAACGTATTGAGTTTTTGGCGAAAGGAAATCTCTTCGTGTTCAAGAAGCTTATTGTAGGTATTGAAAGCGCCGGCGTCTGAAATTATTTTGTCGGCAAAAAATTCTTTGATGGGTTGTTCTTTCTCGCGCAGCGCTTTCACTCGCACTCCCACCGCCTTTGAATCTTTCACGATGACTTCTGTAACCTCGTGCGAAGTCAAAACCTCGCCGCCTTGCGCCTCGATAGCGCCTTCAATCGATTCAAAAATTGTATGCGAGCCGCCCTTGGGGTAGAAGCCTCCCGCAAAATAATGCTGCACAACCGCCGCATGAATGATAAACGAAGCCTTTGCAGGCGAGAGGCCATAGTTACCCCACTGCGAGACAAGAACCGCCTTCAATCTGTCGTCGGTAAAGCGCATGTCGAGATATGCCTTCGTCGACTCACGCGGGTTAAACCCTTCTTTGTCGATAAACGCTCCTTCAAAAGTATCGGTGAACGCGGCGCGGCCTCGCAGCGAGATATGGCGACCAAACCAGGTGTTTGTCTTTTTGATATCTTCAAAATAGAGTCGTATGTTTTTCTCTTCCGCCGGAAAATGCGCGACCAAATCTTTTTCAAATTGTGTCACATCGTCGGAGACAGAAAGCGTAAAATCGGGATACACAAATTTTTCAAACGGCGATGGCATTTTCTCCCATTGAAGCGTACCGCCCGACAGAAGGTCGAAGAGCTTCCGTAAAATTGACCCTTCTTGCAGATCGCCGATGTAGTGGATTCCGACATCCCAAAAAAATTTGTTTTTGCGTTTGAACGTATGCGTGTAGCCGCCCGCCGTAAAATGGCGTTCCAGAATTAGAATTTTCTCTTTGCGAAAGCGCGCTAAGAGAGCAGCACAAAGAATCGTGCCTATTCCCGAACCGATGAAAATTGTATCGTATTTCTGCATAGTGTGAGTCTCAGAAGAGCACTCGCGATAACCTACGGCGGTAGTCAGCGCGTAAACTAAATCAAAATGGGGAGTCTGAGCCTATGGCGCACCCACTCTATTTCTTACGCATCATCTTCTCCAGATTGTACTGACGCTGGGGACGAATCGATGGCGCATTCTGCTGCGGAGAATATTGCGACTGAATCTCAGACCCCACAGACACCTCGTTATCCTGCGCCACTGTTTTCCAAATCTCTTTGGGGAATGTCAGCGAGTAACTAAAGTCGAACTTTGTTTTTTCGCCCGATTTAAGCTGCAACTTCCATGTCAGCATGCCGTTCGCGTCTTTGGTTGTTTCTGAAAGACTTGCCCCAATATACTTTGTCGCAATGTTTGGGTCTGCGGGTATCGGGAACTGATCGTAAACGAAAACTTCTTTTGTGCGCTTTGTGAAGTTTGCGACTTCAATTTGCCACTGATTAACGACTTCAACTTTGCCGCCGAAAAAACCGCTCTTTTCGACATCGCCACGCAGCAGCGTACGCTTGAGCTGCATGCGCTGGTCTGCACCCAAGAAGACGTCAAATTCTTCGCCAACTGCCGCAGGCGTCTTGAGCGTCACAGCTCCCACAAAACTGCCGTCGAGAAAAGCGCTCATCGTGCCTTGAACGGGTGCTGCGCTTGTGTTCTTGATCCGTGCTTTGAGATAGACAAACGAAGAAAGCGAAGGGACTGCAACGTGCGAAAGAGTCGCTTTTAGATTCGCCGTCCCCAACATGACGCGATGGTTGGAGTTATCGCTCAAAATCGTCTCGCGGCCCGGAAGCGTAATTGAAACTGTTGTCGAATCGGAACCGCTTTCGACTTCACTCGGAGTCGATACGTCTGTCGCCATTTCTTCGCGCGCTTCTGCACTCCCCTTATTCATGCTATCTGACTTAGCTTGCGGGGTGTCAAAAAGCGAGCTTGCGTCGACGCGCCAAGGCCGCAAGATGCCCGGGGATATACTTGTCGATGGTCTGGCAGTCGATAGCGTCACGGCAACTTGCGGCCAGTTCTCACCCGTCGTTTGCTTGATGATTGCATGCGAAACAAGTTGAAAGTCGCTCCCCTCTGCGCTGCCACGAAGGTCATAGAGACTCGTCCAGGTCACATTGCCGACCAGATACTCAAGCTCCAGCTTTGCCTTGCCCTCGCCGGTTCGCGAATAAGAAACTTCGATTTCACTGGTTGCAACTTTGGTGACTTGAGTCTCTGCATTGAATTGAATCGTGAGACGGTAGATTTCTTTTCGGAGCGCTTCGAGATTCTCATCGCTCTTGCGTATCTTCGCTTGATACGTCGATCGCTTCGTTTCCAGAAAATCGAGGGCCTTTTCCCATGAATCGACATGAATTTGGTTGGCGCGTGCTTCGTTGTCGCCTTGATTCGTCGTGAGACGCATCATCGAATCGATAACGCGGACTTGGTCGCGGAAATTAACGAGTGCGTCGTTCTCTGCACGGACCTTCTTCTCTAATGCAGTAATTTTTTTCTTGAGGGGATGCGACGCCCATTCGTCGCCGTCAACTTTTGGCGCGTAACGAAGAGCAACTCCTGTTACATTCACTCCGACGCCGCTTGCACGCACCGAATCGGTAAAAAGCGAGACGGGCATTTTTACAAACCGCACCGTCCCCGTCTTTTCTGTACTCTCAAGAGTAAAAGTTCGCTTAACGAGAGCTCGGTCAGTAAAAACGGTCACCGCTTCCACTTTACCGGTAACCTCTTGGATTGCCGCAAGAGGATATGCTGACAAGAGAGCGAAAAGGAGAATCGTTTTCATAAGAGGGTATTTTCTGGAGATTATAGTTATGGTCAAATCTTTTTGGTGCGGGCGCGGGTAATAGAAGTGAAAAAATGCAAGCGGTCGGCCAACAAATAATTGACAAAGAGAATCAATTTTCATAGGCTCAGTTATGGCGTCAGGCATCAAATCAATTAAGAAAGTGCAGAAGAAGACGGATTTGCTGTCAGAGTTAATTGAAAAAAGCCAAAAAATCCCTAAATCGGAAATGGCTAAAATGCCAAAAAATGGCTCCACTGCGCACAGAACGCCACATCTCCTCGATCATTCGAGATGAAGGCGGTTTTTCTCGATACTTCGTATCTAATCGCCCTAATTGTTGAAAGAGATGAGCATAATGAGCGGGCTCTTCAATTACGAACCGAAATAGGACAAATTGAACTTCTGACGAGTGAGCTTGTCTTAGTCGAGTTTTTGAATCATTTCTCTGATTATGGTGCTTTTTGGCGTAAATTTGCCAGCGACACAATAGGATCAATTCAACGCAATAGGCACACGAAGATTATTGCATTTAGCCAAATAAACTTTGAAAAGGCCTTTGGCCTCTATCGCCGTCGACAAGATAAGGGCTACAGCCTGACAGACTGTTCCTCGATGCTGATCATGAAAGAGAAAAACATACAAACCGTATTGAGCACCGATAACCACTTTGTGCAAGAAGGCTTTCATGTACCTATGCTTGAAAATTGAGCATGGAAATCTTACGGTTTCGCCGTCCAGGGCGAAACCTCGTGATAATTTTCCACCGAGCTAAATCACGGCAGCCAACAAGACACCATGTTTCGCGTCGTATGGTATGTCAAATTCTCGCTCTGGGCTATCACGGGCCCATAGACCTGGGGACAGGCCCGTGCCCCCTCCCCGCATGCGGGGAGGGGTCGGGGGTGGGGTCACGATCACAGGGAACCACCCCGCCCCTATCGGGGCACCCCTCCGGAGGAGGGGAAATTCTGCTGCGTACTGCGCTTGAAATGCAGACTGCCTCGCAACTTCCCCTCCCGTGGAGGGCCGCTGGGTTGCCGCCCGCGAAGCGGGGCAGTGCCAGGCAACGTGGCCGGAGGCCGGGGTGGTTTCACTCCGTGCACCCCTCCCCGCATGCGGGGAGGGGTCGGGGGTGGGGTCATTGGGCCACCGGGAGGTGTACAGCGTCAAGACCTAAACTCCTACAAAGGAATTTACACACTACCTGCATTATGTCGCATTAACCTATGGTTCGTCTGGCCTTCTTTCTCTCTCTCTTCACCATGGGGTGCGAGGTTTCCACCTGCTATCAAGAAGCCAAAGAAAAACATCTCGAAAAACGCTACGGCCACCGCCCCGCCAGCAAAGAACAACTCGCAGATTGGGAAAAAGAAATCGAGGGCTATGCGAAAATTATCAACGAAAAAATCGACGCAGGCATCAAAACCGGAAAGGTCTACCGGAAAATGGGTGAATCCTACGCACTCCTCGAAAGCTATGACCTCTGCATCAAGAACCTCCAAAAAGCAGTCGAATTTGGCCAAACCGACGCCGACGTTTTTTACTGGCAGGGACTTTGCTACGCAAACATGGCGCGCGTCAATAACTGGGATTATGACCAAGTGCGCAAAGCAGAACAGGCATTCCTCAAAGCACTCAACCTCGACAAGACAATGAATAAAGTGAAATATGAATTGGCGCTCATGTACTATGCAGGGTTTGCGCGGAACAACCCATACCGCGTGTTAAACGACACCTTGACGGTGAGCCAGCGCGACTTTCAAGACAAGGCAATTAGCCTCATGCAAGAATATAAATCGGTCGAGCCCGATCAAGCGAAGGCATATTTCTTCTTAGCCGCTCTCTACAAAGAACGTGGAGAGATACCACAAGCTAAACAAGAGATGCAAAGCCTCATGGCTTTCATCGAGAAAAACAACAGCACTGGCTATAACCGCAACGTCGATTACATCCGCGCTTCAGATTATCTGAAAACTTTCGCAACGAAATAGTTCCGCGGAGGACTTTTGTCGTGAAAGGCCATGGCCGCCGGTATCGAGCGTAGGCGCATAGTTAGTCGCCGACTGTGGTATGGATCCCGAAATACGCGGATTTTGTGCAGGATGTCAATCGCTGGTATCACGATAATATTTAATTGCCACAACGAAGTAAAATATGCATATTAAACACATGAAACGCACAAATCTTGTGCTCGATGAGAAATGTCTCGAACAAGCCCTGCGCATGGGGGGACACCGCACTTATTCAGACACGGTAAACCGTGCTTTAGAAGAGTATGTACGATTGAAGACGTTGGCAGGTATTTATCGTTTTGCCGGCAGCAATATTTGGCAAGGCGATCTCGCCCAGATACGTAAAGACGAAAATGTATCTCGTTGATTCCTCAGCTTGGATCGCTTTCTTTCGCGATCCCAACGCGGTAGGTTGGTTTCAACCCGAAGAAATTGCGATCTGTCTTCCCGTGTATCAAGAAGTTCTACAGGGCATTCGCGACGACGCGGCGTTTGCGCAAGTTCAAACGATTCTCGGCTCCGCGGCCTTCTTCGATAATCCGCTGCCGCAAGAAAGATTTGTCGAAGCTGCGCAACTATTCCGCCGCGGGCGTAGACTCGGCAAGACGATTCGTTCTGCCACCGACTGCTTGGTTGCCGCAGTCGCTTTAAAATATTCTCTGACGCTACTCCACCAGGATCGCGACTATACCGCGATCGCCGAGTTCAGTGAGCTGCAACAAAAAACTGTCGCCGAAAATTAGATGCTCGTCAAAATTTGCGGATTAACCCTCGCTCAAGACGCTCGTTTCGCACCAGAACCGCTCAAGCGAGTTAAACGGATGGCCCGAGCTGGCGACCGGCATGGATGCCGTCTTTGTCGCGCATGGGCCACGGATGGCCCGAGCTGGCGACCGGCATGGATGCCGTCTTTGTCGCCGCAGCGCTAAGGGTGAGCGTGTCGCTCCTGATCTATGGGCTCATTCAACTGTGGAAAAAACCGTCGCGACGAGCCATCCGTCGCTTCTTTTCGATTAACTATTCGGCAGATTCCGAAGGGTGGGACGCTTCCGCTGGCTTTCTCGAGGAAAGCATCACTTTCTGGGCGGTAGAAAACCCAGGCGACCCACCACCCGTGCTCTTGGCGTAATCCAACAATCCCCTCTTGGCACGGGCTAAGTCTCTCTTTCGGAGATGCCTACGGCACGCTGGTTTCCGTCTGCGGAACACGACTCGGCGGCAGCGAGGAATCCTGGTACGACCGCGATTCTCTCTTGCCCGCCAAGATAACGACGTCGATGCGGCGGTTCAGCGCGCGCGCTTCGGGCGTGCCCGATTGCGTCAACTGTCGTGTCTTGCCATAGGTCGCCGCCGAAAGTTTTTCTGCCGGGACTTCGTTCGTCTCTTCTAAGAAGCGCAACGCGTTGATGGCGCGTTGTGCGGCAAGCTCCCACGCAGATTCGTAGAACTCCCCTGAAGGCCTGGCCGATAATTCGTCGTCCGCATACCCTTCGATGCGCGTAAACGAATCCATCCGCGCGAGTAAGTCGGAAACTTTTGCGAGAACACGGCGGCCTTCTTCGGTAAGCTTTGCCGAGCCTGGAGCAAAATAACCGTCGCCGATGAGACTGATGACAATTCCACGCTCATCTTCGCTGACTTTAATCTTTTTCTTCTTAATTTCATCTTCAAAGACTTGCTTGATTTGAAATTTTTCGCGCGATTGAACCTTACCCTTCACTTCAGCCGGCATCGCTTCAACAGTTAATCCCATGTCTTCGAGTTTTTGTTTCGAGAGAGTGTTGCCACCGGGCATGATGCCACGCGCCCCTTGAAATGGAGAGAGCATTATGCGCATCTCTGAAACCTTAATCGGTGTAGGCGGTTGATAGATAGCGATAAAAAAGCAGAGAATGAGGGTAATAAAATCCCCATAAGTTGACATGTACCGAGGGACTTCT